>CAYNKI010000345.1:0-3650 GCA_964397675.1 uncultured Pirellulales bacterium
AACAGGCCCCACTCTTGATGACAATGTTGAGGCTCGATTCGGTCGGTGTCCTTATTTTTTGATTATTGACACCGACACAATGGAGTATGAGGCAATTGAAAACTCGAACGTTGCCCTTGGCGGTGGTGCGGGAATTCAGTCCGCTCAGTTAATGTCGGAAAAAGGCGTAACAGCAGTACTCACCGGCAACTGTGGGCCTAACGCATTTTCCGTATTAGGTCAGGCAGGGATACAGGTTATCGATGGTGTCAGCGGAACTGTACGTAACGCTGTTGAGCAGCTCAAAACAGGGGCTTTCTCTTCTGCTTCGGGGCCTAATGTAACTAGCCACTTTGGTATGAGCACAGCACCGGCAGATCCGACGCCAACGGGACAGCCGATGACTGGCCCGACGGGTCAAGGCCCAGGTTCGGGAATGGGTTTAGGTATGGGCGGCGGACGCGGCATGGGCCGCGGTGGTGGAATGGGACGTGGAATGGGCGGAGGCATGGGTAGAGGTGGCGGAATGGGTCGCGGTATGGGTATGCCAGCGGCGATGGGTATGCCCTCGACTGGCTCGGCAGCAGCTTTCCCACAAGACGCCGGGACGCAGATGAACCCTGAGCAGGAATTGGCTGCTCTAAAGCAGCAGGCAGAACTGCTTGAGCAGCAAAGGCATGAGTTAAACAAGAGAATTAGCGAGCTTGAAAGCGGCCGTAAAGTCGTCGCGGTCATTGATTCTGAGAAGTGTACAGGCTGCGGTATCTGTGAAGATGTCTGCCCGGCAAATGCCATCAAGGTGAATGGGCAAGCTCTAGTACAGCCTGAGCTTTGCACCGGCTGCGGGCTGTGTGTTGGCGAGTGCCCTAATAATGCCATTATACTTACCCAGAAGCAAGACTGCTGATAATGAATCGAACCATATTGAAATCAAAGATACATAGAGCAACCGTAACCGGACTAGACTTAGATTACGAAGGAAGTATCACCATTGACGAAGAACTCATTGAGAAAGCTGATATATTGCCGGGTGAGCAGGTTCACGTGCTGAATATCAATAATGGCCAGCGTTTTGTAACTTATGCTATTGCAGCTCCGCGAGGTTCCGGCACCATCTTATTAAATGGGCCAGCAGCAAGATTAGGAACAATTGGCGATAAAGTCATAATTATATCCTATTGCAATATCTCTGCCGAGAAAGCGAAAGATATCCAGGCTAAGATAGTGTTTGTTGATAATAAGAACGAGCCAAAGGAATAGCTAATTGGAAAAAAGAATAATCCCACAATGTGCACGATGTGAGAGCAAAGAGTGTCGTGACGGCAAGGATTGCTTCTCCCAAACTTCTAAGCATAGACCATTATATTATGATGATATAGCGAAATTACACCAAGCCGCTTCGGCAATCGAGGCAAGGTACTATGGCAAAGAGACGCGATTGGGCGAAATAATCCTTTTGGCTAAGGAATTGGAATATCAAAGAATTGGTTTGGCATTTTGTATCGGTTTGAGTGAAGAAGCAAGGATTATTGAGAATATTCTTTCAAAGCATTTTGAGGTAGTGTCTGTGTGCTGCAAGGTCTGCGGAATTGACAAGAAAGATTTTGATTTGCCTCAAATTTCATCAAAAGGCCGAGAGGTTATGTGCAACCCGGCCGGACAAGCCCAATTGCTAAATGAGGCAGAGACTCAACTCAATGTTATATGTGGGCTTTGTGTTGGCCACGATGCTATTTTTGCGAAAGTCTCAGATGCTCCTGTAACGACGCTTATTGCCAAGGATCGGGTATTGGCCCATAACCCAGCGGGAGCTATTTACAGTCATTATATTCGAAAACACTTCAAAGAAACTGCATAATGGAGATGTATGATGGAGCAGACATTCGAGGCCATAGAAATCAATGTTGGTTTTCACCCTGATGGTTACAGGATAGATAAAACAGCTACGCCGATGAACCGGTATACGAAATGGCAAATTCTGCCAGGGAATCAATGGAGTAATCCAGAACCCGTCTGTTTCGATTCTTTGCCCCAGAAAGGCTGGTTTGCAAAAGATAAATTCGATTGGGACAAAATTAGTATTACTGAGGAGAAAAGCATAATATGAAAATAGCGATTGCCAGCGGCAAGGGTGGGACCGGCAAGACAACCATAGCGACAAATCTGGCCTTGTCGTTGTCACGGGCTGACGAGCCGGTTCAATATCTCGATTGTGATGTTGAAGAGCCCAACGGCCATATCTTTCTTAAACCACATATAAAACAGAGCAAAAAGATTACCGTCGGTGTGCCAGAAGTTGTCTTGGAAAAATGTGATGGATGTGGCAAATGCAGCCAGCTTTGTCAATACAGTGCCATAATTTGTCTGAGAGACAAAGCGATTACTTTTGAGCAGTTGTGTCATTCATGTGGTGGATGTATGCTTATCTGTCCAAACGGCGCTATTAAAGAAAAACAGGTAGAAATTGGATTTGTTGAATTGGGTACCGTAGATGATCTGAGGTTTGGACAGGGACAGCTAAAAATAGGAGACGTACGTTCACCTGCTTTAATAAAGAAGGTTAAGGAAAATGCCGCGGACAACGGAACGGTCATAATAGACGCTCCGCCTGGAACCTCGTGTCCGGTGATCGAAGCGGTTAAGGGAACAGATTTTGTTCTGCTGGTCACCGAACCCACGCCGTTTGGTTTAAATGACCTCCAGCTCGCGGTGGAGATGGTAAGAGAGCTTGGACTTGCGTTTGCTGTTGTAATAAACCGTTGCGACATAGGTGACGACCGAGTTGTAAGCTATTGCCAGCAACAAGATATAGAAATTCTCCTTGAGATACCGAACGACCGACTGGTAGCAGAAGCTTACTCACAGGGGATTAAAATAATTGATGCATTACCCGGCTACGAAGAAAAGTTCTTACAGCTATACCAGAAAATCAATGCGAGGGTTGCGGTCAAATGAAAGATGATTTTGAATTCATGGAGAGAATAAGCCGTGACTTAGAGGCCCGCAAGGCAGCTTGTAAGATCCTCGGAGTTTCCGAAGACGTTGACAAAAATGATTTGAAAAAAGCGTACAGAAAAGCATCAATGAAATACCATCCTGACCATAATCCAAACGATCCCGATGCGAGTAAAAAATTTGCGATCGTAAAGTGTGCCTATGAACTGTTAGCCGAAGATAAACCCTGCCCGGAACTACTGGAGGAAATCAACACCTGGGAAGGTGTACCAGAGGATAGCAAATACAAACTCGATAATCCCTGGGGACATTTTTTGTGGTGGCGTGAGAAATATTTTGGTTCCGAAAAAGGAAAGGGGAAATCTAATGGCAAACATTCTTCTTGTATTTAGGAAGCCAAGATGACCGAATTGGCCCAGTGGGTTAAAGAAGCTGATAAAGTTATTTCGTTTTAGGTGTTGCCAATGAGTCCTGCGAAGCTGACCGATAACTTTTATGATGAGATTAAGCCACGTTTGCACGAGCGCATTGGCCAAGAGTTGCGTTTGGCTTATCGTGTGCTTGATTTGGGTTGTGGCGCGTGCGAGCTTGCCCAGTATTTATCCGAGACCTATGGTCAAAAAGTTACAGGAGTGGATATTTCTGCCAATAGTTTTCCCAATAACCGAAATATCACCAAAAATACCAAGCGTATTCGCTGTATTCGTAAAGATGCA
>CAYNKI010000346.1:0-3645 GCA_964397675.1 uncultured Pirellulales bacterium
ATTATCGAGATTATTGTTTGTTCTCTTCCTATCTATATGATGGATGACGACATCCTTGTTCCGGTCCCTGCAGATACAACAAGTATGGTTCGCATTGAAGAGGGTTTCTTCCTCTGCTACTAAAGGAACTTTGGGTCTCTTCTGCTTCGACATAGTCGCTTCTCTGAAAACCTAACATAATACTATACACCAAATACTAATAGTCCCGCTTAGGTCTTGCAAATCGGACTACGGCGGATAAACGTTAGTTTATAGTGTTTTGTAATTATACTTGTTTTGGCAAAAACTGCAAGGCCGAATTTATCATTAACCGCAGAGACCGCAAAGACCGCTGATTTTTTTTCACGAATTTTAGTTTTGCCACAGAGTTCACCGAGACCCGTTCTCCGTAGGACTCCGAAGGATGAAACTCAGAGTGTATAATTAGTGTTTTTTTATCTCTGTGCAGCTCTGTGTTCTTTGTGTCTATATTTTTTTGTGTTCGTTCGTGTTAATTCGTGGTTAAATTCTTTGTGTTTTTCCTTCGACTGCGCTCAGGACGGCGTTCGTGCATTTTCGTGGTTATCTTTTCTCTGTGTTCTCTCCGGCTACGGCTCGCGTCTACGCTCGTCTGGGCGGAGCCTGCCGTAGCCTGGCCGAGACGAGTGTGGTCTCTGTGGCAAACTCGTATCTTGTATTTCGTATCTCGCAGAGTATTTCTTTGTGCCTTTGTGCCTTCGTGGCAATATCTGATTATGATTGAAGCGAAGGCGGATTGACAAAAGCATTGTAAACAATTAAAATGCTCAACTGGATTTCGTTCGTTGTTCATCGATGAACTATGAACTATGAACTATGAACTTTTGTGCCAAAAATGCAAATATTACTGACAAATGATGATGGTATTTTCGCGCCGGGCTTGGCTGCCATTTATAAGGAGCTGGTCAAGCTCGGCGATGTAACCGTGGTTGCGCCGATGGCCAGCCGATCCGGTTCCAGCCACAGCGTTACGTTTCATCAGCCGTTAGTCTGCAACAAGGTCGACATTAACGGCCGATTCACCGGCTTTAGCGTACATGGCTCCCCCGCCGATTGTGTTAAATTAGCCTGTATGCAATTACATGATGGACCGATCGATCTGCTCGTCGCTGGTATAAATAATGGTGCAAATGTAGGAATCAACGTCTATTACTCCGGCACCGTCGCTGCTGCAATGGAGGCGGCCTTTTTGAAAATCCCCGCTGTCGCTATGAGCTTGGCCAACGAGGAACAAATGGATTTCGAAAAGGCAGCCGTTTATTGTTTCAAGATTCTAAAAAAACTTATCCCGCTACGGCTCGGCGAGCCTTCTGGCTCCGGCTTTGCACTTCGCCAAGACGAGTCGCCGAGACGAGTGCCCGTTAAAACTGGTGATGTGATAAATATCAATATACCTCTATTATCAGTAGGTGAACCAAAAGGAATAAGAATTGTCCCTCAATCCACAAGCGGCTTCCACGAGTATTATATCCCCCAAAAAAACGGGCAGAGCCAAACTGTTTTTCAGTTAGCCGGCGGCTCACACCGCACTGAAGAGATACCTACTGATACAACATCGTTGGCGGAGGGTTTTATAACTGTAACTCCGCTGGTCGCTGATATGACAAATCACCAGAAAATACGCGAACTCCAACAGATAGAATGGTAAAATCACTATTAGTTGACTAACCGAAAGCAGCTTCTGATTCGACTTTGACTTTGTTTTGCATAATTGTGTCGTATGTCGTATGTCGTATTGCGTATAGCGTATTGCGGATTTGGCGAGTATTTGCGCTTCGCTGGCCATGAATTGCTATCCAGTATCCAGTATTTCATCCTTCGCAGTCCCTAAGGGAAGGAGAATGGACAAGTATCTATCATCCAATATCGAGTATCCTGAATCTAGCATCTATAATCTATCGACATTATACAATATTATTTTTTAATTGTCAAGTAAATTTTTATTTTAGACACTGACCTGTCCGGCGTCTCGTCTCTGCGAAGCGCTTCGCCGAAGCAGGAAACCGCATAGGGCGAAGACGGATTAACACTGATGAAAGAAATGAAAAGTATCCTTATAGAAAGCATTCTGAGATTTTATTGTGCAAGGAAAAAAGCTCAGAATCGAGAAAATACCCAGAAACTATGATAATTTTGAAGGTAAAAGTTAATCTGCGCAAGAAAAAAAAGGTGCATAATGTGGACTTTTCGTTTGCAAACTCCATCCGTCTCGCGGATAATTGTTAGTATGAAGAACGTTGAATCAAGTTTTTTAGATTCGATAATCCAAATAACCTGTACAGCTAATTAAGAACTATGCAAAAAGCCAAGACAAAGAAAAACAGTTGGGTTTCATGGTCGCAAGAAGAAGTTAAGCTGCTCAAGAGACTTTTTCCGCGTGGAAAGTCAAGGGAAATCGCTGAGCAAACTGGACGGCATTTGACAGCAGTGAGACAGAAAGCATACAGCATGGGGATTAAAACAAGGGGATACCGTCCCTGGTCAGCCTATGAAGTCGAACTGCTCAAGAAATTTTACCTAAATGAGACCACACAAAGCATAGCCAATAGACTTGAGCGGTCTTTGGGGTCGGTGAGTAAAAAAGCAAGTGAGATCGGCCTTATTAATAAAGACAAGTATCCCCCTTGGTCAAGCCAAGAGATAACAATGCTTAAGAAACTGTACCCAGATAATAACATACAGGATACTGCGAGCCAGCTTGGACGGACTGTCTTGGCAGTGAGAGCCAGACTACACAAATTGGGGCTTAGCGAAAAACGTCGTGTCTGGTCGAAGAGAGAGCTGAATCTGGTGAAGAGATTATATCCGAACAGAACGGCAAAGCAAATAGCCGACCAAATTGGAAGAACAGTACAGGCGACAAGATTGAGAGTAACCAGATTGGGCCTTAAGAAAAGAAAGCAAAAGGGGGATTAAAGAGGTCAGGAGCATTTTCTCGAGAAATAGATTGCCGCGGCCCTTTGGGCCTCGCAATGACAAGCATCGAGAATCCGTGTTCATTCGTGTTAAGCGAAGAAACACTAAGAAAAAACGGAGCCTATCCCAATGTATATCGGGATAGGCCCCGAAATGGGTCTCTAATTATAAAGCCCATTGTTTATCGATGAACCACAAACTATGAACTACGAACTATTCAGAACGGCTTGTCAAACGGCTGAGTCCTGCCGGCAAGCCACGCAATCTCCTCTTGTGTCAATACACGACCGTAGATGCGAACATCATCAATCTGACCCATGAAGTATCTGTCGTCACTTGCGGGACGCCTGCCAATACTGACATCCTGGTCGGCAGTGAGAGCGAACGCATTTGGGCTCGTACCGGGCCTTGTATCATCCTGGCCGTTCAGGTAAAGTACCACCTCCGGATACGAAATCGTGGCGTTCTCTTGAACCGTCACAGCAACATGGTGCCACTCACCGTCGTTCACGTTGTTGTCTCCCTGGACGTTGCCGCCTTGATGCTCCGTCCGCAGCCTGTTGGCATTAATCCGGAAGCCAAATCTTTGTCCGTCAATGTTGGGACCCCAGCCTACAATCGCGCCGGTTTCAGTGGCCGTCGTATTGAGCCAGGCTGTCACAGTAATAGCATTCGGGCCGAGTATGCCCTTGTAGCCGGTTATCTCCACAT
>CAYNKI010000347.1:0-3629 GCA_964397675.1 uncultured Pirellulales bacterium
TCAAACTCAGAATCTTCAATCTGCATAGCTCCACCTACGCATTAACCGGATGAACCTAATTTTTATCTTCTCAGCGGCCTTTGCGATCTCTTCGGTTAATGGGACACGAAGTAGCAGTAGCTAAATGCATGTTAGTGCTATTAATTACGGAGAATACAGTATCGAGCATCCTATCTTCTGCCGGCACCCCCGATTTATCGGGTCCGGCTAAACGACTGCTCCCTTATGGTCGCGGCTGTTGACTACTCACCAATTAAGCCTTTACCAGTTACCAATTACCAATCAAAATGCTTCCGGCAGAATCTTTCTGGCGGCGTTGCGAAGATAGCTCGAAATCTGCCTTTCAGAATTCATACTAAGCACTTTTCTGGCTACGTTGTTGCAATCCTCTATCTTAACAGAGCGGATAATTTGCTTTATCTCCGGTATCATAGGTGGAGTGAGCGAAATCGTTCTAATGCCCATCCCTAATAGCAAAATAATGTATTCCGGCTCCGAAGCCATCTCTCCACAGATGGCAGCATCTATTTGTGCCTTGTAGGCATCTTGAACAACTGTTCGGATCAGCCGAAGTACGGCAGGGTCCGCCGCTGAATATAATGTAGAAACTAACTCGTTGCCCCTGTCAACAGCGAGAGTATATTGTATGAGGTCGTTTGTTCCGATACTGAAGAAATCGGCGTCTCTTGCCAGCGTGGAGGCAATTAAAGCCGCTGACGGCGTTTCAATCATTATGCCCATCTCAATATCTTTGTTGTACTCTATGGACTCTTCATCCAGGTCTTCCATAACGTCATGTAAAATCATCTTGGCCTGCATCATCTCCTGGTGATTTGTTATCAATGGAAACATTATCTTAACCTTGCCGAGAAGCGAGGCCCGCAAAATGGCCCGCAACTGTGTTTTGAACATCATCAGGTTCTGCAGACAAAAACGGATGGACCTTAGCCCCAAAAACGGATTCGGCTCAGGTGCAAAACGTTTTCTCTGGGTATATTTATCCGCGCCAAGGTCTACGGTCCTTATTATCACCGGCCGACGCTGAAAAACTCGAACCGTTTCCGCATAAGCCTGATAGTGCTCTTGTTCTGTAGGCTCACTTGGCCTATTAAGATACAAAAACTCGGTCCGGTACAGGCCTATGCCTTCGCCTCCTTTTTGCAAAACCATCTCCGCCTCATCCGGAAACTCAATATTGCCTAATACTGTAATTTTCACGCCGTCACGGGTGACTGCCGGCTCTTCCCTTATGGCATCCAGTTTGTGCTCCAGTAGAGCAAATTCGTGCGAATATTTTTCATATTCCTGGAGCGTTTCGTTGTCCGGATTGACGATGACAACGCCCCGATTGCCGTCAACTATTACGGTATCACCGCCAGTTACGAATTCGGTAAGGTCTTCCAACGCCACTACCGCCGGGAGGCCTAAAGACCGTGCCACAATAGCGGTATGACTGGTTCGTCCGCCTGCATCAGTGGCAAGGCCTTTGACAAATTTCCTGTTAAAACCTGCGGTTTGTGTAGGGCTCAACTCTCGAGCAATAACCACAACTTCTTCGCTGAGGTGCTCAACATCCTCACGCCTTCGGCCGAGAAGCTGCCTGAGCAAACGTCTCTCGATATCGTAAATATCCGCAGCTCGCTCACTGATATAGGAATCTTTGACATTAGAAAAATGTGCTGCAATTTCTCGCAGAACGGTAGAGACGCCATACTCTGCTGTCACGGACTCGGCATGAATCAAATCCGTAATTTTCCTTCGCAGGCTTCTGTCACGTAAGAATCGCAAATGCACAGCAAATATATCTTTTATCCTGCCCCCTTCGGTCTGGTCCTGCTGGGCTTCGAGCTGTGTTAATTGCCCAATCGCATCCTGAAAGGCATTTCTGACACGTTGAATCTCTGTTAGCCGTTGCGAGGGCATAATCTTACGCCGAGGAATACGATAATCTTCAGAGTCAATAATCAGCGATTTGGCAATAGAAATCCCTGGTGAGACAGCTATTCCTTTTTTTATTTCCATGATTAGTTAGTATTTTTTTTCAATAATCAATAATCATTTTTCCGGCGTCGGCTCATCGAAATGCTTCTTTTCAACAAGCTCTTGCAAAGCATTGATTGCTTTTTCGGCATCATCACCTTCTGCTTTAATCTTTAGCTTAGTCCCACAGGTTGCAGCGAGCATTGATATCTGCATTATGCTCTTGCCGTCCACAGTATTTTCACTATGGCTGACGGTAACATCACAATCAAACTGGTTAGCAACATCTACAAACTGCATGGCAGGGCGCATATGAAGGCCATCTGCGTTTTTTATCTCAACTGTAATTTCGCCAACCACTTTCTCCATTACTACAAAGCCGGATTCTCATCGACTTCCATGAAAAGGCCTTCGATCTGCTCAAGACTGCGTGATTGCCTGAGAAACTTACGAAACCTCTCCTGCTGCAAACGCCTAAAAATGGTCTCCATTGCTTGTAAATGTTTATCAGGATTATCAACAGGGCTGATTAAGAGTATAACGGAATACACCGGCTGTTTGTCCAGAGCAGAAAAGTCAATGCCAGCACTACTTTGCCCAACCGCAGCCACTATATCTTTAATCGCTGGGTGCTTCACATGAGGCACCGCAACGCCTTTACCCATTCCTGTAGTTGCTTGGTTTTCTCTTCCAATCACCGCCTTTATAATATCTTCTCGGCTGCCCCTTTTGAGCCTCCCGGCCTTATCAAGTGCCGAAACCAGCTCCACTATTACACCGTCCCGGTCTCGGGCCTGCAACTCAGGAATTGTCGCTTCAAAACAGACAAAATCCGCAAATTTCATTCTATCTGCCCAAAATCAGCTATAGTATGCAAGTCATACGTGCGTAGGATACTTATTCGCTTATGCTCTGTTCTGCGCCGCCGGTGTGTTTTTTGCTATTTCGTTGCTTGCTCTTTTTTCTTCTAAGCTGTCTTTCAAGTTTATGTACAGCTACATCGATACATTGATAAGCATCCTCACCTCTATCTGTACCAATGAAAACATTGCTATGTTCGCCCCTCGCAATTATCTCCACGCTGATATTGCCTCCCGGCTCACCATTGATTATTACCTCAATTTGATTTATAACGCTATAATATTTGGGAAGCTTGGAAGTTTTTTCCTCTGCATGTTTTCGGATAGCCTCTGTTATGTCGATATGTTTACCAGTAATTGTAAAAAGCAAAGCCAATCTCCTTAATTATTTTGCAACAAACCGTCTCTACTTTTCTTTGTTTTCCAAAACTGCCTTGGGCAAAGCAACCGGCGTTCGCTGACTATCCGGTGCTATAACACCCGCGCTGATAGTAAATCTAAAAGCCTCTTCGATGGTCATATCTAAAGCTATAGTTTGCTCTTTTGGAACCATTATTACATAGCCGGTAACTGGGGTTGGTGAATTCGGTATAAGAATAGTAAGAAACTCTTTTTCCACATTCTCTGTAACTTTCTTTAGTCCTGAGCCGGTAACCAAGCCAATAGACCATACGCCCTTGCGGGGATACTCAAGCGCTACCACCTTGGAGAACAGCTTCGCCTGCTCTTCCGGTGTAAGCACAAAATCGGTAATCTGTTTTACATAAGGATAAACCCGCCTTAAAAACG
>CAYNKI010000348.1:0-3596 GCA_964397675.1 uncultured Pirellulales bacterium
AAGATGAGCTTGTTGAGATTTGTCCTAATTCCATTCGAATCCGCAAACGCCTGCTGAAAGAAGTCGACAGGCAGCGCCACGCCCGCAAAACCTCTAAGTAATAATGAAATTCGAGGGGGCTTAGAGCCACACAACTAGTTAAAGAACCGATCCAAACATTCTGTTTGGTTGGTGCGAGAGAGTTGGGATTAAAGAAAAATCTTGCGGGTTTGGGTAGGGTATTGCCACAGAGGTCACAGAGAACACAGAGAGAAAAGCTTAATATTAATGCGTACGAATCTGGGATTCTTAAATGCGGACAATAATCATAGTATTTTCTCCTTCACTCTCAATGCACCACACGTTTTCAAACTTGCCAAGGATGCGCTTCGAAAACTGTTTGGTACTGCCTTTTTTCAAACTAAATTTTCTGTCCCATATCCGATAATCGATTCTAACTTTATCCTTACTGAGTTGTGTCATGCGTTCAAGTTGTTCCTCAAGTACAACTTTTATATCCTCATCTTCTTCATACAAAATCTTTCGTCTTGTGAATAGCCAGAAAATTAGAACAGGTAGGGAAACAAGAAGAAACAATATAAGAATCCACAACCAACCAAACATCTCAAGAGAATGCTTAGCTCTCAGCCATTCCCATGAAACTATACAAAGTACAACAAAAATTACTATTATGCCTCCAGCGATGTATTTAGCTAAATGGTCTTCAATCTTGTTCCATATTTTAAGCCCAAACTTTTTTATGCGCTCTTTCATTATTTAATTTCTATTTTTCTCTGTGGCCTCTGTGGCTAATATTTCTTTAGCTTTTTCGCAATCCTTTGCGATTTGGGCGGCGAGTTCAGAATCTGTTTCGAACTTTTGCTGGTCGCGGAGCCGCTTTATAAAATCCATAGCCATCCATTTGCCATGTAATTTACCGACATTTTCTCCCAGTAAATGAGCTTCTATAAGCAAAGGATATTCGCCGCCTGGGGTCTCCGGCTTGATTATACTAAAAGCAGCAGGTAGCTTCTTCTGTGTTTTGCAGACCTGCTCAGCGGTATCGCCAATCTCCACGTAGCCGGCATAAACACCTTCAGCAGGGATAAGCTGTTGGCCAGGCTGCATGTTTGCAGTTGGAAAACCAAGTTGCTTACCTTTGCCCTTGCCCGTAACTACTTGGCCAATTAGCCGATAAGGCCTGCCTAATGCAATGGCAGCATCTGCCACCCTGCCGCTCGTCAGCAGGTTGCGAATCACCGTGCTTGAGACTATAACCACTTGGCCGGTTGATAGCTTAACTTCTCTGGCTTTAATGATGGATACTTCAAAGCCTAACTCGCTGCCCAAACTCTGTAAAGTATAGACACTTCCGCTTCGGTTAGAACCGAAATTAAAACTTTCGCCTTCAACTACTACATCGGGCTTAATATTTTGAGTTATGAATTTCTCTACAAAATCTTTAGGCGAAAGACTGAAAAGCTCAAGATCGCTCTTTGTTATAAAAAGATAATCCACTCCAAATTCAGCGAGAAGATGCTTTTTTAAGACTAACGGCGTCAAAATGCCAGGGGACTTTCGTGGATATAAGATAGCAAGGGGATGCGGCTCAAAAGCCATAATTACCAACTCCACTTTCCTTTCTACTGCGGTTTGCCTGGCAGCAACCAAAATCTCCTGATGGCCGAGGTGAACGCCATCAAAATTTCCAATAGTAAGCACGCAGCCTTTTCTTACCTTCTTAACGTCCGATATCGTTTGTAGAATCCTCATCCTACTCTTACCTATTCTACGGTAATTGAATCCACTGTCAGCTTCTAAGCTGATAGTTAGTAGCAATAATTTAACCTTCTGAGCTAAAATCTGCAACGGCTTTTCAGCCAACAATATAACTACTCGACTTTTAATTTGTAAGAAATCGCAAGATTTGGAAGTTAAAAATAGACAAAAAAATTATGAATAAAATTTGCAACTTAGTTGCAAATTTTACGTATATGCTATAGCTTCATGGTGTTCTATAAGATTATTTCATTTTGTTAGAGGTTCTTAGACTTATGGAAACAAAATTTCGGCTGATAGGCTTTCGGAAACGCTGAATACAGATGCAAAAAAGACTTACAACCATTTTAACTGAACTAAAGGGCCACTCCCCATTTACCTTATTCGGAGCCTTAACAGGCATCGTCTGCATGCTGCTATTCAAAAACCTCTCACAGCAAACCAGCCAGAGGATATTTTACATATTTCATCCCTCTCATGTGATATTAAGTGCTATGGTAACTGCTTCTATGTTCGAGCTTCACACAAAAAGACCAAAATTTCTCGTTGTTCTTTTGGTCGGATTTTTCGGCTCGATTGGGATAGCAACCTTGAGCGATTCGTTAATTCCTTATGTCGGCGAACTGTTATTGGGGATGCATGTGCACGCCCATGAACACGCAGGCTTTGCCGAGCACGCCCACATAGGTTTCATTGAAGGATGGTACATAGTGATACCGGCAGCCATAGCGGGAGTGCTGATAGCATACTTTAAGCCAAAGACAAAATTTCCGCACGCCGGTCATGTCCTGCTGAGTACCTGGGCTTCGTCGTTCCACATGCTTATGGCCATGGGTGGACAGCTACCTATATGGAAAGCTGTGGGCAGTTTTGCTTTTTTGTTTTTAGCTGTTTGGCTGCCCTGCTGTATTAGTGACATCATTTTTCCGCTGCTGTTTGTTAAACCGACAAGAAATAGACAGGATTTACAGTATAGGATTTCAGCCACGAAGACACAAAGTCACGAAGATAATAAAAGTGAGCTAAAGTGAACTAAAGTGAGCTAAAGTTAAAAATAATCAATAACTTTAGGCACTTTAGTCACTCCAAACTTTAGGCACTTTACACCTCTTAGTGTCTTAGTGCCTTTGTGGCAAAAACCAAAAGAAATCCTGTTAATCTCGTCTAAAAAAGTTCCGTCAGAGCCCTGAATGTTAGTGAGGGGTAAAACTATGAAAAAACCAGATTTAGAATCACATATCCGACAAACGTTGAAAAAATCTGGTCTTTACTGCACTAAATGTAGAGTGGCAATATTGAAAGTGCTGCTGAAAGCAGATAAGCCACTCAGGCAAGAGCAGATTGCAAAGCGATTAGGTAAAAAGCACTTCAATAAAGTGAGTATTTATCGCACTCTGGCCAGTTTACTCGAGATCGGGCTCGTACATAAGGCTTTTATGCACGAAAGAGCGTGGCATTTTGAATTAGCTCACAATTGTAGCGAAACCCAGTGCCATCCTCATTTCACCTGTGCCAGTTGTGGCAAAACATATTGCCTGACAGGAGTGACACTACCCATGGCAACAAGCCCACACAAAGGCTTTATCATCCACCGCCAGCAGGTCCGGCTCGAAGGGCTGTGCCCGGCGTGTGCTTGAAAAGCCAACGACAGCCCTGTTAAACTCTATCAGGCACTACGAAGGGTTTGCGGTATTTCCGTGAAATATACTTATTCGCCTTTTTGCTCATTGGACCTGTAAACTTTTCTTTCCTGGGGTCCATAGTTAGCGCGGAGCCGAGAACCAGCGATTTTTTATTGATGTCCAGACGATTGGCAGAGAGATGTTCTCTCAGGCGTT
>CAYNKI010000349.1:0-3582 GCA_964397675.1 uncultured Pirellulales bacterium
GCGCCCGACGAAGCGAAAACTTTTGCACAGAGAAGCTTAAAGCCTGCTGGTGGATAAGCGAAAGCATATTTGTCGTAAGTGCCGGGTCTAATTCAATAATATCAGCTATGGCCGAGGGTGAGAATTGGGATTGCAGGAGCCTGAGAAAAAATTGTGCTGCAACTGAGGGCAAGATCGAAAGAGAATTGAGCCGACGAATAACAAGCTCTATGTGTTGGGCAGCCGCTGGACCAGCTTTTTCATCCGGCATTTAGGTATATCCTCGTACTCAATGGTTTGTCTTCGCTCCTGGATTTCAACCGGGGTGTGTCATTACGACCGAAGTAATTTATCCACTAACGACTATTCACTAATTTATTTCATCCGTAAAACAGCAGCGATTTTGTCGGTCAGTTCAGCAATGTTAAACGGTTTTTTTATGAAATCTTCTGCACCGGATTTCAGGAGCTGGTCGATTTCATCCTGTTTTACAACCCCGCTCACGATAATAATGGCGATGTTTCCGAATTCCGGATTTTCCCTTATCGTCTGGCAAACGATATTTCCATTGACATCGGGCAACATGTAGTCCAGCAATATCAGGTCAGGTCGGAACCTCTGGGTCGATATTCCCGCCTCGTAGCCACTTGATGCAGTTTTGATATCGAATCTACCATCACGGAGGAGAACGTCCACAATAAGCTCGACTATTTCGTGGTCATCATCGACAACAAGAACCTTCTTTTTGCCGGACTCAAGTTTATCAAGGGGAATATTGTTTTCCTTCATAAATTTGATGAGACTCTGGCGGGGGATTCTCCGGAATCTTGAGCCGGGAATCCGAAATCCTTGCAGTCTGCCGGAATCAAAACATCTGATGATTGTCTGCTGGCTGACCTTGCAAACTTCGGCAGCTTCACCGGTTGTAAATAAATCCTTCATCTTGTCTATCCCTCTTCCTCAACCAACTCCTTCTGGTACAAGGGCTGTCCAAATTGCCTTATTGTCCCAATTTAACTACCGGGGTTCGGAGCTGTCAAGAATAAAAATGCTGAAAAACCGAATTTTTTAGCTATGAAAGGCTACATCTTATCAGTCTTTAAGGGCATTGCAGAGGATTTTATGGAGATTCTGCCGGGTTTTGTCCTTTAGAGAAAAAGTGGTGGAAGAGGAATATGAAAGAACAAACATCAAGAAAAACTGTCCCATGTGAAGACAACCACATGGAGATTCTCCAAGAAAGCCGGGTGGCCATTCGTCGCAGGAAATACATTTGACAATACCCCGGTAGCTCTTGTAAAGTAAAAGTTTAAGAATTTTTTTGCGGGCGTAATTCAGTGGTAGAATGTCAGCTTCCCAAGCTGAATGTCGTGGGTTCGAATCCCATCGCCCGCTTTTGTCATACCTTCATTATCACCAACACTCTGTGACAAATCATTTTCGATGCTTTTTCTTTCATTTTTGCCAGAACCAGCACTTTGTGTAACTTTGCTGCATATCAGGATATCGCCCGTGCCCAGATTACGAAAAACAAAGAGCCCACAAGCCTTTCAGAATGATTCCGTCAGGCCCATCGACGGCCTTGGTGTTATGCTTCGCATGCAAATCTACGCTTGTTCGAGGCATCCCTATAGGTCTTGCTGCTTATCCGCGCCGGAGTAGCACAACCTGCCCTTAATTTTCTTGCAATATTGCCCGGTCAGATGTAAAGTAAAGGAAAATTTACCGGAACGTTTTCGCCTTTTATAATTTTGATTCTGCTACAGATAGTACCCTGAACCACAATAGCATTGGTTATAGCAAGAAGTCGAAAAAAACAAGTTTGAGCGTAAATTCTAAAAATAATTATGCCAACGTAGCTCAACGGTAGAGCTCTGGTTTTGTAAACCAGTGGTTGTCGGTTCGAATCC
Organism: uncultured Pirellulales bacterium; assembly: GCA_964397675.1. GTDB lineage: Bacteria > Planctomycetota > Phycisphaerae > Sedimentisphaerales > Anaerobacaceae > CAYNKI01. The sequence goes on from CAYNKI010000349.1 coordinate 1,890, forward strand.
GACCGTTGGCTTTTTTTGGTATTGAGTGTTGCGACAAAACTGACGCGATGCCAGCAAAGCAGAACATACGATAGGATATTAGAAGATTATTGCCGCATAGCCAACGCTGTCGGCGCCTGTGGTACCCATGCTGCGGAGCATTACTTCATTGCTGTTCGTTTGTGCAAGCAGCAGTCCTTCAGTTTTACCGAGTTTCCTTGCGACTGCGACTGCCGCGGCTGCAGCTCCGGCGCCACAGGCATTATAGTTCTCCGCGGCGCTTGCGAGCATTCTTTGCGGCTCAAGTTTCAAGGCCAAATCAATAAACTGCCGGTCGTTAACTCTGTTGGCCCACTGGAGAGCTTCCGGGCCTGTTCCCATCGGAGTAAAGCCATAGCGCGGGCCATAATGTGTTAAATCGGTCGAGCCGATACAGACGACCTTCTTGTTTTCGTCCCGGCTGATAACGTTACCAACACCTGCACCCAAAGCCACCGCCTGTTCGGTCGGCGGAACGAGAATGGGCAGTATCTTTGCCCCGGCAAAGAGATGCTGTACAAATGGGATCTGTACCTCGATGCTGTGCTCAGTTCTATGGGCCATAGAATCGCTGATGGCTTCGCCGCTGCTCAATACGGCACCGGCCAACTCCTCATCAACGGCGACCTCGCCGAGTGGAGTGAGCCAGGTTCCAACCTCATAAACAGCCGGCACTTGGCCAAAGCAGCCGTGTGCGGCCCCAAATATTACAAAGGTATTGACGTCCTCGTGCCGCTTTTTTACGGCTGAGAAGACCAACGCCGCCACACTGCCGCTAAATGTCCAGCCAGCGTGCGGAACAATGCCAGCTACTATAGTGTCAGGCAACGACTCACTTGGCGTCCCCGCCTCGAGGCATTCGTTGATTTCGGCCACGCAGGAGTCGTGCCGGCCGGGGTAAAATTGGCCTGCAACAACAGGTTTTCTCGTTTGCATTTCTACCACCTATCACTTGCATTTCCAGCACCAGTTCGATATTATCACGGCGTAATTCAATATCGTGGAATATTGTAACCCGTTAGGGGAAAAAAACAAATGGCATCTGAAAAGAAAAGTTTCGTAGCTGTGGTGATGGGCTCCGGTAGCGATATGGCAGTGATGCAGAGTTGTATTGAGCAGCTTGGCGAATTTGGCATAGAGCCGATTGTGCGAATAATTTCAGCCCACCGGACGCCGGAGATAGCATCAGAATTTGCCGACAGTGCCGCCAAAAACGGTATACAGGTAATAATTGCCGCCGCTGGTATGGCCGCCCATCTGGCCGGCGCTCTGGCGGGACGAACGACGCTGCCTGTTATTGGAGTGCCATTAATCTCAGCAGGCGGGTTGGAGGGAGTTGATGCGCTATTAAGCACGATACAAATGCCGCCCGGCGTGCCGGTGGCAACCATGGCTATAGGGGCGGCGGGCGCGAAAAATGCGGCTATTTTCGCCGTACAAATTCTGGCACTGACTGACGAAAAGCTTGGCGAGAAATTGGCCGACTTCAAGAAGGCCCAGGAAAAAAAGGTAATCGAAAATGATTCTGCACTACAGTGAGTCTCGCAGAATTTAAAAAAGAGGACTGAAATTATCCTGAATTTTGAAGAAACGGCTTTTCTTGGGGGAAATTGGGTTTGTTTGGGTTTGTATTGGCTTTGAATTGGGTTTGAATTGGGTTTGTTTTTCCCGCGTT
>CAYNKI010000350.1:0-3572 GCA_964397675.1 uncultured Pirellulales bacterium
CCTGAACTTCTATGTCATAACCTGGCGGTAGCTAAAATTAATTTAAATGCAAAGCTTTGGCGACTGGCAGAATTGCAATGCTATGCCGAACCTACAAGAAGATAAATTAGTCTCTGTATGAGAATCGCAGATATTATCACTTCTTAGGACAGTGGCGAAACCTGAAATCCTACCGCCAAATTCAAGCACCCCTGCCGTAGGTAGTATCGACATCTCCACTTTTAACAAGTTGCCCTGCTTGAATGTGCTGGCTGGAGTTTCAAAATATAAACCACCTGGACTTACATTTACTGAATAGCCTCGATAAGATTCCTGCCCTGCTAAGCCAACCTTACGACATGATAAACCAATCTTTATCGGCAATCGCTTGTATTTGCGCCTTTCAGAACTGGCCATTAAACGCCTCCCTGCGTAATTGTCGTTCATTTCTCCTTAATATAGATAAGACATACCCGTATAGTGACATTATAGTGCAAAAACCATTCCATTACGACTGATCTGCAAATATCCTATTTTTACTTTTGTAAGCGCTTATCTATCATAGGATTAAATTAAATGCATCGGCTGCTATCAACCGGTTAACAAAGGGTATGCTTCTGATGTTGACAAATGGCAACGCAATAAGTTGATGTTGAATACCGCAATCGCTATATTGGTGCTTGACAAGCACATTTAGCTCTTTACTTGATAAAATGTTACATCTACGACCAAATATTCGCCATTTCGATACGAAAAAACAACAAAAATGTTGCCATTTTGCAACATTTATACTTGACAATAGAGAAGATAGGCTATATAGTAAAAGCATGGAGGCACTCCAAAGAACAAAATTGAAAAAGGTAGACAAAACCAAGCAAACACTAAAAGAGGACAACATAGATGGCTGCTTAAGATTAGGGCTGCTTGGTAAATCAATAATCCAGTCATTACCGTTAGGAGTGGTTGCTTTCAATCCGGATTTAAAGATTATTGAAGCTAATCCTCAAGCAGCGAAGCTAATAAAATTGAGTGGTTACATTGACAAATCATTAGCCAAAGGCGCCAACAGAGTAGGTCCGCAAGGATTAGACTGGATAAAGCAACTAAAATCAGCGGTGTCAAAAGGGCAAATACGAAGATTTGATAAAATAGCCTATACAATGAACGGCAAAACAAAACTGTTGCAAATCGTCTGCACGCCACTAAAGAAATCCAAAACGCAAAGAATCCTTGGCGGCAGCGTTTTTATCGAAGATATAACCCAAAAAACCGATACTCAAAAACAACTGGCTAACGCTGAAAGACTGGCTACCATCGGCAAGCTTGCTTCTAAGGTAGCCCATGAGCTAAACAGCCCTATAGATGGGATATTGCGATACATCAATCTTGCGGCAAGGATCGCTGAGCAGGAAAATCTTGAAAAACCCAAAGAGTACCTTGCTCGGTGCCGGCAAGGCCTTATGAGAATGGTTCAAATAGTAAGTGAGCTGTTGGAATTCTCTCGTAGTACTCCTGTCCCGTTAGAATATGCCAAAATAGAGCAAATCATAGATGATGCCTTAAACCCAATGAATATCAAAGCAGAAGCTTCAAATATTGATATTTTGCGAAACTACACCAGCGGCATACCAGAAATCAGAAGTGGTAATCTGTTTCAGGTATTCTGTAACATCGCAAAGAATGCCTTCGAGGCAATGCCGGATGGCGGGCAACTGCACATCTCAACCCGGTTGACAGCAGATAACACAGTCGAAGTGGAGTTTCGCGACACAGGAAGCGGTTTCGCATCCGAAAACGCGGAAATCATGTTCGAACCGTTCTTCACAACAAAAGACAAAGGAACAGGATTGGGATTGGCAATATGTAGGGACATAATCGAAAGGTATCATGGAAGAATCACTGCTGAAAATGCTCCTGATGGCGGCGGTATCTTCACTGTATATTTGCCGTTAGCGAATAATTCATAAAAATTGATAAGGATAGCCTTATGGGAGAAAAGAACATTCTTATTGTTGAAGACGATACAATCATATTGGATTCGTTGTGTGAATTTTTGTCACTCGAAGGCTTCCAAACCAACGGTGCTGAAACCTTCAAGGACGCTATAACTAAGTTGCAAAAACAAAGCTATTCTCTGATGATAGCGGATGTTAATCTGCCAGATGGAGATGGCCTCGAATTATTAGATATAATCAGGAACAACTATCCTCAAACGGTGGTCATAGTTATAACCGGCTATGGGACCATTGATAGTGCGGTCAGGGCCATTAAGCAGGGCGCCTATGATTACCTTACCAAGCCAATCGTGGACAATGAATTGCGACTATCAATAGAAAAAGCGGTTAAACAACAATCACTCATAAACGAAAATGAGAGGCTGCGATTACAACTCGAACAAAAATACAGCCTGGAAAACATAATCAGCCACAATTACAATATGGCAAAAATCTTCGATCTTGTTGAGGCTGTAGCCGACACCAATACCACAATCCTGATGGCTGGTCCATCTGGCACCGGCAAAAGTATGCTGGCCAGAGCTATACACTACCGCTCCAGCCGACATAGCAAACCATTTGTAGAGGTAAGCTGCGGGGCGCTGCCGGAGACACTGCTGGAAAGTGAGTTGTTCGGCCACATTAAAGGGTCTTTTACTGGCGCTGTAAGTAATAAAGAAGGAAAATTTCTGGCTGCGGATGGAGGAACGATTTTTCTTGACGAAGTTGCCAACGCCTCACCGGCTCTACAGGTCAAACTACTGCGGGTTTTAGAGGACAGACAATTCGAGCCGGTTGGCAGTAATAAGACTAAAACCGTCGATACGCGGATTATACTTGCCTCAAATCGTAACCTGGCTGAGGAAGTAAAAAAAGACAGATTCAGGGAAGATTTGTATTACCGGATAAATGTAATAACGATAAAACTGCCACCTTTACGCGAGCGAGTGAGCGACATTCCATTGCTGGCAAAGCGCTTTTTGTGGATGTACTGTGACAAGCATAATAAGGAAAAGTTCGGTATTACCGATGAGGCAATGGAATATTTGGAGCGTAATTCTTGGCCCGGTAACGTCCGCGAACTGGAGAATGTAATTGAGCGGGCAGTTCTGCTAAGTAAAGACAAATTTATCGACACTGAAGATCTGCCAGAGGCAATCAAACAAGACCAAAGCCAGCAGCAAAAGGCCTACCTACCAATGAACCTGAAGGCAGCACGAGCTGAGCCGGAGAAAAGACTCATCCGGCAGGCACTTGAAGCATACAATTGGAACAGGCAGGAAACCGCTAAAGCACTTCAGATAAACCGCACCACTTTATATAAGAAAATGAAACGCTATGGCCTCGATGCCGAAGCCGAACGATTAGGCCTAATCTGACAAAGCTAAAATCTTACCGCTGAGAACGCAGAGTCCCCAGAGTGTTCAAATCCTCTTTTATTTTATCTGCGCTCTCGGCGGCCTCTGCGATAAATTCTTCTCACGATGCCCGAGACTGGGTTCGAAGCAAGTGGTGAGCCGCGTCGAACCACAGCACTGGAAAATTTTGGCATGGTTCAATCCTGGGTGGCAGCCTCAAGCGCAGCTTGGGGATGGCAAA
>CAYNKI010000351.1:0-3539 GCA_964397675.1 uncultured Pirellulales bacterium
TGAACGTAAAGGTCCCGCATTTAACTAAGGAAATGGAAGGCGAGATTATCTGTTACGGCTTTGCAACGACATCCGGCGAATTAGACGTTGCTTTGATGGCTTTGGAACGAGCCTTTGATTCTTTGATTGAGTTAGCGGAGAAGGAAAAGCAGGCCCGCCTCCTCGCCACCGAGCTTCAGATGACCCGCCGAAGGGTAAACGTCTTGGAGCACGTTGTCATTCCGGAACTGGACGAGACGATAAGATTCATCTTTGATAAATTAGCCGAAGCCGAACGCGACAACACCTCCCGACTAATGAAAATAGCCGACATTATCAGAGCTTAGTACTGGCATATTTAAAAGTAGCGTATATGGGAACTGTTGGTATAATTAGAATGTCTTCAAATATGGAAGTAAGGAGTATCAAGAATGACTAAGAAAAGAAAAATCAGTGATATTATTTTGTGCGTTGTGTTGCTGGTATTCATCGCCGCCTGTATCGTGGGATGTAACAAAACCGACGTCAATCCTCCGGTTCCGGCAGGACACTATATTGAAAGAGACACCAGCCGTAAAAAACTCTTAAATGCACAAAGAAGCATTATACAGGCACGGAGTGCCGTCGTGGAGAACCTCACCAATGCCCATACAACTGCCTACAAGCGGAATCTTGTGCGGTTCATTGACAGCAGTACGGTTGTTCTGAGCCGAGACTGTTCACAGGGTGAATTAGTCCTGACGAACCGAAATCTTGACGTAGCAATTGTTGGGGAAGGTTACATCACTGTCACAGATCCACGAGGTGATATATTGTACACAAGGTGCGGCACATTGATGCTGAACGCGGAGAAGGAATTAGTTTATACAAATGGATATCCCCTCGAACCCGTCATAAAAGTGCCATCCGGTCAAGTAGAAATCCATATCGGTGACGATGGCGGTGTAAATTGCACAACTCCTGATGGCACAGTAAGTACTATTGGGGCTATTCGTCTGGCCGTGTTTGACAATCCTGAAGCGCTTTTGTCCAAAGGAAAAGGCCTGTATAAAGAGACACCGGCAGCAGGAATGCCTGTGACGGGAACGCCCGGTTCGGACGGATTTGGAGAGATTAAGTCTGGATTCCTGGAAATTTCCAACGTTAACGAGTCGGAAGAGCTACTAATCCTTGAAGAATTGGAGTTATACGAGAGTAATATTCAAAAGGCCATGGTTCGTCCCCGTCCGCGCTTGTAACTTGTGGCCCGTTTGTTAACTTCTGTGTTCCGAGTTCCTTGTTCGATACCTGTCCTGAGCGCAGTCGAGGGGTGGGTCCTGTTATCCCGTCCAGTCTTTCTTCGTGCCGGGGCCTGTCTGCCATAGCTTTAGCGAAGGCGGATGTCTTCGTGGCAAAAAAATCCCCTTAAATCAGTGATTCGTAAGAAAAAATTTTTCGCGGCCGGCCGATAAAACCGCTCCCCCTATTCGCAAACCAGCCGCAATCCGTCCTATAAACCGTCTCCGGTCAATATATGTTTGAATTGAAAAGCCATTCTCGGTATAATCTTATGAACATCAGGACACACATACAAAGGCGATAACGGAACAAAAAATAAAGGGGGGTAAAATGGCTAAAAAGTTCAAAAAATCAGCGATTTTTACAGGGGCCGTTGTTGTCGTTCTATCCGTATTAGGGCTGGCAAAATACCTGAATATTCAACCGGGTTGTACGCTTGGCAGCAACAATTCAGCTACGCTTATCGTATCCAGCCTCGCACATTTGGGCACACAATTGCGCGCATATCTATATTCCAGTAACTGCCTGTCAATGATTAAAGTGACATGCGTCAATGCCTTATTATTCCTTCTGTTTATATCCAGAATTTCGCTGTTAAAAAGAATCACGGGCTGAATCCTTCTCAACCCGGCCGAACGCGAAAATACGTCCCGACTATTGTTTACTATAATTGCTTAATGCGGATATTGCAAAACTCAAGCTGGGAGCCATGGCCGAGAAAGCCGATATAGCCCTTTTCCCGATGGAGTCCCGGATGAGGCCTGCCATCCATAGTCTTGGTGATTTTGCTTATGTCTTCATCTACAACAATGCCTCCATTGAGCTTGATCCTGATATACCCTCCTTTGGCCCTGACTTCTTGACAATTCCAGTGCCCAACCGGTTTTAGACAGCCCCGTATTACCGGAACCACACCATAAATTGAGCCGTGATATTGATATGGCCGCAGGTTCTTGTATTGGTCGGCAGTGTCATCGAGTATCTGGATTTCCATTCCCTGATAGGCAGCATTGACATTTAAGGGTGTTCGAATGCCCAGACCGTTATTGGCTCCGGGCGTCAGCTTAAATTCAAACCGGAAAATAAAATCACTATATTCATCTTTGAGATAAACATTGCCGCCCTTTTGGCAGATAATCCTGCCGTTTTTTGCGACATAACCGTCGGTATCTCCGATCCAGCCGGTAAGGTCCCTGCCATTAAACAGAGCAGTAAAACCCTCTGCCCTCTCCTCTTTAGTCAGACCCCGCGGGCCTTCATCGCGCGGAATTTCACGAATATAGATATTGCGGAAATGGATGGGGTCGCCGTGACATTGCAATTCGATTTGGCCGGAAGGGAAAATAGACCGCGAACGGTCCCAGTAATTTTCCAACACAACATTATTCACAATGAGCTTTTCATTAAGATTTATCGTAACCCGCTCGCCGACCATCTTGATACGAAACGTGTTCCATTGGCCTATGGGATTATCGGCTATCATAGCAGGCTTGCTGGGATTTTTCTTATTATTGTAAAGACCGCCGGAGCCAATCTTATGCTGGCCGGGGTCCCATATCTGCACCTGCGGCGTACCGCGCAGATAGATACCGCTGTCGCCGCGCGGGTGGACAATCTTCCAGTCTACCAGTAATTCAAAGTCCTCATAATCCCGAAGCGTGGCTAAGCTGAATCCTTTGCCGTCGAATTTCAGGTTACCATCTTCGACCTTCCAGTGCTCCAGCATTCTCTTATCAGCCTTGGCCTGCTCTTTGGCCAGGGCCTCCGGGCTTAATTTCGCCCGCCTGATGGGATTATCATAGGGACCGGCCAAGAGTCCTTTCCAGCCGGTCAAATCCCTGCCGTTAAACAGGGCCACAAATCCTTCGGGGGCTTGATTCAGCGCCTTACTCCCACTTGCCGTCTGCGCCGGAAGGCAGGCAATCACCACCAATAATAAACAAACCTGACTGAGGCATTTCATCCATTTTTTACTTTTTCTTGTTTTTGTCATCTCTGACACTCCTTCCTTTTTTCCTGAATTGACCGGGGCCTAATGCTTACCTTATAGGAATCGGCCCAGACGCTGCTAACCCTATTAACGGGAGGTATGGTACCAGAATGAGCCATGAATTGCAACTGCCATAAATATGTTATTTCAGGGATTCGGCATCGGAGTTCTGTTGCGGCCCCTTCGGCCCATTCGACTCGCTCAGGGCAGGCTCTGCTCAGGGCATGCTTTTGGGGGCAGGTAGGATTGTAAAATTGGGTTTGTTTGGGTTTGAATTGGGTTTGTTTTGCTT
>CAYNKI010000352.1:0-3536 GCA_964397675.1 uncultured Pirellulales bacterium
GCGGTCGAGGTTTATAACCTTGCAGCCGACATGGGTGGTATGGGCTTTATCGAGCTATTTCGCATCGAGTGTCTGCGTAGTATTCTGATCAATACCCATATGATTGAATCAGCGTATCGAGCCGGAGCCCAGCAATATTTCTTCTCTTCTTCGGCTTGCGCGTATAATGTTGAGCTTCAAAAGGACCCAAATGCTCGCGCCTTAAAAGAATCCGATGCGTACCCTGCTATGGCCGAGCGAGGATATGGCTGGGAGAAGCTTATGTCCGAGATATTTTGCCAGGAATACTGGGCCGAACGTGGCCTCAAGACACACTTCGCCAGATTCCACAACGTCTATGGTCCATGGGGCACATGGGATGGAGGCCGGGAAAAGGCGCCGGCTGCTATCTGCCGTAAAGTCATTGAGGCCAAAGACACCAGCTCGGGCAAAATCATCATCTGGGGCGATGGCAGTCAAAGGCGAAGTTTCATGTACATCGACGATTGCCTCGAGGGTATTGATATGATTATGCATTGTGACGAGCTGATTTCGACACCTATAAATCTTGGTACAAGCCATATGATTTCAATAAATGATCTGGTCTCCTTAGCTGAAAAAGTCGGTGGGACCAATCTCAAGCGAAAATATGATCCTGATGCTCCGAAAGGCGTCGCTGGGCGTAACAGTGACAATACATTTATCAAGCAAGTGCTCGGCTGGGAGCCCAGCACGCCGCTGGAAGAAGGACTGAAAAAAACCTATGCCTGGATAGAACAGCAGTATAAGGACCGAAAGGCAGGCAAACACACGATCAGTTAAGGATTGGTAACAAGCATGGCTTCACAAAAATATACTAAGATCACGGATGTGGTGGGGAATCTGCCCTATCGAATTGCCCTTTCAGGGGGGTGGATAGACCAACCTTACGTCTCCAAACATAATCCATCTCCACCGGGCTCGATGGTGGTTGTAGCTGTTGAACCGGAGTTTCGGTGGATGGATCGGTCCGGCATCTGCGGCAGCACGCGTGAAATAGCCTTGAAGCTATGGAAAAATCAACTACCTGATGAGCCGCCCGAAGAGCTCGTCCACCAGCTTTACGAGACAGAGAACAAGGGAAAAGCCGAACCCTCAGGTTCGCAGGATATGATCGGCATTATATACCCAGGCATCAACAGGCTGGATTATGATTTCAACGTTCACGCAGGCATCTTCCCTGCACATATTGAGTCCAACAACGACCCAGATGTTGCGTCCTGGCTGGCCGACGTGATACAAATCGTTCCGGTGGGTCCACGACCAGATGGATACAATCCCTTGGGCCGAAAGAGCTTCTCGCCTGAATGGATAGCCCGCCTTGGGCAATCGGGCAAAGACTGCTTTGACGCTATTGTGAATAAGGATCTCAATGGCTTGGGCGCTGCAATGAATGAGTGTATGCTCTGCTGGCACACCATTTTGCCCGATATCGTGGACCATCCAACCTTAAAAATAGACCTGTTGGCTCTTCTGGAGTATTATCAGTCCAGGTATCCCGGCGCGATGTATTCGGGCTGTGGAGGAGGATACCTCTACATAGCTTCCAGCGAACCCGTGCCGGGTTCATTCCGCACGAAGGTTAGGGTCAAGAAAAAGTGACAATTACGACAGACACTGTAGTCGTTTCGGGGGGCTTTGATGACATCCGGTCACAGTATGTTCGTTTCCTGCAGGAGGCTGCTTGCTTTGGCAAGCTGCATGTCTTGTTGTGGGATGATGCATTGTTGCGATCGGCTACCGGAAAAGAACCCAAATTCTCCGAGCAGGAACGCCTTTACTCTATACAGGCGATTCGCTTTGTCCATAAGGTGCACATCGTGCAAGGCCACTTTGATACCGATATGCTCCCAACGATTGCGGATGTCCAGCCGACTATGTGGATTGTCAACGAATCTGAGCACACATCTCAGAAGCAATACTTTTGTAAGGCCCACAACCTGGACTATAGGGTCCTGACAAAGAACGATCTGAAAGGCTTTCCCGACTGTGACACAGAAGAATCGAGCACCCCCCCTGCTTTCTTGCGAAAGCAAGAAGGGGGGCGAAAAAAGGTTCTCGTCACCGGCAGCTTTGACTGGTTTCATTCCGGCCACGTACGATTTTTTGAAGAGGTCTCGGCACTTGGCAAACTTTATGTTGTCGTGGGCCACGATGCGAACATCCGATTGCTGAAGGGGACAGGTCATCCTATGTTCAGTGAACAAGAGCGATGGTATATGGTTAAATCCATTCGCTATGTCAAGCAGGCGCTAATCTCAACCGGCGATGGCTGGCTCGATGCCGAACCCGAAATCGAACGTATCAAGCCGGATATATATGCCGTGAACGAAGATGGTGACAAACCAATCAAGCGACTATACTGCGAACAGCATGGAATAGAGTATGTAGTGCTCAAACGTCTGCCGAAACCAGGTTTGCAGCGGCGGAACAGCACAAACCTGAGAGGATTTTAATTGTAACGAAAATTGTAATATTATTTTAGTGTGAGGTTTGAAGATGTTAAAAGGTGTACCAAACATTATATCCCCGGAGCTTATGAAAATAATTATGGAAATGGGCCATGGAGATGAGATTGTACTGGCGGATGGTAATTTCCCCGCAGCCTCTGTTGCCAAGAGGCTTGTCCGCGCTGATGGGCATAATATTGGCGAGCTGCTTGAAGCGATACTGAAATTCTTTCCACTGGATACTTATGTCGATTCTGCCGTTGCTTTGATGGCTGTTGTGCCCGGAGATAACACAAAACCAACCATCTGGGAAAAATATCGTGAAATAGTAAGAAACAGTGGCGAAACATTTGAAGATTTCCAAATGGTGGAGAGGTTCGACTTTTATGAAAGGGCAGCCAGAGCATATGCAGTCGTTGCTACGAGCGAACGTGCACTGTACGCCAATATTATTCTCAAAAAAGGAGTAATCAAGTCGAGCTGACATAATTAATGCTTTGGAAGGGAGGTAAGATGAGAAATAGTGCACTTACCTTATCTCTTGTCTCACAGAGCATACGCTGAGTTTTCAAATAAGCAACTTTTTTATTGACGCAAAACACCAAATATGGTAAAAATGATGCCTGTCTTCTGTTTTCTATCTTTGACGTAAGGCATCCTGTGGACTGACTTCTGTTGTGAGATTGGGTTTGTTTGGCTTTGAATTGGGTTTGTTTTCCCTGACTCTCCGCTGCCATTTATTTTCATAATCCTTTGTAAATACACACTTTGCATCAATTTCACCCTCTGGCAAATTGGGTTTGTTTTGCATAAAAAGTAGCTGATTTGTAGAGGATTCTCGACAGATGTAGAACACGTGAAACTCGCACCATTTCCATATTTTCTGCTTGGCAGAATAGCAATTCTCATCATTTCAATATCTGCTGATATCCTTCAACCTGATTTTCTGATAACCAGATAACCTAATAATCCTCCGTCTATGATATGCTATACTCTTATGTACTCAATACGCGATACGCTATACGCGTAACGAGGTCATATTATACCAAAAAACGGCCAAAAAACAAG
>CAYNKI010000353.1:0-3532 GCA_964397675.1 uncultured Pirellulales bacterium
GTATGCCTTAAAAATCGAAGGGTCCATTTTATAAGCTCCTGTGGCATATATGCGTTTGTGCGTAAGCGGGTTGATGCGTTCACCGACTTACTCATTTACTTCGTAAATATACCGTTCCAGCCCGAAATGTCAACGCTCTGTGCGGTAAATAACTGTCCTGAAGATTATGGGAGAATCGGCATTTTGCCGTTTTTTGAAAGGTGTTCCCCCCACCGGCCTGAACCAATACGGCTCGGTAGGCGGCGTTAGCTATAGCTATGATGATAACGGCACTTTGATTGACGATGGCACGTATTTGTATTATTATGACTGCGAAAATCGCTTAACGGGCGTTGATGAGGAAGTTTCGTATAAATACGATTTCGCCGGCAGGCGTGTCAAAAAGATTGCCTCTGGCAACCCGGATGTAATCACAAAGTATTGCTACGATGGCGACCAGGTAATCGCTGAATACGACGGCAGTAATACGCTGCTGCGAAGGTTCGTTTACGGCCCCGGTATCGATGAGCCGGTGTGTATGATTGACGTTGCCGATAGCAATGCGGTATACTACTACCATTATGATGGGCTTGGCAGCGTGGTGGCGCTTTCGGATGCTAACGGTGTGATTGTAGAAAGATACAAATATGATGTATTTGGCCAGCCGATGATTATCGACCCGAACAACGAGCAACTAACAACGAGCAACTACGGAAATCCCTATATGTTCACCGGCAGAAGATACGACAGCGAGGTCGGGCTGTATTACTATCGCTTCCGGTATTACAGGCCTGAAATCGGCAGATTCCTGCAGACCGACCCAATCGGCTATTTTGCCGGCCTGAATCTCTATACCTACGTCGGTAATAATCCGCTGAACTGGCTCGACCCATTTGGACTGTGTGAAAAAGACAAAGAGAAAGAGACTTCCCATTACCACAATTTAAAGGTAAAGGAACTCGAGGCATTACTGGGAAAGAGGCTAACGCGGGAAGAATTTGAGGATTTGATGGAATATACAATCGAGTATTTGTTAGAAAGATCGAGATTAGTGTGGGGAAATTGGAACTTCATCGGTACTTACTTTTATAGAACTGACAGCATTTTTGGTTCTGATGCTTATAAGAACTTAAGGTTTAACTATCAAGGAATGAGTTATACCGGAGAACAAATAAATTACTACCCAGAAGGGGTACTTCATGCACATCTTGGCCTTCCGGAATGGTGGAGTAGAAGACTCGTCCGGCTGAATAATTGGTTGCATGGCCACCCTCCTACTGCTGGTGAATATATTTGGGACACATTTGGCTATATGGAATATGGCTATTGGGTAAATAAACTCAAATATCGTCCTCACCGCTTTGACTTGGACTATTTTAATTATATTGGACCTTGATCACCTTACGTAATCGGCTTGTACATACATGTTTTCGCAAACTCTATTAGCTCGAAAAAGAAGATTGTAACAACAAAGGACGCAAAGTGGATATGCGAAACACAAGTGGTGAGGGTTTAGAGAAAGTAAAAAACGAGAAACAAGCTTCTGAGGTTACTGTGCAGCAGACGTCCGTCAACAAGCCAATATCTTACACTACAGGGGTCATACTACTTGGGTGTATCGGGGTTCTTTGCTTTGTGATAGGAGTTGGTGTGCATGAGCTTTTTGGTTTGGCCGGTAGCGCATTTGTTATATCCGCTTTTGTTCTGGCTGTTAGAACTGTGGGAAGTAAATTAAGAAGGTCAACTATCTATACAGTCTCTACGGTACTAATAGCTTACTTTGCAGTCCTATCCATGTTCTTGGCAGTTCACTTTCATACGATTTTCTCAACCGGTCTTTTTTTGATTATGCTTGTTGCTTTCCTACTTGGTCTTATGACTTTTGCTGTTATTCTTTGCAGTGGTGAGATACTGAAAATTTTCGGTATTGCGAAATTATTTTTATTATTACTTTCGGCCTTCGTCGTTATAAAGACATTTAACTATACGACGGAGCAGATACGTTATAAAAGTGGTCCAGCTTATATCTCCGACCAACTTGTGAAGCTTTGGAAAAGTATCGAAGCTTATTCTGACGATCATGATGGTTATCTGCCTACTGCTGAAAAGTGGTGTGATTTGTTGATAGATTACGACAAGAGTCTTTCGAAGAAAGACTTCAAGACCCTCTCTTATGGAGACCAGCATTGGGAGTGTATTTTTGCATTTAACAAAAACCTCGATGGTTTACGATTAGCTGATGTTCCCAACAATGTAGTAGCTCTTTTTGAAGCATACGGAAAGTGGAATCAGACCGGCGGCACAGAGGAAATGATGAAAGGAGATAATGAGTTTGGTATTTATAGGCAGGTTTTGCTTGTTGATGGCACGATATATCGCTATAACTTACGAGAAGAGAGAGTTGAGAAGTTTGATCCGAATTTAATGGAGATGATCGTTGTGCCCCCCCTTCGCTGGAAGCCGTAACTTCTTTGTAAGGATAAGCTTATTGACTGGTTAGCTCTTTGAAAACTGAGATATGGGGCTGTATTATTATTTGAGTTGGCTAATGTAAACTATTGTTTCGGGAGTGGCTCACTTATCTGCAACTCTTTGTAAAGTGAGCCAGCGAAGTTCCAGGTGAATAACAGATGTCTAAGTCGCTTCAGAAAGAGTGTATTCAAAACAAAGATGCACCAAGGACAAGTCGTATCACCTTTGTGTCTATAATATTAGCTATCCTCGGAGTTACATCTGTCGGTTTGTTTTTCATTTTAGTTGTTATTCAATGTTATTTTTTGCCCAGTTTTTCAGATTTGCTAGGTTTTTTGGCAGCCATAGTTTTAGCTATTGTTTGCCCATTACTTTTTGCAGCTTCATTTCTCCTTGGTGTTATTGGTCTTTTCGTAATCCATTTCAGGGATAAGCAGTTGAAGGGCTCTCATTTTGCAACTGCAGCAATTATTTTAAGCGTAGTTTTCTTCTCCTTTGTGTTAGCTTATGCCTTTGCTGTATCGAACGTGCGTAAAGTTCGTAAAGAACATGAAAGACTTATTAACAGTTTTAGCCAAGTTGGCAAAGCCATACTTGAGTATGCTCAGGACCATGACGGCTATTTTCCTGATGCTAATCAATGGTGTGATTTGCTAATAGAATATGACAAAAACCTTTCGAGAGAAACGTTCAATCCTCTTTCAGACGATTACGAGTGTAACTTCGCATTTAATAAAAACCTCAGTGGGTCGCGTTTTGAAGATACCCCAAATGATGTTGTTCTACTTTTTAGAGCTGACGGGAACTGGAACTTTAATGGCGGACTGGAACTTCTTAAGACACGTCGTGAAAGGGATATGTGGTTTGACGTATTGCTTGTAGATGGTTCTCTTGACCGATGCTGGTTATCCAAAAACGCTAAATTTGATGACCCAAATTCATGCCCTAACTTGCTTCGCTGGAAGCCGTAAATTTTTCGTGAGAATAAGGTTAATTGGTTAGCTCTTTGAAAACTGAAAGACCGGGCTGTATTATTACCGCTTCCGGTATTACAGGCCTGAAATCGGCAGGTTCCTGCAGA
>CAYNKI010000354.1:0-3521 GCA_964397675.1 uncultured Pirellulales bacterium
GATCGCCATAGAAGTACAACGTTAAGGCCTTAATGCCATGCTTGGTCCAATCCTGCGGGACATCAAACGTGCGTACGATTTCAGACGTGAATGGAGCAATGGTGTTATCGTAGTAAAGAGGAGCGGACTGCGCACCACCGTGCACGATAGTCGTCTCCATGATATCGCCATCGTAGTGTGGACTGTCATAAGACCAAATATCGTGACCAATAGCTGCACCGCTGCCGTTGCCGGGATTATCCACTGGGAAAAACTCGTCTGCCGAATATCCAATCCCATCAATCCATCTCTGGAATACTCGATACGGTGAGAAGTTGTTGTAGTCCTCAAAGTCCTCAACTACGAGAAATTCACGCGTTGTAAAGTTCCAGACATCACCTTCCCAGGTGGTGGGAGTCTCGGCCTCGTTGACCTCATTAACTTTCCAGTAGTAGCTCTGGTTTAATTGAAGCTCTCCAGTGTCATAGCTGGTCTCGGAAACAGTCGCAACAAGGGCAGTACCATCTATCACAGCCTGGTTGCTGTCGCTAAGCTGCACCTCGTGCGAGGCTGCCTCTCTTCCTGCTCTCCAGCTAAGAGTCACATTATCCACATCCGTACCTGTTGCTCCGGAAGCTGGATCGGGCTCTCTTGCCAGGACAGGTAAGTAGAGGAAGCGGACCTCGCTCAGGCCGAACTGCGGCATAAAGCCGCCCCAGTTGCTATTAGCGGTGATCTTGACGTATTTCGCTACTACGCCACTAAGGTCAACAGTGGTATTGGCTGCATAACCAGCTGCGCCAAGAGCCCGGGCAAATTCGTGGGTACCCAATGTGGTCCAGCTGGTCCCATCGGCCGAGTACTCAATGGTAGCTTCCTTGATCCCAAAACCGATAACAGGCTCAACGGAGGTATTATAGTTCCATACCAACATCTGATGTAGTTTATAAACCCTGTCGAAATCATATTGTATCCAGGCCGGCTGAGGCCCAATCGTACTACTGAGCCACATATCTATATTCATTGCCGAGTGCAGGTCATCATCATCCAGCCCGGAGCCGTTGATGGTATTTTCAGGCCCTTCATTTATAGCGTTCGAGCTGGAAGCGGTGGCATTTACATCCACAATCTGATAACCAACCGGCTCGGTCGTAAAACTCCAGATGCTGCCTTTGAAGATTGTATTATCGGGTGGTGCGTTGACCTCATCTATGCGCCAGTAGTAGGTCTGGCCCAATTCCAGACGATCGAGCACATAGATTGTCTCGCTTTGACGGCCCTGATACACAGCGCTGTCGGTCGTAGCATCGTTGATATCATCGAAACCGGAGCCAAAGTATACGTCGTGAGTCACGTCGAATGGTCCAGGTTCCCAGCTCAGATCATCGTCTCTGGGCACATCTACAGACCCATCTTCAGGATTCGGAAAGGTGGCATGGGGGGGAGTTGTAAGAGGTGCACCTGTCATGACTATTCGAAGCTCTTCTTGTGTTAAAGCCCTGCTATAAAGCCTGACATCATCCATAGCACCATCGTAGAATTCGTCACCGCCCGGCCAATCAACCCCCAGACTCAAGGGTTGGTCAGTAGTACCGAAAACTAATTCTTGGGGCACCTCCTCGGGATCCATTTCCCCGTCGATAAAGAATCTTATTGTAGAACCATCGTAGGTAATAGCCACATGAGCCCATTGTCCTACTGGTATTCTGAGATTCGAAGAGTTCCACGTACCATTACCTGTTCCCCCAGCAGGTTGACCCCAATTCGCCGCAAATCTCAATGCTCCATCGCCCCACATCTGCATGGCAAAGGGGGCTTCATCCAAACCTGGTGACGCCACTACAGGGATACCACCTTTGACCAATATGCCACGCCAGTTACCAAGTGAATTAGCGCTAATCCAGGCGGAAATTGTGACGGTATTCCCAAAACTATTAAGACTCGGAGCATCCGGGACTTCGACGTAAGACTGGCCGGAAAAGGACAAAGCTCCTTTTATTTGCCCTACCACCCAATTCGGGCCAAAGAGGGTGCCGTTGTTGCCGTAACCGGATGAGTCGGCAGCCCTATCGCCTGAGCCCTCATCTAACATCCACCATCCGACCAGACTTTCGTCTGTTGCATTGGTTAGGTTTGGCATAAACAAACCAAGCACAAGACTCAGACACGTCAAATAAAGTAGTTTCTTACACATCTTCATTTCCTCCTTTCAAAAAAAGGTTAGAAGTAACTATGCTTTGGCGACGCACAAAAACACAAGACAGCTTGTCCGGCCAGGCTACGGCGAAGCGCTCCGCCCAGACGAGCGTAGCCTTGGCGAAGACGGAAAGACAGAATGTAGAATTAAGAATATTTTTTGAATTCTGAATTCTCAATTCTTTTTGGCCCTACCTCCTTCCTTCCTTCAAAAATTTGTAACCGTTCACAGGGTTAAAATATCATTTAATCTTTATTAAAGCGTTTTTTTGCTATTTAGTCAAGTTTCCCCCCCCTTTTTTTTACGATTTTTTACCAAGTAGTCGGACAAATCGCCCATAAAGCCCAAAATCGGCACATTTTCCCCGTGAACGGTTATTATTCTTATTTATCCGGCAGGCTGAAAAAGGCCTTGCTGGTGGCGGTAACGGCTTCGGAGAAGGCAGCAAAGGGCACCTTTTTTAATTCGGCTAAGAATCTTGCGGTGTGAACCATAAGGGCCGGCTCATTTACTTTTTGCTTTCGCATCGGTTCCGGTGACATATACGGACAATCGGTCTCCAGCATTAAACGGTCCAACGGCACAACACTGGCAGCAGCGCGGGTCTTTTCAGCATTTTTGAAAGTAACTACGCCGGTAAAAGAAATATAAAAACCACAATCGAGAACAATCTTTGCCTGTTCAGCCGAGCCGCTAAAACAGTGAAAAATAACACCTTTTAGGTCTTGGCCGTGCTGCTGCAGAATTTCCATAGTTTCTTCGAAAGCCTTTCGGCAGTGTATGATGACGGGCAAATTAAAGTCGGCGGCAATTTTTAGATGCTCGGCAAAGATCCTTCTTTGGTCTTGCCTTGGCGAAAAATCGTAATGAAAATCCAGGCCCGTTTCGCCGATGGCAACGACTTTTTTATGTTGCGCCAGTTTCTTTAATTCTTGGATTGTATCTGCGGTTACACTTTTAGCATCGTGCGGATGGATTGCGATAGCCGCATACATATTTTCGAATCTTTCGGTAAGTTCGATGGCCTTTCGGTTTTCCTGCGGGTCGGTACCGACGGTTATCCACTCGGTGACCCTCGCGGCTCTGCTGCGCTCGATTACGCCATCGATGTCACGAGCTAAATCGTCGAAGGTCAAATGACAATGCGTATCAATAAGCTCCATTGTTACTATAGGACAAAGGCGTTTTCGTAATGTCTTATCTGTGGTCGGCCGGCTGGGTTAAGCACGATGGCGACAACATCAAAGCGAAATGGACGATTCTCGATATTATGAATTGTGAGAAAATAGCGGGCCGTCCGCAATAGTTTTACTTTCTTGGGATGTGTGATGGACTGCTCAGGCGT
>CAYNKI010000355.1:0-3488 GCA_964397675.1 uncultured Pirellulales bacterium
AGTGTGCACTGCACATCGAATCGAAAAGCTGAGATACCGATGTGGACATCGTGAAGAGTGCAGCGAAATATGAGATATGTAATTGTTTGGCGGGAATTGCGGTTTTTTGCCAGAATGAGTATAATTACTCAAATTGTACATAAACGGTTGTCGATAATAATTAGAGGTACTATGAATTAGAGTTGCACTTTGTGTATGAGAATAATAGAGGTTGATTCTGATAAGGTGATGAACATTAGGAACATAAGGCTATAAGAATGGGAGTAGGTAAATATATAACAGAAGATTTTCTTGTAGAGGATTTTTGCTCCATTCTTGAGTCTGAAAATAGTCCGTGGGGTTCACTTGAATTTATTAGGGAGTTCCCTTACGGACGAGGGAGGACAGACGTGGTTGCAGTGGACATTGAGGGGCGTGTATTGGCGTTCGAAGCGAAACTAGAGAGATGGACGGACGCAATGCATCAGGCATACAGGAATACCTGTTTTGCACACCTTTCTTATGTAGTTCTCCCCGAATCGACCGTTAGTCGTGCACAGCGACATGTCTGGGAGTTTGCTCGTCGCCGTGTTGGCATGTGCTACGTTAAGGATTCCTCTGTCGTCGTGTCTTTGCTGGCTGCGTGGCAAAATCCAGTCCAGCCGTGGCTTTCGCGTACAGCGGCTTCAAAGGTATGGGAGAGAAATGGGGATGGATTCTAAAACCGACCTTCCGAAGGTGGCTCAGTCGATCTGTGATACGCAGGGATTCACTTTTGGCAAATCCGTAGGTGGAGGAGCATTCAAGAAGGTATTCTACGTCGAAGGTAAGGGTGGAAAAGAATATGCACTGAAGATAGTTAAGGGACCTATAAGTGCCCAGAGAACAGACCGTGAAATCTCAGCGATGCAGAGGTGCAATCATCCTAACATTGCGAAGTTGTTTGGTACGGGAACATATGAATTTGAAGGCCGTAAGTATAGCTTTACTCTGGAAGAGTTTCTCCCAGGCGGAACACTAACGGATCGGATTCAGCGAGATGGCTTGTTGGGAGATGAGCAGTTAATGGAACTGGGGATTCAATTAATCGATGCGATAGGTCACATATCAAATCTTGGACTCGTGCATAGGGACATAAAGCCAGACAACGTTATGTTTCGTGAGGACGGGATTACTCCTGTTTTGGTTGATTTCAACTTAGTAAGGGATCTGTCCGCTGCCTCACTGACACAGAGTTGGCTTAATCAGGGACCGGGCACACCGTATTTTGCAGCCCCAGAGCAATTGAACAACCAGAAAAAGCTGATAGATTGGAGAACGGACCAGTTCTCTTTTGGAGTAACACTATGCTATGTTCGTTTCGGAGTCCACCCATATCAACATCCAAGTGAGTCGGATTTGTCGCCTAAGACCGTCGAGCGAGTTGCAATGCGTGGGGCTCGGAGCAGTGACATCCTTGAAAAGTTCCAAAGAGCAGATCTTCTTTGCTTAAAAAGAATGACTAGCGTTTGGCCAGTTGAGCGTTTTCGGCGTCCGCGGGATCTGGAGAAAGCTTGGCAGGATAAAGGAGGATTGTAATGGCTGTATATCACCAAATGGGGCATGATTCACAAAATCTGCTATCGGAGGATAATTTAAAATGCTATAAAGGTGCCCTTCTGAGCCCAGTAAATTACACTGAAGAAAAGGTCAAAGCTCAGATAGACCAGAATGGAAGTGATAACTTTGAGATGATATTTGACCCTCAACTATATTTTCCCCGTTCTGAACGTGGGGAACTTCCACTGTGGTCATACTTTCCAGCGGACGTTGATACTGCTGATCAGAGTTCGTTAGAATGGTGGAGGAAGTTGGTCGCTGATATAGTTGACTGCGTAAGTCTATTAAAGCCTCATGCGGTATGTTCACCTGCAGTTGTCCCTGGGATATATTCCGATGACTATTATGATTTGAACAAGGAGATTGCCGGTGATTTAAAAGAGAGACTTTCAAAAGAGGGCGTTGATGTGCTACACAGTGTACTTGTACGTATGGGAGAGCTATCTGATGCAGCTAGGACAGCCGAAATAGCATCCATTGTTACTGGCGGTAACACGGATAGGCTTTTTCTTGTGCTTGTATCAGACGTTGAGCCGCGGCGGGAGTTGCATGCGACCGAAGATTTGAAGGGTGCTATGCGTCTGATCAGGTATATCGAGAATTCGGAAGTCCGTGTTCTCGTGGGATTCACATCATCCGATGTTTTGCTATGGAAAGTAGCAGGTGCCACAGATTGTGCAAGTGGCAAGTTCTTCAATGTTCGGAGGTTTACACCATCAAGATGGGACGTGCCACCGGAAGGTGGAGGTCAATTACCTTATTGGTTTGAAGAGTCGATGATGGCCTATATAAGGGAGTCAGACTTGGTACGTGTGCGAAAGGCTGGATTACTTTCGGAAGCAAGCGCATATAATCCCTACGGTGAAGAAATTTTGCGCCAAATGGATTATGAACCAGACAAAGCATGGCTTGGTCTAAGCTGGCGTCAATATATGTACTGGTTTGGTGATTTTGAAAAGCGGTTTGATGAAGGTTCAATCAATGCGGACGTGTTATTGAAAAACGCCGAAAAGGTTTGGAGCCATCTTGAGGAGAAGAATATCTTGATGGAGGAGCGGCAGAACGATGGTAGTTGGTTGCGCTCTTGGAGACGGGCTGTTATCGAAGCATTCAATGATTCAGAGTGATAAGGACCATAGGCGTGAACAAACAAGTGAATTTGTGGATTTGATTTAGTAGCACAATATGGGAATGAATAACAAAGAACGAGAAGATGAGCATGATAATGAGTTGTTCTCTAGAGATGTTGACTGGTGGCACAACGCGTGCCTTAACCCTTTTCGCGCTGATTGGTACGTATATATTGAGGGCTATAAGTGGGCTGCAAAAGTGCTTGTTGAACAGGTAAAAAAGAACCGTAGTGATCTGGACATCTTAGTATACCCAATCGTTTTCCTGTATCGGCAATATATGGAGTTGCTGCTGAAAAGTATCATCAGCAACGGAAGGAAACTTCTCGATCAGTCTGGGGATTTCCCCAAACATCACAGGTTGGACAAACTATGGGTTGAGGCAAGAATGCTTTTGGAGGAGGTATATGAGGGAGATCCAAGGAAAGAACTGGATGAAATACAAGATTACATCAATCAATTCTGTGGGAAGGATCCCTTTGGTAGTGCCTTCCGGTATCCGACGGACGTGAAAGGGAAAAAGTCACTTCCTGGATTGATGCACATTAACATAAGGAAGTTTTCAGAGATCGTGGAGAAAGCGGCATTTCTGATTGAAGGGGCAAGCATGGGAATCGATGAGTATTTGGCTTGTAAGATGGAAATGGAATCAGAATACTGACATGGGTACTATTAAGGAAGCTCCTGGCCGCAAGAATGAGGGCTAAACGATTAGGAATGGTGTGACGGTGAAACGGTGAGACGGTAAGACAGCGGAACATCCAGCCGTCAAACCGTCCA
>CAYNKI010000356.1:0-3479 GCA_964397675.1 uncultured Pirellulales bacterium
ACATAAGCAGCACGTATGAAGAAGCCAAAATCACGCCGCCTGCAAATCCACCGCCAGGAGTGAGATGGCCGAAAAGAACAATGTAAATCCCGAACAGGAAAATCAGCACCTTCACCCAACTGCTGATGGTCTTTACTATTATCGTCATACCCTTCACCCCGTTAGAGATTCTCTCTTGTTGCACCGCGTTAGAATTTTGCTGTTCTTGTTCCATATTATTACCTTTTGCTACTGCATATTATTTCTTTAAAACATTTCTAACGGGGTTCATTTGTCCGGTTCCTCCAGCAGCTTTTTAGCCTTTTTTCGCAGTATAACGGTTGCCCCGATGATCGAAGTAAACAGTACGGTTGCTTCGCCGAGGGTATCGTAGGCGCGAAAGTCCAGAATGACCGAGGTCACGAGATTCGTTGCTCCTGTTTTTTGCATCCCCTCACTGATATAGGCTTGAGAAGCAGAGTCGCCGACAGTAGCAAATATGGGTGTTCCGAAAGTGGGCAATGTTTCAAAAACTTTCATGCCGGCCAGGAAGATAACAAAGATAATCACTATCGAGACGACCATGCCAAAAAACTCCCTGTCGCCGGTAATAAAGGTCCGGTCCCGAGAGATAGTCGCACGAATCAAGATAATCAAACCCAGAACTTCCACCACAATCTGAGTTATCGCGATGTCCGGTGCCCGCAAAAAGAGGAATATAAGGGAGCCGCCAAAGCCGATTGCACCAACACATATCACGGAACTCAACAGATTGTCGGTTTCCACCGCGATAATCGCGGCAATTATCACAAACAGCAGCAAAATATAGAATATAGTCATATCTGCCTCACCAAATCTTGCAAACTATAAATAGAACTATCAGTAATCCCAGAGTCACCCAGGTCAAATACACTGGTAGAATCCCGGAGTGAAGCCATCGCAGAAATCCCGTCAAGGCCAGTCCTAATCTGCCGCTCTGGTTGTAAGTATCGAAGTGGCCTTTCTCCTGGCTGGAGTAAAGCTGTCTTAAGCCGAACATTGACGAAACCGTTTTGTAGAAGTGCGTTCCCGATATTCTCATTTGGTCGTTTGTCTGCACTTCGCCGCAGGTCCAGGTGGGTACTGTTCTGACTTTCCTGGACAAAAAACTGACAGCCAAAATAAGACCGCCGATAATAATACCCACGACCAACAAAATTGTAGCCAGACCTGACGCCCAGGTCCCGAAAATAGCAGTCCCCGGTTCTATATCCAAAGCAGGATAAATAAAGTATTTGAGAGGTACGTGATAGAATATGCCGAGAAAGACACACAGTGAAGCAAGTACAATCATCGGGCCGGTCTGTAATGGGGACACTTCTTTTACATCTTTTAGCTTATCCGGCAATCGTGAAAGGAACGTGGAGTGTATGAGTTTTACAAACGAAGCCAGGGTAAGGGCACTTCCGAACATGGCACAAGTAAACCAGATGGGCCAAAGTTTAGCCGCACCGCCGCCTTGTGCAGAGGTCCCCATCTGAATTATGCCCTGATAAACCATCCATTTTGAGACAAAGCCGTTGAATGGCGGTATGCCGGAAATGCTGAGTGCGGCTATCAGACAGGTAACGAAAGTAATCGGCATTTTTTTGCCCAGGCCTCCGAGGTCATCCAATTCAGGGCTGCCGGCCTGCTGTTCAACGGCGCCGCCGCACAAAAATAAACAGCATTTATATATCGAGTGGTTCAGCATATGGAACACTCCACCGGCAATACCTACGGCTGTCCCCGTAGCTATACCAAGGACCATGTAGCCAACCTGGCTGATGGCGTGATAGGAGAGAAGCTTTTTGAGATTGTGCTGGACCATCGCAATCATCACGGCAATGATAACCGTCGCTGCACCGATGAGAGCCAGGATGAAACTTAAGGCGGCTGATTCCAGTACAAATATTTGGCGTACGATTATTACAAGCAGATAAATTCCCAGCAGTTTGTCAATAGCAGCAGGCAGAAGTGCCATTACAGATGCCGGAGCGTATTCACCACTGGTGGGCAGCCACGTATGCAAAGGCAATGCGCCTGCCTTCGTAATCGCGGCTGTCATAAGCAGCAAGAAGGCTATGATGCTTATTGAGGAAGTGGTCGCCACAGGTCCTTTTGCAATTTCAGAAATCACGAATGTCCCCGAAAGTGCCCATACCATAAGGATGCCGAGCAGGAAAGCGGCATCGGAAGCGCCTATCATTGCGAAGCTTTTTGTCGCTGCAAAATTGGAATTTTTCCCACCCGTCGTTATCAAAAGATACAGCGAAGCGGTAACGATTTCCCAGAATATCAATAAAAACAGTAAGTGATTGGAAAGCAGTATCCCCGCTGATCCGCCTATTGTAAGAAGAATGGCGCCATAATAAATATTCGTATTGCGTATTGCGTGTATCTTTAGTGAATACAAAGTTATCAGCAGGCCGAAGCCCATAGCGAACATCAGTATAAATGCTCCCAACGGCCTGGAACTTAGTAATAAGTCTAACTTCACATCGCCTATTTGCAGAACAGAGAAGCTATAGTCAAGTTGACCGAGATAAAATATACGAATGGCCAGAGCAAATGCAATGACCGAAATAATCAAGGCCAGCGCTTTGGACAAGGGCTTTATTATGTTTGGCAAAAACAACAGCACAAAGCCTACGGCCAGAGGCAAAAAGACCAAAATCGGAAGAATCTTACTCAAATTCATAAATCCTCCATCTTTAGTTCAGGTGCACCAAGCTCCTTACTTATACGTGCTGTTTTCTCACGACTCAATTTCAGCAGAGCATTATAGTCGTGTATAACATTATTCCTGCTGTCAACAATAGCCAGTCTCTCGGTGCAGCTATAGCACGGGTCGACCGCTGCGAGTGTAATTGTAACGTCAGCAACGTGCTGGCCGATGCACGAGGCCCTGAATGAAGGTACATTGACGTAACTGGGCGCTCTGGCCTTGTGGCGGACCGGCCTGTTGCCGCCGTCGCTGCGGACATAATGGAATGTCTCACCTCTCGGTGCCTCAGCGTGGCCGCATCCTTCACCCGGTGGTATCTCTTTGACCTCGGTAGCAATAGGCCCACCGGGAAGCTTCTCTACAGCTTGTTTTGTTATCTTAACAGCTTCAAGTGTTTCAAGAAGACGGACAACCGCCTTTGCGAAGACGTCACCTTCAGGTTGAGAAATTACATTCCACTCCAAATCAGCATAGGCAGCATAAGGGTCGTCGCGCCTTACGTCGATAGCAACGCCGCTGCCTCTTGCTGTCGGGCCTGTTACTGCAAATTGTATAGCGTCTTCTTTGCTCAATACGCCTACTCCTTTGAGCCGGGCGTGCAGAACAGGGTCGTCGAGCACCGCCTTGGTGAGCATCTCTGTTTTCTTTTGGATTTTGTCCAGCTCTATCAGCATTTTAGGCTTCAACTCGTCGGGGATATCCTCACGACAGCCGCCTACCTTGAGGTTTCCGTAATTATTTCGGTTGCCTGTTA
>CAYNKI010000357.1:0-3422 GCA_964397675.1 uncultured Pirellulales bacterium
CATTGATGATATTTTGATCTTACCTTTTGGAACTATTCTTTCCTTTGTCTCCTTGGCCTGTCCCAATAAGGAGAGTGGCATTTTGGATTTGGACAAGCTACAGGAACCACTTTGATATTCTTAGGTCTCCATTCATGACCGCATCGATGACACTTGTGGCCTTTAATGAGAACGTATGCACCGGCTCCTTTTATGTCTTTTGTTCTTACTCTTTTCAATTCTACCTATATGTCTTAATATAATATACTTTTGTCAATATTACTACAATAATATTTTTTTATCATGTTATTTTAAGTAATATAGTAATCGGCCATTTTCGACTGTAGGAACACCCTTTTTCGGGAAAATCCTTCCACCCGTGAGGAAATCCTCCAAGGTCAATCATTTATGCAGGAGCGTCAAAAAAACGTGCGAGAAAATGATATCCTGAAATGTGCGATAGTGAACGAGTCGTGGGCCCAATTGTTGAGTCTCGATCCACCGCCTATAGATTTGCCTATTTCCCCCTCTTTAACAAAATGTTAATTTTAAAAAAAGCTAAATTCCTGTCAATTTCTGCTAAAAAGGCGCGCGTTTTTGAAATTTTTGATCAATTTTTGCAAATTTCTGCTCTTTTTTGCACACTTTTTAGCCCAATTTCTCTTACCTATTTTGCCTAAGCCCCACAGCGTGAACCACGAACTGCATTTTTGAACTGATATTGATTATGCCCTCTGAAAAATTGCTAAAAAATGCCAATTTTTTAAAATTCAAGTCAATTTAAATCTTGGGTTGTGTTAATTTGGGTATCTAAATTTACTACAGAGCAGAATCTTTGTCGATTACGTTTTTCTCCTGAGACTTTTTGAAATCGGACAGTTTCTTTTGGAACTCTTTATCCGTCAACGCCAGGATTTGTACGGCAAAAATGGCGGCGTTTTTAGCGCCTGCCTTCCCGATAGCCATAGTTGCTACAGGCACGTCGGGCGGCATCTGGAGCGTGCTCAACAGCGCATCGATCCCTTCTAAGCCGCTTTTTGAGATCAACGGCACTCCAATTACCGGCAGCGTGGTTCGAGACGCCAAAGCACCTGCCAGATGAGCAGCCATACCTGCGGCGGCAATAATGACTTTTATCCCGCTTTTAGCGGCGTTCTCAGCGAACTCAGCAGCTATCTGTGGCGTGCGGTGTGCTGAGATTATTCGCACTACAGGCTCTATGCCGAAGCCAGAAAGTGTGTCAATGCAGCTTTGCATTACATCCATATCGCTGTCCGAACCCATTATTAGTGCTACCGAAGTTGTTTTTTCAGATACCATTTGTTTTTTTCTTCCTAAAGGCTTAGAATATTATGGTCTTTGCCTACAGAGCAAGCTTAAAATTATACAGTAATAATAATGGCTCAATGCCAGAGATGCAAGTAACTCGTCTCGGCGCTCGTCACGGCGGCCCCGCTCTGGCTCGGGCCTTCGCCGAGACGAGAGCGTGCCGTAGTCGGGAAGGCCGAGCCGTAGCGGGACAGGGGGCTGAAATGAAAGCAAGAAAACCCATTGTCGCAGGTCAGTTTTATCCTGGCCAAAAAAGTTCCTGTTTAAGCGAAATCAAGGATTGCCTCGAAGCAAGAGCGCTGGGTCAGTCTCTACCTGAGACTATAGTAGCCGGCATTGTCCCGCACGCCGGCTGGACTTTCAGCGGGCCTTTGGCTGCGTTGGTTTTTTCTGCGATAAAACAGTCCCTCGACCTGGCTCGGGGCGGGCGGTATGAAAAGGTCCATACCTTTGTGATATTCGGAGCCGCCCACGGCTACTTTGGGAAATTGCCGGCTGTTTATGGCAATGGTAGTTGGATGACACCGCTTGGTGAAGTTGCCATCGATGAGGAGCTGGCAGAAGCTATAATTGACCGTGGCGTAGCTGTCAGCGACCTTGACGCCCACCGGTCTGAGCACAGTATTGAGGTGCAGGTTCCGTTTATACAGCGCCTATTTCCCGAAGCAGAGATATTACCCATTATTGTTCCACCCAGTGTACAGTCGATCCCGCTGGGAGAAACTTTCGGCGATATTATGAAATTGAAAGCTGGCAAGAAAATCGTTTGCATCGGCTCGACTGATTTGACCCATTACGGCCCGCATTATAGGTTTATGCCGATGGGTACTGGCGCTGAGGCTTTGGAGTGGGCCAGTAAAGTCAACGACCGGAAGTTTATTGATTTGGCCTTGAAGTTAGAGCCACAAGGTTTGCTTACCAGTGCCGCTGAGAACTGCAATGCTTGCGGTGCTGGCGCAGCAGCCGCAACGGTCGCAGCAGCAAAAAAACTTGGTAGAACTGAGGGCATATTGCTTGCGCACACAAATAGTAACGAAGTAATGCTCCACAAGATTTCCCGATGTATATCGGGATCAAGCACTGACAGCGTCGGCTATGCAGCAATAGTCTTTTAACATTGTATAAGGACATTATAGAGCATATTCTGAAATACAAAGAGGTCAAAGAGTTAGAGGAGCGGTTAGCAGCAATAGAGCAAAGGCTTAATGAGCGGAGATAAGAAACGCTGTTATGTCCCTGTTAATCTTCTTCAGTAAACAGCCTCAAATTCAGTAGTCAAAATATCATCCCTGACAGGCTCATTGAGGACGCGATAACGGCCTCCTTTTTGTGGTTATTTTCCAGCCTCTGTAGTCATTCCTGGTGACATAACCATTGATGAATTGACTTGGTCGGGGTCTTTATTAACAATATATGTGTTGCAAGTGCAAGCATGTTTTTTGCCATAGGATTTCTTGGCACAAGGCATTGCGCAACAGAGAGGCATGGTGATGAATTTATGGTCCCCTGCCTCTTTGGAGGCCTCTAAAGGAGTTGCGTGTGTACACCGCTTCTCCTTCTTCCGACGGCAGGTGTTTTTATGCCTGCCGTTTTTTTCTATGCAGAGCGACCATTCCACATCAATAATAGAAGGTGAAGAACCGTCTGATTCGCCTGTTGGCGAGTGAGACCATATATAAAACAAAGAAACCCCTACTATCTGAAGCAGGGGTCTTTGAAGGAGGAATATTATGTGCAATTGTACTGTATACCTTCAAAGGTAGATGTCAATTAGGGAAAGTGGGTATTTTTCGGAAAATTTTGGGGAAATCTTGTAACATTATGGCTTCTGTTGTATCTTTATATATTGAAAGCCCAGAATAAAGCTTACTTAGCGTAGTGAGGATTTTTATCTTGCTGCGCGACAAATTTCCTCCTTCAAGAAAAAAGGCTGATTTCCACAGAATCGGCCTTTTTTTTATTTATTTCCGTTTTGCAAATCGGTGGTGAAATCGCTGACTAAATATTTAGTTCCACATCGCCATAAAAAAAGGCTGTGAGCATATCGCTTGCAGCCTTTCCGCAACCAACAATAATTATATTCATATACACACCTGGTCAAGTGACTTTTTAAA
>CAYNKI010000358.1:0-3420 GCA_964397675.1 uncultured Pirellulales bacterium
CATTATACCAGAACAGGGAGCTTTTTTCAACGGGGTTGTGAGAAATGCAGGCTAAACCGACACTTCCGACCAGAATTGATAAGAAGAAGGCGCTGGATATTGTTGAAGGAGAGACTTTGCAATGGTTGGTTGCAAATGACCTACTGTCGCCACATGCCGACGACTATCGCCTGAATGATGAATTTTTACGTGTGCGGGTGATAATGGACGAGAACCGGCAAGATGCTGAAGAAGTCGAAAGGCGTTTGATAGAAAGTGGTTCGTTCGAGGAAGAAGAAGAACTTTGGCCCGAAAGCTGGCAAGATGATGGCGACAACGATTCGTAAGTGCAATTTAGTAAAAAGTCGATTGAGTCTGCAAAATTAGGTGGCTGTCCCGAATGCCATGAAGTTAAGCGACTCGTCTGTCGAAGACCACGCCTTTTCGAGGCAGAAAACGCGGTTTGGGTGGGGGTGCTATGCCTTATCTTCATGCCATTCGTGGCTGTCCCTAGTTAATTTCAGGCTATCCTATGAGATTATCAAAGGCATCTGTCGCTGCTTTCAATGAAGTAGTTAATTTGTCGCGTGCTGTGTGGACGGCATTCGCTTTATTTAATATAGATTGTACATCATCAGTGCGACTTGGCCAGGGTATTAACATTTCCTCTTTGAATATGTTTTCCCTGACCTCTGGTTGCGATGCAGTGATGGATAGATAGTAAACTTGCTTTCTGAATAATTCAGATTCTAAAGCGTCCCACAGAATTAGGGATTCCTTTTTACTTGATGGGCGTATCCCTATAAAACCAGTTGTTACGAGACCTCCATCAAACCAATTAGGGATCAACACAGTAGTACCGCGGCTGCTATTGTTTTTTGCGAAAACAACGTCTCCCTCTCGAACTTGAATTCTTGCTCTCGTAGGAAGATTTTCGAAATAGTCTTCTCGGTGTTTCACAATTGTGCCGTCAATTGTTACATCGCCAATCTCAAAATATTTGAAAGTCTTCCCTTTATATTTTTCCTCGTCTTTTTTCTTTATTTCTTTTAGAAGTTTGAAATCTGTTCCTTTGCGGATTTTTATTTTACCTTGTTTTTCAAGTTCAACAATCTGTGTCCTTAGTTTTTTGAGTTCCGGAGAATAATAAAAAGCGTCTAAGCGTCCTCTGTTCAATTGGTCGGCTTTGACTTCGAAGATTTGTAATGGACATGACAGTGGTTCATCTGGGTGTTGGTTATATATTATTTTCTGCACAACAGTTTTACCGCTCCTCCAGTCATCAAACATTTTGGCAACAATGTGCAAATTGTTTCTTTCAGGTGTGTCTTTACAATGATCATCATGCCCGATATTGTTGGTGATTGCCATGAATACATTTCCCTGACTTTCTCCAGGTGCTTTTTTTCTTAAGTGTATAATAGAAGTCTTAATATTTGCATCAGCCCTAAAAAATGTATTAAATGGAAGTGAAAGTATTTGCATTACAACGAAATTATCCAATATAAAATCTCTGTAACGCGGGCTTTTTTCTCCGTTAAGGACAGTGTCGTCTATAATTGTTAGAAGTTCTCCCGTACCTTGTTTTAATAGGTCCAGATACCTTTCTAAAAACAGAACGTTAGATTTCTCCGAAGCAGATTGAGAACCTGCAGTCGTTGTCGCTATTCTATATGATTTTAAAATTCTCTTCTCGTGCCTGTCCGATGATTGGTACTTCATACTGAATGGTGGATTTGTCAGTACTATATCAAATTTTAGCTCTTCTTCCAAAAGATATTTTCTAAGTTCGGTAACTCCTTCTTGCTCTTCTTCTTTCATACCTGGTTCTATAAACAAATCTTTATCTAAAGTGTCTGCTTTGAATATCTTGCTTCCTCCATCACCATGTAAGTACATGTTAAGTCTACTTATCCTACTGATCTTGTCGTTTGCATCGATTCCGAATAGATGGTTGTTCTTGACTTCTTCGACATACTCCGCACGTTGCTTGTCCGTGAGGCTCGAAATGTTGTTCATGATCATGATGAATCGAGCCATAGCATCTATAAGGAATCCACCGCTACCACAGCAGCCATCCAATATATATGGCATCTGTTCAGAAATTGGCTTCGTTCTATCAGCTGATACAAATATGGGAGCACACTCAACCATATAATGAACGACACCTCGGGGCGTGAAAAACTGGCCAAGGTCTTTGCCTCGAACAGTTGCATTAAGAAATGTTTCAAACATACGCCCATTTAGGTCCTCGTCTATACCATACAAATCAAATTTCTCGAGTCGTTTCAATACCTCATAAGTTGTGGAGGCCTTCAGCGACAGACTCTCGCCTTGTTCAAAAATCCTTTTCTTTTTTTTCTGACGGATTTGGCGCTCAAGGTCTGTTTGAATCTGTCTGAATAAAATGGAATCAACCGGATTTGGATCAACGGATGCTTGACTCTCGATCCACCTCGATGAAAATACGAAGTCCTCTATTGTTGGCTTTTTGCCAGAATTGATTAGGGCGTGTATCTTGTTGTCCTCTCGAATCTTTATAAACATAATTTTGGAGAATTCATAGAAAGCGTCAGTTGGACTAATTTTCTCTTTTTTCCATATTAGATTATGGCAGTCGTTTAGGATTTTAGTGAGCGCTGTAATACCCGGCCTACGAAAGTCGAAAACATCCTTAGTGGCTGCTACTTGGTTAAAGGCTGAAAATGAGAGGTTCGATCGCAATTCCAAGAATTTACTATTGCCATCTATGAAGTCTTCAAAGCTGAGGAAGAAAACAGGCCGATCCGTGTCCCAAGGATAGACTATGAAAATAACACCGTTTGTTACCACAGTGTAGATGACTGGATTCTCATCTAAGAACTTCTGATTCAGATAAAGCGCATACGACGATACCTGATAATGATATGCCTCTGGATTTTCGTTCGGGTGCTTAGCATCAATTACAACTATAGGGCGTGCACTTGAATCGAGCAAAACATAATCTGGTTTGTATTTTTCCTTCTGGCGTCCCTTGCCTATTACAATTTCTTCTATTGACTCTTTCCTTCGTACTCTATTGTCAGGGTATTTGAGGACATTAAGGAGTCTATCGACGAAAAGAGCTTCGACGGACGCCTCATTTCTTAAGTCACTGAGCTTGCAGAACATGTTCTTCATCAATTTACTCCACACCGAGAAAAACGCCTACCGACAATCGTATCCACTTTACCCAAAATCGCAATTCCCGTCAATTAAATTCGTATGTCGTATATTGTATTGCGTATATCGTGCAAAGTTTCCGCCCCCGGATGCTTTTGCCTCCACGTGAGCAGTTAGTTATTCCTTATCCTTCCAGTTCTCCCATTTTAAAAGGTCAGGGTCATGGTCGGTATTTGAAGCGTAGTATATTGCGCAGCGGAATACGTAAAGCATACATCTGTCAACTGGAGAGGCCTTAAA
>CAYNKI010000359.1:0-3385 GCA_964397675.1 uncultured Pirellulales bacterium
AGGTCGAATCCACAATTTTGCCTTTTTCCTTTTAACTTTTTACTTTCCAAACTGACCAATCAGTTTGAGTCAATTATGCAAAACAAAGCCAATTTCCGAAAAGCCAAAATGAAATTAAACTTCTATTCAACAAAGGATTATGAAAATGAACGACGCCTTCGGAATCCGGGAAAACAAAGCCAAACAAAGCCAATCTTTCGACTTAGCTCAGGACAGGTTTCAAACGGGGCACCTATGCTGCTTTCGTGGCGCCAGCATTTACCATTTGCTCAGCAAGACTGATCAGTTCCATTGTCACTGGCAGGGTTGAGTCGAAGCCGAGTTTAACTTGAATAGTATAGAAATTTGTTACTATAGGCAATTTAGTAGAAATGGGCTGCCTTTATAAGTCCCCGGCGAAGATGGGTATAACTTGAGCCGCAGAATCACCCACTAATATCATTTTAACATAAGTTTGAGAAACAAGTTTAGATGTGGTATAATCGTAGCAACTAACCGCGACAATTTTTTTGCCCTTGGTGTTTAGCTTTTAGCAAATCAGCAATCGTAATTTTGGTACCCATAATAGGATGCCTGAAAGAACAGGAAAAACAAATAACAGGTTTTTGGTTAAAATATGAGAACAAGGTTTATTTATCAAGCGTAAAATGAATGGTTTTGAAGCTGGAATTTAGTCACTTTCAAAAAAAGCGAAAAAAAATAAGATTTTCTCAATTAAAAGATTGATTCTTGTCAAAAAAAGTGTACTTTTCCATTAGATTTTTCTCTTTTTATTAAAGAAATAATTATCATTCGTTCGATTAAATATAAAAGAGCAATTTTTCAGAGGCAATAAATAGCTTTTCATCACCCTCCTCCGAAGCCAGATTCTGTTGTTATAAGGATCTGGCTTTATTTTTTACCCATATGTCATATGGCAGGCAAGATAGGTAATTATAAGAATGCTGCTCGCATTAAATTGGGGGACAATGCTGGCGGGTTAGCACATCTTTAAGAAACAATCTTGAGTCCACTCTAAAAATCCACCTTTAGGCGGCTTGTCTGAAATATTGTTGAGGCTCAAGCCAGCAACGGATTGGAACTCGAATAATCACTTTGCGAAGTCCATTTCGGCTATTCTTGGCAAACAAGCAAGGTAAAATGCCGCGAAGTGAGTTTACCAACCTACAAAAGTCCGGATTCTCAGTCATATATCGCCATATCCGGCCAAAGTTTATTGAAATCGCCATCGCATGCGCATACACCATCGTCTTGAACAGCCCACGAACACGCAGTTTGCCCTTGTGATTGAACGGTTTTGTAAACTCCTTGACCGTGGCCTCTACGTTAGGGCGTAACTTTCGCCGTTCAGGAGGCAATGATTTCATATTTCTATTCCGCTTGCCAAGAAGATTTGCAGTAAGTAGCATCTATATCATCCGATGACTGATTTATATAAGGATTGAGAAGTTCGTTGAATCGCAGCTTGTCTTCTTCGCTCAATATGCGATCAAGCCTGGTCAGCATCTCAATCAAAAGCTGCGTACGACTGTAGCTGCGAATATTGCTCATCGCCACAAATGAATCGCCACGCTGGATGTTGGTCTTTATCTTGAGTCTCTTCAACTGCTGCTGCGTAAGAGCGTCGAATACCCCTTCGAGCAGGTTCTCGCCAGTTGCAACAAAGTGAGAAAGCAACCTGTTCTGGAAATTAAAGAAAGTCGCAGGACAAAAAGGTGTCTCTTCCAGCGTATCAAATCCTAAGGCTGTGCGAGTAAGCAGATCAAAATCAATACGATCAAATAACTTCTTGGTTGTCCAGTTGTTGTGGTACATCAGTCAAAAGCCATCATACAAAATTCATTATGAAAATCAAGAAAAAGCAGCTTCAAACCGCAATATCTTGAGACTTTTGCATACAACCTTTTAGAGTGGACTCATAATTCATTTTTCGATAAGAATTTGATGTTTGGTGCCTGCATAATTCGTACCAATTGACATTTGTGGAGATAAAATGGAGTCACGAATTTGTCGAAGAATTCTGACGTTTTGCAACTTGTGGGAAGGGTGACTTTCGTGTGCACCTGATGGGCTGGTGGGACTGGTCCAAAAGCTTCTTATCATCGCTGGCATAACGATAGCGTACACTATATGCAATATAAAAAGCAACCAGGGCCCATACCAAATCAATCAGCATAGGCCCCGAAATTATGCGCTACTAAAAAAACTTATGGCTGTAGCTATAATTGCTTATTAGCCAACTATCCATAAGAACAGCACAGTCAACACCGCCTTAACGCATGTCAAAACGGCCTGTCAAACGGCTGCGTCCGGCCGGCAAGCCACGCAACTTCAGCATCCGACAGAGCATAGTCATAAATGCGGACATCGTCAATCTGACCCATGAAGAATGTGGCGTCATTCGAGGGCCGGCTGCCAATCCTGACATTCTGGTCGGCGGCCAGAGCGAACGCATTTGGGCTCGTACCGGGTCTTGTATCATCCTTGCCGTTCAGGTAAAGTATCACCTCCGGATACGAAATCGTGGCGTTCTCTTGAACCGTCACCGCCACATGGTGCCACTCACCGTCGTTCACATTGGTGTCACCTTGTATGTTGCCGCCTTGATGCTCCATCCGTAACCTGTTGGCGTTAATCCGAAAGCCAAATCTTTGACCAGCAATGTTGGGGCCCCAGCCTACAATCTCGCCGGTTTCAGTGCTAATCGTATTAATCCAGGCTGTCACAGTAATAGCATTCGGCCCGAGTATGCCCTTGTAGCCGGTTATCTCAACATAGTCACCGATACCATCAAGGCTAATGGCCTGGCCAACCTTGCCCGCTACAAAAATAGGATCGCCCACTGCAGTGCCGTGGCGGCCATTGCCGGAGCTGTCGTTGGCAGTGCCTTCAAATTCATAGTGGGCTACCAGAGAAGCAGTGTCAGGCTCGGCAGGTGTGATTAACTGACGGCTATAAGGATATAAGCTGATGTCGTCAAAGTAAACCACGCCCGTACCACCAACAAATCCGATACGCTCAAGACCAATAGTTAACTCAGTTACATTGCTGAGATTCACACCAACTAAATCTACCAGGTCAATATTCCACGCCTGCCACGGTATGCGCGTTATGTTAGCGGCTTCACCATCGTATATAACCTTAGTGCCGTTGAGCTTCACATACATCTGCTGAGCGACATTATTCGGATCGCCATAGAAGTACAACGTTAAGGCCTTAATGCCGTGCTTGGTCCAATCCTGCGGGACATCAAACGTGCGTACGATTTCAGACGTAAATGGAGCAATGCTGTTATCGTAGTAAAGAGGCGCGGACTGCGCACCACCGTGCACGATAGCCTTCTCCATGATATCGCCATCGTAGTGTGGGCTGTCATAAGACCAAA
>CAYNKI010000360.1:0-3378 GCA_964397675.1 uncultured Pirellulales bacterium
TCCAATTGTGCAAATATCGTGCCAAGTGCTTCACCGTGAAGCTGTTATTGCTTAAGCGCTTATTATAGATATGGTTACGTTATAGAGGTGTTTCTCTGCCTACTCTGGCAAAATTGCAGCTTCGCCTCATTTGCCTGCCAGCCTGGCAGGGCAATCATATTTGAGAAATCAAAAACCTCCCTCCGCTCCTGTCTTTACTGCTTTGGATTCACGGTAACGGTGTTTCTTGAAGAGAGAAGGGAGCTTTTACCGTTTCTTCTGATACAATAACCTCCAGCTCACATTTAGCCAACTTAGGGATTTCTTCATCAAACTCATACGTATATTCATTACCCATGCCCATGCCTCCGCTTCTTCTTATTCTGCTGCCATTTTTTCTGATTACATTCAGCGACGTTATTGTGTCTCTTCCGCCGTCTATTTCAATTTTGAGTTTGTGACCATCGATGCTCTTTATTCTGAAATTCAAATTGTCCAGAACAGCATTGCCCGTTGCCTCTTTCCCCGCTAATTCCTGGATGTCTTCCAAAACGTTCTTTTCCTTTACTGTGTTTGTAATCACTTCAACATAGCCAGACAGCTCTCTTAGTTTCTTGGCCATGCCGGATGGCGTTTCTGCTTTCAGCGTTAACTCCTTCTTTTTGTTCTTCTTCTCACTATTAAAAATTTGGCCTTGGAATACTGAAGGTGCCTTATCTGAAACCAGGTTGTTGTTTTGGTCATCTAACACATTCAGCAATACAGTTTTTTTGCACCTGATAGGACAATGGCCTTCATTCCAACTAAGTTCAATCCCGATTTCTAAATCCGACATTGTAGCCACACCATTATTGCCAGTTACTGTCTTTTTCTTTACCGAAATCCAGCAAACCTTAGCTGCGAGCCCCATTGATTCTTTTTGGATTTTCTCTTCTTCAACAGCTTTCTCCGGCAACGCTGTAATCTTCAGTGGCAGGCTGAAGTTTAGCCCCGAGGCATCAAAGATAGCAAGTCCCTTGCCTTTATCCGGGCCTTCTATAAACTCCTTTGTCTTGGCAAGTCCATCCTTATCGCGCAGATCTGTAACCCAGCTGACCGTATTGATGTCTTTGTCAGAATATCCATTGCTCTTTTCGATCTTTGCCGGCAGATGAATCGTTCGCTTGATATACAATCCTTTTGCCGCACCGTAAAGTTGTGTAAGGTCTGGACCACCACTGGTTCCCATATCGCAATAGATTGCAGCTTTGCCTTTGCTTGCCGATGAAATTCTTAATTTAAGAGTATTTCGACAAAACTCGGAAAGAAAGAACCGCTCTGCACTGCTGAAAGTGCCTTCAAACTCTATTGCTCTGCCACCATCAGGTAGTTCGGTTTGCTTGATAGACTTTATATCAATTGCAGGGCCAATCTTTTCAAGCACTTTCTCCTTGGTGGCTGGCGGAGCACCTTCTCTGGGGCCACTATCCGGTCCGGCTACAATAAGTCTTTCTGAAAGAACCAGCTTTTGCTTCAAAGTTCCGCTGCCGTCTGAATTTAATGTTAGCTCCGCCTCGTCTTCGTAACAACCGCTAAGAAAACACAGACAAGACAAAGCGAGAATGGTTCTCCGCATAACCGTTATCTTTTATCTCCTTTAAAATTCTGTTTATGGTATATCCGATTATCTTTTTTCATTATAGCCAAATACTCTTGCCTTATCAAATCTGATTCTCAAATATCCGTGCAATTTGTTAAACCTGCGGCTAAAATTAACTTTATGAAAGCTGGTTTTGCGAATTCAAAATTGGTTATTCTTTTTCTTGCTTCGCGGCCCAAGTTTTTGGTGGCCAGCGTAGCCCCTGTTCTGGTGGGCACTGCTGCCGGTTATAGCGCTGTAGAAACTTTCCAGACGCATCTTTTTGTCCTGGCACTTTTGGCAATAATGGCTTTGCATGCCGGTGCCAATATTACAAATGATTACTTTGACCACCTTTCTGGAAACGACTGGGTCAACAAAAATCCTACGCCATTTTCAGGAGGACGTCGTTTCATCCAACAAGGTATTCTTTCTCCCAAAGCAACGCTGCTTGCAGCATTGGTTTGTCTGGCCGCCGGTTCAGCAATCGGATTGGTAATTGTCTTATTGACCCGGAGCGTTTTTATTTTAATTATTGGCCTCATTGGTTTACTCGGCGGCTTTTTCTACACCGCCAAACCTATCCAGTTCGGTTACCGTTGCATCGGCGAGTTTGTCATCGCAATTTTATTCGGTTTGCTTCCGGTGTATGGCTCATACTATTTGCAGGCAGAAACAATTGACACTATCCCAATTTTGCCCGCTTTCATAGTTAGCATACTGATTTTTTTAGTGATTTTAGTGAACGAATTTCCTGATGTCTCGGCGGATGCCGCGGTGAACAAAAGAACACTTATCGTTCGTTTCGGCGTTCCGGCTGGCGTTTGGATTTACAGAGTTGTGCTCGTTGCGAGTTTCATTATAGCAGCAGCTATGCTGACTTACCGCTTGCTGTTTTTTGCAGGATTGTTTTATTTACTCACGCTGCCGATTGCGGTACTCGCTATAAAATCTGTAAATAAAAATGATTTAGTCAAGCCAGGCCAATACCGTGCCAGTCAAGTCACCGTCCTTTTGCACACAATTGGCGGCTTGGCCTTGGCCACAGGATTTGTGGCCTTTCAACTAATGCACTAACCGTTGCCGTGCCAGCGACGGCTAAACACAAGGAACAACCTTCATCGCATTAGCTTGATTATTTCATCGAGGTCATTCGGTGCTTCTACGGGCGGATTGCTGAATTGGCCTTGTTTTTCCTTATGGTAATTAACTGTTAGATTTGGGTCCTTTAATGGATGTCCCGTCAGCACACAGGCAACTCGCTCGTCAGCTCCGATGACACCTTCATCTCTGAGGTGCCTTAAACCTGCTATCGTCGCTGCCGAAGCCGGCTCACAGCCCAACCCATATTTGCCTATGATTGCCTTTGCATCACAAATCTCTTCATCGCTTACTGCGCGAACAACACCGTTGCATATATCAATCGCCCGCAGGCATTTCTTCAAATTGACCGGCCGAGAGATTTCTATCGCCGAAGCGCATGTATGAGGCGAGAAGTTGCGGGCCGTTAAATCAGCGTAATAGTCGTCTATGATTGCCTGTTCAACGTGCCCGCCATTCCAAATAAGCTTTTTATTATTGACCAGCTCTGTTAGCGTGTCAGCACCGGTGGAGTTTATAATAGCCATTCGTGGTATTCGCTCAATTAGTCCGAGCTGTTTTAACTCGTAAAAGGCCTTGCCGAAGGCGCTGGAATTACCCAGATTTCCGCCTGGCACAATTATCCAGTCCGGCACTTCCCAGTCCAAGCCTTCGATGATTCGATACATTATGGTCTTTTG
>CAYNKI010000361.1:0-3375 GCA_964397675.1 uncultured Pirellulales bacterium
ATGGGGGAGATATTAAAGGCTGAGGAGCTGCCGCTAAAATATGTGGCATTATCAAGCTGCTTTAGACGTGAGGCAGGAGCGGCGGGCAAAGATACCTATGGGCTTTACAGAATCCATCAGTTTGACAAGATCGAGCAGGTGGTTATCTGTGAAAACAGTGTCGAGGAAAGCAACAAGTTCCACGAGCAGATTCTGGCCAACGCCGAGGCTGTAATGCAGGCGCTGGAGCTGCCCTACCGTGTTGCAAACGTCTGCACCGGCGACTTGGGTCGAGGCCAGGTGAAAAAATTCGATATAGAAGCATGGATGCCATCGCGAGGCAATTACTGCGAGACGCACAGCGCAAGTAAATTTTATGAGTTTCAGGCAAGAAGATTAAACCTTCGGTATAAAGACCCTAAGACAAAGAAAAACGTGTTTTGCCACACCCTGAACAACACCGTAATTGCAAGCCCTCGGATACTGATACCTATTCTGGAGCTCTACCAAAATGCGGACGGCTCAATAACAATACCAAAAGTCCTTCGGCCATATATGAACGGCAAGGAAATACTTGTCCACGAGAAGGTGGGGAACCAGAAATAATTCCGTTTGTCATTCTGAGCGCAGCGAAGAATCTTATTCTTTTACAGAAGGCACAGAAGGACGCAGAGAAAAGATAAAAGGAAGGCTGCTAATACCTTTTATTCCTCTAAAATATCTCTGATACAGTCAATAACAAAGTCGAGTTCATTTTTCGCGAAGGATTTTTTAATAGCCGTTTCTGGAACTCTGACGAGATATTCTTTCCCTGTTAGAACCACTTCAACCTTGCGTCCACTGCTCCCACCTCGTATACGGGCTATAATGCAGACCTGGGGTGGGATATAATCGACATGATAGTTGCGGTCTTTGCACAGGTCTTCAATCGCCCGCTTAAAATTCTGTTCAAATGTACACATTTGAAAACTCTCTTATTTCCTATTTCGCATTTAAACTAAGTTCATCATTCCGTACACACGCACTTGTTAAAGTATCTATTCTTCTCCATTTCTTTTTGCAAAAAAGAGCACAGAGAACAAACAGAAAACACTCTTTGTACTTTTGGTTTTTAATGTTTTGAAGATTTATCTGACATCTTTAGTCTGTTCTCTTCTTCTTTTTTGAAAAACTTCGATGCCCGCTTCTTTATTGTTCTCAATTCCTCAATAAGCAAGTCTGCCGCTTCCTCAACTTCTTCCGATGTGCGGCATTCTTCTGAAATAGTCAATTCCACTTCATCTACTTTTTCTATAGAGCTCGCTTTTATGGCAATATATGCCCTTGCAGTATCCGGAAGGCCCTTTTCCGGCTTGTGATTACCCGGGATCTCTAATAATTTGAGGTAAAAAGTTGACATAACTATTCTCCCTATAACTAAAATTTACACAAAATAATTTTTTATTATTCTTTGCTCAGATATCTTTAACCAACTTGAAAGGTATCGTTCCAGCTAAAGAATTCATTACACTAATCATAGTGAGGCCGACACCTACCTGTTTTATTACTGGAGTATCTGTATCTACTAAAGTAGCATCTTTGCCGAAAACAAGTTGCGCCAATCGCCAGCTCGGGTTCGTCTTGAGCCAAGCCACATCCACTGGAGGTTCAAAGGCCTGCGATGCTTTATACAATGTTTCTTTCAGTAGATCTAAAAACTCCGGCTCTTCTTCGGCAGTCATTTCTGGCTTTATATCTTCACGATATATACGCAAGTACAATCTCAATATCTCACTCAGATTTACCTCAACCTGTGATTTGTTGTTCCATGTTGTATACCAGGTTATAACTATAAAATTAATCCAGAAGTCCTCTTCTGGGTTAGTTGACCAAAGTTTATTTGTGTGTTTACGGTTATCCCTTATCATCCTTTTATGTATCATATATATAAATGCGAGCTCGGGTTTTATAAGCCAATCATCCGTTGTATTTTTACTTTTCCATTTTTGAACCCCCTTCAAAGATGATATGTCAGATGCTGTGTCTCCAACGCCGTCAAGCTCCCAATTCACGTGCGAGAAAACACCTTCACAGGCAACAAACAGAGCCGGACGGGTAACGAGCCTGCTATCCGCTCCAGTATCCCATTTGTGCTCATCGACCATTCTCATGACGGAAATATTCTCTTCAAATAAGACATACACGCAAACCTCAAAAAACTTTGCATACACGGACATATTACCCCATTTACTTTTAGAACGGTCTCTGTGCCATTTAATATATTCATAGGTCTCTTTCGAATGAACCGGCGCATCTGCTGGTTTTTCGGCCCACCATGACATGAGCATAAGACGAGAATATATCAATCTTACGAATTTCTCGTCTAAAGTCAGATTTTTATTACTTGTAAATATGTCCTTTGCATTTTCATACATTCCCAAAATAAAACCAAAGATTCGTTCGAGAGCCGGAACTAACATATCAGGCGGACATTCATCTAATCCTATTTTGGATACAAATGAACGGTCTTTTGCTAACAGTCTCGCAAGCTTAGGTACTGTAACTAATTGGTCTTCGATGTTTTCATCAACCATTTTATCACCACCGCAAATGAACACAACAAGACTAATATGCTAAAATTATAACTTGTTGTTACCGTGGCTCAAGCAAAAAAGAGGCTGGATTTTCGCTTGCGCGGTAATGACATAAGGGCAAATCTCCGTGGCTAATTTCCTTTTGTGCCTTTTTGCGGCTAATTTTAATCAGTGTTCATCTTTGAAATCTGTGGCTAAATTGCTCTTGAGTCCTGGGTCTTGAGTCTGTAGTCTGTTTTGCTGTGGATGTTATTGCAGGCTGACACCTAACTTTAAGGACACCTGCTGCAGCTTTTTATCGAGTGTCCAAAATGGGATTGCCGTCAGGACCGCAGAGGCAAGCAGGTGAGCGTCAACATAGCCGATTCCTCCGCCCATAAGCCGATTACTTTCAATAAATTGCAAAACCTCCTCATGTTCCGCTTGTTTTGCCATAGGAAGAGAGTGCAGCAGGGAAAGTATCTCAGTCCGATTCTTAAGATTTCCGCAGGCCAGCTCACCAATGATAAACGGATGGCAAACAACTCTTCCATCATTTAGTAGAATCTCAAGGTCAGAATTGCCGGCACGCAAGTGTGAAACCCACACAGAACTATCAACGAGAACCATATTATCTACCTGGCCTTCTTCTTCGGGGTATGGGTTTTAATTTCTTTTCAGTTCCGCCCAATAGGGCAAGCCTTTTGCTGCTCTCAAGAGCGATTAAGGCCTGTAAGCCAAGCCTGACTAAAGAAGTCTTTTCCTTAACTCCGGTTAATTTTGACGCTTTACCTATCAATTTATCATCGATATTTAATGTGGTTCTCATTATCAATTCCTTAAA
>CAYNKI010000362.1:0-3322 GCA_964397675.1 uncultured Pirellulales bacterium
TATTAGGCATTTTCTGGGACATCACCGAGCGCAAGAGGACAGAGCAAGCTCTGCAGGCCAGTGAGAATAAGTATAGAGAACTTGTCGAAGAGATGACCGATGTGATATATACCCTGGATACGAAGGGAAACGTCACATCAGTAAATAAAGCTGGCAAAACCATGTTTGGACGCGAACCCGAGGAAGTCCTTGGCAAGAGCTTCACTAAATTGATTCAGCAAGAACACTTACCTGATGCAATGGCAGCGTTTAAGCGAATTCTCGGTGGAGAGCAAATCAGCGCAGAAACCGTTC
Source organism: uncultured Pirellulales bacterium (assembly GCA_964397675.1). Taxonomy (GTDB): domain Bacteria; phylum Planctomycetota; class Phycisphaerae; order Sedimentisphaerales; family Anaerobacaceae; genus CAYNKI01. The sequence goes on from CAYNKI010000362.1 coordinate 295, forward strand.
TGCTCGATAAGAATGGAAACCCACACAATGTTGAGTTCAGCTCAACTCCCATAATAAAAGATGGGAAGGTTGTGGGGACACGCGGCATAATAAGAGATATCACCGAGCACAAAAAAGCGGAGCAGGACCTACAGGCTAAGACAGCCATCCTTCAGAATATTATTTCCAATATTCCGGATTATATTTTCTGGAAAGATGAGAATTCGATTTATCTTGGGTGTAATGATAATTTTGCGAAACTGGCAGGCCTTGAAAAACCAGAGGATGTCATCGGAAAGACCGATTACGATTTGCCTTGGAAAAAAGAAGAGTCTGATTTCTACAGGAAAATTGACAAAGAGGTTATGAGTAAGGGTGTGCCAATATTAAACATAGAGGAACCAGTACATCATGGTCAGGGCAAGGTAGCGACGACTTTAACGAGTAAGGTTCCACTACGGAATGCGGACGGGGAAATTACCGGTATCCTGGGTATTTTCACAGACATTACCGAGCGCAAGAGACTTGAGGAAGCATTACGTGAAGAGAAAGACAAGGCGCAAAAGTATTTGGATATTGCGGGGGTAATGTTCTTAGTCGTCAACGCAAATGGAATAATCGAGCTTATTAACAGGCGAGGGTGCGAGATATTGGGCTACAGCGAAGATGAAATCATCGGCAAGAACTGGTTTGATACGTTTATCGCACAACCAATTAGGGAGGAGACAAGAGCCGTTTTCAGGAAATTGATGGCCGGCAAAGTTGAGCCTGTCGAATATTATGAGAATCCGGTTATAACCAAGAGCGGTGAGGAAAGGCTTATCGCATGGCACAATACTATATTGAAGGACGAACATGGCAATATCATTGGCGGTCTTAGTTCGGCGGAGGACATCACCGAGCGCAAGAAGGCAGAAGAACGAATAAGAAAACTAAGCACCGCAGTTGAGCAGTCGATTGATGGTATAGCGATAGGTGACTTAGAGCCAAGACTGCTGTACGTCAACGAAGCTTTTGCCCAAATGCATGGCTATACTCCTGAAGAAATGATTGGAATGCCGGTGACGAAATTATTCAGTGAAGAACAAATGGCTGAATATAAAGAGGCTCTAAATCAGCAAGAAAATCAGGGGTACTGGGAAGGCGAAGTAGGACATGTCAGAAAAAATGGAGTGGCTTTCCCAGTATACGCGTCCATCACTTTATTGAGAGACGACAACGGCAAGCCTTTGGGAACTCTGGCAGTTAATCGGGATATTACCGAGTCTAAGCGGAGAGAACAAGAGCTCGATGACTACAGAAATAAAGCAGCTCGAGTTGAACGCTTAACCTTATTTGGAACCTTGAGTGCTGCTTTGTTTCATGAACTAACCCAGCCTCTAACTGTCATTAATCTGTTAATCGAGAATGCACTGACGGAGCTGGAAACAGATCCCTATTCGGATACTGTTGCCAAAAAACTTAGGGACATGTTAACCGAGGTTTCGAGAGTCAATTCAGTTACCCACGGGTTTCGCGATGCCGTCAAGAGAAGCTCAGAAAGAATAATTAAGCAAGTGGATTTGAAGGCCGTTGCTGAAAGAACATTGCAGTTATTTGGTAGAAGCGCTCGGCATGCTAAGGTTACCCTGCACCTAACAGATTTCGACAAGCTCCCACCTATATATGCGAGCGAGGAAGAGCTTAACCAGGTATTTTTTGCATTGGTTGATAACGCCATACAGGCAGCCTGCCCGACGGACGAGCCCGTCCGACGGAAGCCTCTGGAGGGCGGACCTCTGGGTAGGCGGGCCGATGGCAAAAAGGAACGCAAGCTCGTTATCAGTGGCTCTGTTAAAGATCAACATATTCATCTGAAGTTCTCTGATAATTGCAGTGGGATAGCGCCTGAACATCTCGATAAGATTTTTCAGCCGTTTTTCACTACCAAGCCTGCAGGTGAAGCGACAGGCCTTGGGCTTAGTGTTGTGGAGTACATCGTATCGCGGGCCGGAGGCAAGGTCCGCGTCGAAAGCAAACTGGGCGAGGGTACGACCTTTTACGTCACGCTCCCCATTAACATTCATGCAATGTAACGGCTCGAGTTTTGGCAGTTCGATAAAACGATATAATTTTTCACTACAGTTGACCTACGGCCGCCGATAGTAGCTTGTCAAAGCCTGGGATGCCGGTTTTGGGCGCCAGAGTTTTGCTAACAAGCTTTTCAAAAAATCCCTATTTTGACAAATAAGACCGGCAATTAGTAATTTGGTGAAGAATAAAAATTATTTAAAAATACCCACTTTCCCTAATAGTTTTGGAAAGAAGAATAACCGAAAATAAACAATAAAGACTATATAAGTATGCTAAATTACAAAAGATTTAAATGTGCGTAGTATCGATAAACCATTAAAAAAAGACGGGATTTGTGTAAACTCTGTAAGGATTCGGCGTCATTTGGATTAAATATCGCATTTTAAGATGATGCAATAAGGCCTGAGGGGAGAAATAGTGCCTAATACTCCGAAACCGCACATTTTTTTCGTTGACGATGAGCCAAGGATATGCGAGATCATTGGCGAAACACTTAAGAAAGCAGGCTTTAGAGTAAGGTGTTTTGCTGACGCAGTTGATTGTCTTGAACAACTCCACACCCAAAAGTGCGATTTACTTATCACCGATGAGAAAATGCCGGGGATGAGTGGATTGGAGCTATTAGCCGAGGCCAAACGCTTTTTTCCATCCTTATCTATTGTAGTTATAACCGGCTACGGTGATATAGCGATGGCGGTTAGTGCTATGAAGGCAGGTGCTATTGATTTTATTGAAAAACCTATTGATAAACTAACTTTGCTGTCTGTCATAAAATTCGCGCTTAAGCCGATTACCTCAACTGATTCGTTTCTGCGCAAAGGGCTTAGTAGTGTAGAGATAAAGGTATTGCGTCTAATCCTTGATGGTAAGAGCAACAAGGAAGCGGCCTATATGCTCAAACGTTCTCAAGGTACAATCGAGGTGCATCGTAAACGCATTATGCACAAGCTCGGCGTGCATAATATAGTAGATTTAG
>CAYNKI010000363.1:0-3307 GCA_964397675.1 uncultured Pirellulales bacterium
CGCACAGTTGCAGGCCTAGCGTTTATGATCCGGCCTATCTGGTCAAATTCCATATTCTCAAAGAATCTTAGAGTGACGATGGTTTGATGCTCTGGCTTGAGTTTCAAAATAGCTGCATAAAGCGTCGGCCAATCCAGTTCGGCTGAACCGGCAGGATTGTTGGTGCCAGAACTCGTTATCGAATCAGCAGCTTCTGCGAGCAGTTTTTTACGTCGCGATGTTTTTCTTGTGTAGGCATTTGTTTGGTTGACTGCTATGGCATACAGCCAATTTCGAAAATCTATTTCATTTTGGCCTTTGAAGTTTCTAATACTGCGAGCGACAGTCAAAAAAACCGAAGAAGTAACATCTTCGGCGGTTTCTTTATTGAAAAGCCGATGCACGCAAAATCGAAAAATCCGCTCATAATACAAGTCATAAAGCTGCCCCAAGGCGTCCGCATCTGTGCGGGCACTGAGCACTAAACCATCGTTTTCTGTATGCTCAACAATTTTCGCCATAGCGCTAACCATCGTCATGACTATAATTGCGCGGCAAGCAGATATGTTACAATAAATCGTAAAAAAAACTCTTGCAAAACAGCGAAGTTGAAAATAAAGTATCTGCTTCGATGGCGATAATGTAAAGTGCCTAAAGTGAGCTAAGGTACCTAAAGTGAAAAATAATCCAAAACTTTAGGCACTTTTAACTTTAGGCACTTTATACACTTACATTTACGGTATTGAAAAAAGGAGATTTACAAATGGCAACAAAGGTAGCGATTAATGGTTTCGGCCGAATCGGCAGAGCCGTGGCAAGAATTATCATGCAAAGACAGGGCGATTTAGAACTGGTTGCTGTCAATGACCTTTCAGACGCCAAGAGCCTTGCTCATCTATTTAAATATGATACGGTGATGGGCAAATGGGACGGAACGGTCGAAGCTGGCGACGGCAAACTGGTTATCAACGGCAAGGAAATAAAAGTTTTAGCTGTTAAGAATCCAGCCGAACTTCCTTGGAAAGATATGGGTGTCAAAGTCGTCCTGGAATCGACGGGCATATTTCGCACCGCTGAATCACCCAAGGGCGGCTATGCAGACCATCTTAAGGCTGGCGCTAGCAAAGTGATGCTGAGCGTCCCGGCAAAAGACGATATCGAGGCAACCATCGTTTTAGGCGTTAATAATGAAAAGTTGACCAAGAACGTCAAGTGCGTCTCGAATGCAAGCTGTACAACCAACTGTCTTGCACCTGTGGCTAAGGTTCTTAACGACTCATTCGGAATCGAGCAGGGCCTTATGACCACCATTCACGCTTATACTAACGACCAGAAAGTAGCAGATATGATACACTCAGACCTTCGCCGCGCACGTGCAGCTGCGGCAAACATTATTCCTACTACCACCGGTGCTGCAAAAGCTATCGGTAAAGTTATCCCTGAGATCGACGGCAAGCTCGATGGCTTTGCAGTTCGTGTGCCTGTGCCGGTCGGAAGCATAGTTGATTTAGTCGTTAATGTCAAAAAAGATGTCACCGTTAACGACGTAAACGCAGCGATGAAAAAGGCAGCGGAAGGGCCAATGAAGGGCATTTTGGTCTATTGTGATGAGCCGATTGTCAGCAGTGACATCATTAATGACCCTGCTTCGAGCATCTTCGACTCTCTGTGCACAATGGTTATTGGTAGAACCATTAAGGCGATAAGCTGGTATGACAACGAGTGGGGTTATTCGTGCCGAAGCGTTGATATCATGGAAATAATGGCCGCGATGTGAAAGCGTATTGCAATTGTCATTCCTGCGGAAGCAGGAATCCATAAAAAAGACGATAAAATAGATTCCCGCTTGCGCGGGAATGACATAAGGGATTTTTGCTGAAGTAGGTAAGAAAATGGCTAAGAAAACTGTTTCTGATATCGACGTGCAGGACAAAAAGATCTTGATGCGATGTGACTTTAATGTGCCGCTCGACGATGATTGCAACATTACCAGTGACGATCGAATCGTTAAAGCCCTACCTACCGTAAAGCGCATTCTGGAACGTGGCGGCTCGCTAATTCTTATGAGTCATCTCGGCCGACCTAAAGGCCAGAGGGACGAGAAGCTGTCTTTGGCACCGGTAGCTAAAAGATTGTCGCAACTCATAGACCAGGAGGTTATTTTTGCCGACGATTGTATTGGTGCTGATACAAAAGCCAAGGCACAAGAACTGGCCAACGGCGATTGTATGCTGCTTGAGAATCTGCGTTTCCACAAGGAAGAGACCATAAAAGATAAAGCTGCAAAGGAAGATGCACAATTGCGCAAGGCCAAAGACGAGTTTGCAAAGCAGCTTGCAGACCTGGCTGATATTTACGTTGACGATGCTTTCGGCACCGCCCACCGGGACAATGCTTCAATGTATACGGTGCCATTAATGATGGAAGGCAAGCCGCGAGTCATTGGTTTTTTAGTGGAAAAAGAGTTAAAGTTTCTCGGCGAGACGATTAGCAATCCGGAAAAGCCGTTTGTAGCGATATTGGGCGGAGCAAAGGTCTCCGATAAAATAGGTGTAATTGAAAATTTGTTAGATAAAGTCGACAGTATATTAATCGGCGGTGCAATGGCTTACACTTTTTTTAAAGCTGATGGACGGGCCATTGGAAAGAGCTTGTGTGAAGATGGCTTCCTTGACAAAGCAATTGAGATGCAAGAGCAAGCCAATGAAATTGGTTGTGAACTGGTTTTGCCGGTAGATACGGTAGTAGCCTGCGAATTCAAAGCTGGTGCTGAGAACAAAGTGGTTAACGGTGATATTGAGACCGACTGGCAAGGTATGGACATAGGCCCAGATACAAGGAAACTTTTTTCAGAAAAACTATCCGGAGCCAGGACCATCATCTGGAACGGCCCGATGGGTGTGTTTGAGCTGCCCCCTTTTGATAAAGGAACCGAAGCTGTTGCTGTAGCTGTTGCCGAGGCCACCGAAAAGGGGGCACGCAGCGTAATCGGAGGCGGTGACAGTGCAAGTGCCGTCGAAAAGCTGGGCCTGCAAGATAAGATAACTCATATTTCCACCGGCGGAGGGGCTTCACTTGAGCTGTTAGAGGGCAAGAAATTTAAATCTATTGATATCCTCGATGAAAAATAGCCACAGATATCAAGGAGAAATCGAATCCAGATTAAAAAGTAAATGTAATGGTCACAAAAGATAAAATTTCCCCCGAAATAAAAGAAGTATGGTTTAAGGATACCTATAAAAAACTATTTAGAACAAATAAATAATAAAAATAGGTTCAACTGCAAAAAAGTTGGTTACTTTAAGGTGAGTTTACCGGCTAAGACCAT
>CAYNKI010000364.1:0-3295 GCA_964397675.1 uncultured Pirellulales bacterium
TAAAAAAGCTAAGAAAGGAGAATGACCTATGGTAAGGCAATGTATCCGTGTAGTTTGCTTGTTCGCAATTGCAAGTCTCGCAATTCTGGCAAATGCTGGCGCTCCAGATTTGCCGAAGACTGAAAAGGCCAAGGTATATACAGTGTTTTTTTCGCTCCCTGCAGACGTGTCAGGTGAAATTTTGAGTGCACTTCAGAGCAAGTGTGAGAGGGTTGAGTTTGTTGGAAAAGAAACAATAAATTATTACGGAATAGATGCATCAACAAATCCCGAAACAGAAATAGATGATAAGAAAAATAATCTGGTTCTTCAAAATATAGAATATTCAAAAAAGGATTTGGACGGATTGATTCTATTTTTCGGTGGTTTTTCAGACAAAAGGTATATGCTGACTGGATTGCCTACAATAATTGTAGATTGCAATCTTTCCGACCCGCAAATTGGATTTAGAAATGCCGCAGCTCTTGGAGAAAAATATGGGACAAGATTTATTACAGCTACTTACAGTACCGCAGGCTTTTCGAACGATGCTTCTCAATTCGTGCCTGGTGATATTCCAACCCCCTTGGCCAGTGACATACTGGCGGAAAAAATTAAATTATTTAATGTTATAAGAAGGGTGAAGAATGCAAAACTATTAACCATCCAAGATTATGATAGAATCGACCCGATAGGCCTAAAAGGCTGGGTTGCGGTGAATGCCTCATTAGATGATTATGATAAAATTTATCCTCACAGATTAAAGGAATCTTTAGGCGTAGAGATTGTAATCGCCAGGTCTAAGGAACTAATTCAGGAAATTGAAAAGGTCGAAAGAAAAAAAGCGGAAAACATTGCCGATATGTGGATAAGTGAAGCTAAAGCAGTAATTGGTGTCACACGAGAAGATGTAATACGCACAGCCGAGTTATACATAGCTTATAAGGAATTAATGAAAAAGTATGATGCCGATGCGATAACACCGAGTAGCTGGGCCCTTATTCCGGACGGGGTAATAAAGGCCATGCCTCCCTTAGCGGAAATGGAGTTGGCTAAAGAACTCATACCTGTCTGCTGCGAGAGTCTTATAAACTCTTTAGTTACTCAAATGATTGTAACTTATATGACAGGCAAGCCGGGTTTTGTAGGGGATATCTTAACAGGATTTCCACCGGCGGTGCCAGTGAGTGAAATCCCCAAAAACATGATGGTTATTGGTCATTGTTATGGCCCAATTAATCCTCACGGCAATGACAGAGTCCCTTATACGATAAGAAACCACGCATATTATGAATTAGGCTGGGACACAACAGACCCAAGAAGGGCGTGGAGAAGAGATGCACAAGTCCGAGCAAACAAACAGCTCGAAAAGGAACACATCACTCTTGTTGCTATATGTGTAGAATGGCCGATAGATGAAGTTGTCTCAATGGTTAAGGTTAATGTATACGATAAAAAGATAGAGGTCTATACCGGCAGAACTGTTGATGGCAACTATCTCTATAAAGACTTCAATAACAGAATTTGTAGAACGAAGTTGGCTTTTTGTCTTGATAAACCATTTAGACGCCTCAGGCGTGATAGATGGGGATGTCATAGAGTAGTGTTTTATGGCGACCACAAACAAAAGATTAAGGACTTGGCCGCTTTGATTGGATTTGAGGTTATAGACTGAGGCAGTGCAAAATGAATTGTGAAAGAGTAGTATATATTCACAGGAGATGCAAATGAACAGGAAATGGTACAGCTTGATGATATTGTTTTTGATTGGGGCGTCATGTGCTTTTGGGTCCGTGCCCATTAAGGTGCAAATCATCGAGGTCAAGAAGATCTGGGATGAAGCCCCCCACAACGCGTTTACGGACTTGGTTCGGTGGAACGACCGGTTCTACTGCGCATTTCGCGAGGGTAGAGGACATGTCTCGACGGATGGCAAGATTCGGATACTTGAATCAAAGCAGGCCAATCGCTGGGACTCGGCGGCCCTTGTTGCGCTGGCGGGCTACGACCTGCGCGATGCACATTTGTCCGTAATGCCGGACGGCCGATTAATGCTGCTGGGTGGTGCCGCCCCGCGCAAAAAGGACAATCAATCTGCCCCTACAGGCACGTTCGCGAGTTTTTCACAGGATGGCAAACGATGGACTAAGCCGCAAATTGTCGTCCAGCCGGGACGCTGGTTGTGGTGCGTTACCTGGAATAAGGCAAAGGCTTATGGCGTTTCCTACACAGCCGGGAAAGGAACACGGCATCTCGATTTGCTCGTAAGTACCGACGGGATTAACTACAAGCAGCATGTAGCTAAGCTGTTCGAGCAGGGCTATCCGACAGAGGTTACACTGCGTTTTGACACTGACGGGACATGCTATGCCCTTGTACGGCGCGACCGCTATGGGACAGAATCAAGCAGCGCGTTATTGGGGGTGAGCAGGCCAGACTACAAGCAGTGGCAATGGAAAGACCTTGGTGCGGATTTCAACGGATTCGGCGGACCAAACCTTATCCGAATACCTAACGGACACTGGATTGCTGCAGGACGAATGCACCAGGGCGGTGCCCATACCGCGCTGACCTACATTGATGTCGAGAACGGCACTATGACCAAACTGATAAAACTGCCCAGCGGCGGCGATACAAGTTATCCCGGACTTCTTTGGCACAAGAAAATGCTTTACGTCAGCTACTACTCCAGCCACGAAGGCAAAGCCGGTATCTACCTGGCCAAGGTGAAGGTCAAACCAAAGCCCGGCAATGCCGAACATTAGAGAACAGTTGTAATTTTAATGCTGATGAAATTTTAAGTTTTGAATTAAAGGGCCAACCTCAAACATAAAAGGAGATACAAGTGAGCAGAAAACAGTATGGTTTGGTGCCGGTATTAGTGGTGGTGATTATAGCATTTACCTGTCTTGTGTACTCCACGATGGCCTGCGCCGAGTTCCGTGCCGGCATTGCTGTACGGGACGTAACCCCCGACCCACTTCTTCCTGTTTCAGGCGGCGTTGGACCTTCAAAGACCGCCAGGGAGAAGATCGGCAAACTGACTGTGCGTGCCTTTGTCCTCGAAAACAGTGGTACGCGTGTGGCAATTTGTAGTACCGACTTCCTCGGTTTTCCCGGCGTGCTCTGCAACAGGGTACGTGCGCGGCTCTCAGGCATCCCGCCGAAGAACATCCTCATCGGCGCCACCCATACCCATAGCGCCCCGGATTGCTACGGCTTTCCCGACGAGAGTGGCAAAACTTCCTTCGATATTGAATACGTCAACGGTGTGTGTGCTAAATTGGCCGACGCAATCAACGAGGCAGTCGATAAG
>CAYNKI010000365.1:0-3269 GCA_964397675.1 uncultured Pirellulales bacterium
AATCAAGATTAAGGAACGTCATCCCCGCCGTATTAAGCTGAACTGAACCTTTCGCAAATTCGTCCCCACCGCAATGAGGACAGAGCAGCTTCTTTCCCGCAGATGTGTACTGACCAGGCACAAACGACTGACGAACGGCTCGTGTTCCTCTCCTCATAGCCGACCAAAGACTTCCCATTTTCTTTCTCCTGATAATGCTATAATTAAGCGGTGTCTAACCGATAGCCTTGTAACATGAGCGGCTATAATGCTCATGCAGACATTTTAAAGCTGTTTTTTTATTTCTGCTGTAATAAGCTGTTTTGCGTTTTCTAACGGGCCGGGCAAGTGCGCGCCTGCGGCCATGTTGTGGCCTCCGCCGCCGAACTTCTGGGCGATCTTGCAAACATCAATAGCACCTTTGCTCCGCAAGGACAACTTAATTCGGCCATCCTTGAGTTCCACAAACAAAGCTGCGACTTCTACTGAGCTAATCCGCTGACATTCGTTGATTAAATCTTCCGTATCTTTATCCGTGGCACCAGCTTGCTCAAAATCCTGCTGGCGCAGATATTGTATTGCGTATCGATTATCAAAGTGCAATTCCAATGTCTTGTGCATGATAGCCAAAAGCTTGAACCGCTGCGGCGAGAAATTTTGATACAGAGCATGATAGAGGCCCGTTAGATTCGCACCGGCGTCGATAAGCTCAGCGCAACTGCGAAAAACTCTACTGTCCGTGTTGCCGAACTGGAACCAGCCGGTATCGGTAGCTATTGCTAAAAATAGCGCTTGAGCGATTTTTTCAGTTATAGGCCACTTAGCATATTTTAACAAATCATAAATAATCAGAGCAGTAGCGGCAGCTCCAGATTCAATCAGCTCAACATCGCCGAGGCCATCGGAGGTCACATGGTGGTCGATTACCAAAACAGGCTTATCATTCTGCTTAAGATATTTGTCGAACTTCAACAGTTGGCTGTAGCTGTTTGTATCGACAATTACGATTAAGTCAAATTGGCCGAACTGTCCTTTTATTAACTTCTCAAGCTCAACATCCTTACCGAGAACAGAGACTTTTTCGCTAAATAGAAATTCATACCATTCGGATAGTGGCGACAGCACTACCAACTTTACCTTTTTACCAAGAGCGATAAGTGTATCATGTAAAGCTGCAAGGCAGCCGCAGGCATCACCATCCGGCTTAATGTGAGTCGTAATTAAAATACTGCCGGATTTGTTAATTAACTCAACCGCCCTCTGAAAATAATTACAATTTACCATTTTTGCCTTTCTAATTCTTCGTATGTACAGCTAAATCTTTAACAGTTGAATTGAAAGTCTCACTATTAATCTTCACATTTTCTAAAGTCAGGTTCTTAACTCCAACGAGTACATTAGATTCCTTAACGTTATCAAACGCGCAATCCTTCAGACAAATATCGATTGCCGGCGAGCGGTCATAAGCTCTAATCGACAAAACGTACTTGCTTTTTTTGCTGGTAACATTTTCCAGATTGATATTCCGAACTGCAGGGGGATAATCGCCGATGTCACCTTCTCCATAGTAAAAGTTGATCTTTAGGACCGCTTCAGCCACCTGGCCGATTGTGATATTCCTCAAATAGATGTTTTCGACTATTCCTCCGCGAACCGAGTTGGTCTTGATCCGCAATGCCCGCTCCAGATTAGGGCTATCCATCATGCAGTCCTCAGCAAAAATACTTCTGGCACCTCCTGTCATTTCACTGCCGATGACTACTCCACCATGTCCGTCTCTCATTTCACAATCTCGAATAATGATATTTTCACTTGGCATGTTCACCCTTCTGCCATCGTTGTTCCTGCCTGACTTTATAGCAATGCAATCATCTCCCGTGTCAAAGAAACAGCCTTCAATAAGGACATCTTTGCATGATTCAGGATTGCACCCATCGTTGTTGGGACCATGGCCAGTAACTTTTACATTCCTGACAATGACATTTGTTGAAAGCACGGGGTGAATATGCCACATAGGAGAATTTCTTATGGTCAGTCCTTCTATTAAAACGTTTTTGCATTTGTAGGGCTGAATCATGTTGGGCCTTAATTTTTTCCCGGCACCGAAGACTCTCTTTTCGACCGGCACGCCTGCTTCGCCTTGGTTCCGCAGCGTTTTAACATCATCGCCTTGTATGCCCTTCCATCGCCACCAATTTTCATCGCTGGCCCGTCCATCGAGTGTCCCCTTGCCTGTTATGGCAATATTTTCCTGCTCGTGGGCATAGACTAAAGGCGAGTAGTTTATGCACTCAACGCCCTCGAACCTGGTATAAACAGAAGGAAGATAGCTATTAGGGTCCAATGAAAATTTAACAACAGCACCTTCTGAAACATGCAGGTTGACATTGCTTTTCAGATGAATCGCTCCGGTAAGGAATGAACCAGCGCCAACCAGCACTCTACCGCCACCAGCTTGGAATGATGCGGATATTGCTTTTTTGAAAGCTTCGGTGCAATCTGTTTTTCCATCTCCGACCGCACCGTAATCAGTGATATTGAAATCCCTATCCGGGAACTGCGGGGCATAAATCCTGCTCAGAATCTCACTAACCTGCTCCCATCCGGCATTTACCCGACAGGCCAGCCCAGCTAAAATACCAAGACAGAACACGACCACCAGGACTTTTTCTGATACAAACGTAGCACATTTTAGGCTCTTTGAATTTCTATTGCTCATAGGGAACTCCTATATATACCTTTTAGCCACAGATCAAAACAGATTATACTAATTTGTCATTCCCGCGAAAGCGGGGAAAGGACGGCAACAATACAGACGCCGCCCCATGCCGGATCCCGAAGTACTTTGCCAAGGCGCTCAGATCACTTTGGAGCGTTGCCTTATCCTCCTTGGCGATATTAAGATTATACAGCAAACATGCCGTTGGCATAAAGAGTTAAATCCGAAAGTCTTAGAAGCGGAGAGGGAAAATATCTTCAAAAAAAAACAAGAAACTGAACGTTAGTAGCACAAAGGCACACAGAAATACTCGATTCTCGATGCTTGATACTCAATTCTCGCCGCTTGCCCCGTACGAAACCTGTCCTGAGCAAAACCTGCCCTACTTGTCCGTCGTAGCTTCAGCGAAGACGGAAGCGCAGCCGAAGGGTCGAAGGAATCATTTTAAGAGTCATTCCGAGCAGAAACACTAAGAAAAAATGGGGCCTATCCCAATGTACCCCGAAGTACTTCGGGGGGATAGGCCCCGAATTGGGTCTCTAATTATAAAGCCCATTGTTTATCGATGAAC
>CAYNKI010000366.1:0-3243 GCA_964397675.1 uncultured Pirellulales bacterium
AGGCTCATTCTCTCCAAGGAAAGAACACTGTCATAATGTCATTGTGACATCAAACGACTGCCGACATTTTGAGCATTAACTTCTGAAAGAACAGTGACTTAGTCAAGGATGAATATTTGCACCCTACGACGTACCTCAACTATAATATGGCTCCAACATCTATGTCGACCCAAAGTACATCAATGCCCTTTTCAGCGCCTGCCTGATTCTTAGCCAGTTGTCATAACTCATTGTTAATACTGATGTAACCTCAATTTTCCTCAAACTTAGAAAAATCATGTTGAAATTTAGATGAAATCTTGGTATTATATGGCTTTATGAGTACAGGAGCATTTCTGTGAAGTGTATATGGGAAATCTCGGAATAAACTGATGTTAGGAACGAACAATAACAATAACATGTTGAAAGGAGAGTGTACTATGGTACGAACAAAGTTAATTATCAGTATCCTTATTGTATTGGCCGTCTTAGGATCAACGGCACTTGGGAAGATCAGGTGGACAGGTGGCGGGGGTGACAACTTATGGAATAATCCTGCTAACTGGAACCAAAACATTGTTCCCCCGGCACACGAGCAGGCTCAGATCGATGCGGGTTTGGGTATCGAGGTCCTTATCGATGCGAACCATGTCGATGCAAATGAGGCCGTCGCCAATGAAGTTCGGGTAGCTTATCAAGAAGGCAACGAGACCACACTTATAGTTGATGGCGGAACCTTGCGTATCGTTGGCCGCCTGTTCATCGCTGCTCGTGAGGAGTCAAAAGGAACCGTGGTGGTCAATAGTGGCCAGATCATTACACCTTTGCTCAGAACGCGTTTGGGCGAGGCGACCATAACCCTGAACGGCGGACTGGTGGACTGCGCTGGTCTTATGGAGATCGGTATGGAGCAGGACCGAGAAGTCGAAGGTGCCCTCAACGCTAACACCAATGTGATTGAGCTTAATGCAGGGACCTTGAAGGTCGGTACCCTGACGCTCGTCAACAATATGGCTATGGATATCAAAGACGGGATGTTCATCCTGGGCGGTGATAGTCAGGCTGTTGTTGAGGGGCATGCCCAAGCAGGACGCATCACCGTCTTCGGACAAAATGCCTCTCGCGGGGGTCTTATCGTACGGTATGACCCGAACTTAGATCAGACTTTGGTCACTGCAGACGCGAGTCTTATCGAATTGACCAAGGCTTGGGCTGCCTCGCCAACCGGTGAAGGCACACCTTTGAATGTGGACTCCCTGACGTGGAATCCCGGTGATATGACGGCAGCGGCCCAAGGCCATGATGTATACTTCGGCACGGATGACAATGCCGTGTCTGCAGCCACGGTTGATAATCCCGAGGATGTATACATGGGACGTCAGGATGCCAACAGTTTTGATCTCGGCGAACTGATTCTGGCTCAAACCTACTACTGGCGTGTGGACCAGATCGACGGTGAAACGGGCGAGGTCTACCCAGGCAATGTGTGGAGCTTTACCATTGTGCCTAGCTTGATGATTGACAACTTTGATGGCTATCCCAATTGGGAAGCCGTGCTGGAGGTCTGGCAAGAGGCCGGTTCCGCATATAACTGGATTTCGACCACGTTTGCAGCGGATGGCAATGCCCTGGGTGTAGACATCAGACCTGAAGACGGCTTGAACGGAGAGATGATTCTTGAACGGGATATGGATCTGACAGCGAATGGAATCAAAGCGCTGGCCTTTGATTTTGCCAGCGACCCGAACCAGGGCTTTGTGCAGGATTTCTATGTGGAGCTCAGTGACGGCGTGAGCACAGCTCGTGTAACCCTTAATGATCCGGTGATTGTTCGGAGCCGGGCATGGGGCCCGGTGGACATTGATCTGGCAGAGTTTGTGGGTGTCAACCTGGCGCAAGTCAAGAGCCTGACCCTGGGTGTGAACCTCTCACCTGGCAACGACCAGCGTGTGACCGTATACTTCGACAACCTCCTTCTGTTCCCACAGCGGTGCGTTCCCGAGAAGAGCCTGGCCACGGACCTGAACGGGGACTGTGTTGTGGATGACGAGGACTTGGCGATCCTGACCGATCGATGGTTGGAAGGCACGGTTCAGGTAACAGCAGCAGAGGGGCCGGATCCAAACACATGGTTTACTTTCGATAACTTAGATAACATAGCTCCATTTTACAACGCATTTTTTAATGAGATGGAGGATCCTAATGATCCTAATTTCCCCATAGTCGTTGCTCAAGCGTCTTACAACGTGACCGTGGATCCGACCGGTGGTTATGACGGTTCAGGCGCTGCAGTTTTTCCCGGAGATGACAATCCCGAGGTAGTAGGCGAAGGAGAGAGTCATATAGACGTGAACAGCGCCGCAGTCAGCAGTATAGTTGGAAATGAGTTTACGATTTCGCTGTGGGTTTACGGCGATCCGGCATTCCAGCCCTTTGATGATGTCGTGTTCGACATCGACAATCCCAGCTACCAACTGAGGTTTGAGTGTCCGGACTACAGGGGTCGTGTGGTGTTGACCCATGGGATCACTCCCAGGGACACGGTGACCTGGAGCGATGCGGCGTTCCACGACTGGGCCGGTGAGTGGAACCACTATGCCCTGGTCGAGGATGCGGAAAAAGGGATCCTTCAGATCTACCATAACGGCCTTCTGGTGGCCGAGAATACTGAGGCCTTCCAGGCCATACCACCCGGTTGTGACATGCGGATCGGTGCGACCAACCAGCCGAGGCCACAGCGCCCGTATCATGGCAAGCTGGATGATATGCGGATATATGGTTCCGAACTGCCCCATGGAGCGATTCTGTCCCTGGCCGGTGTGGAACAGCTCGAACAGGCCCCGGTGACCCCGGCGGATATCAATCAGGACGGGATTGTGGATCAGGCCGATCTGGACCTTCTGGAAGCGGACAAGGGCAAGGAGCAACTGTGGCCTGAGTAATATATGTATCAATTCCTCCTTAACAAGAGCCCACTCTGTTAGTCGATCTTTTGGAGTGGGCTATTAGTCCGTTAGGACTAAGGTTGGGCGCGCGGCGCGCACAATATTTTTGGCGACGATTGTATCTATCTGTGTTCACAATGGCTTACGTTGATTTTGGAAGTCGTCCAACTTTTTCAGAATTAGTTATATCCGGCCTTCTTGTTTTTCGCCGTCTCCGCTTTTCTCCGCCTTCGTAAGAAGGTGAGGTGGCGAAAAGAAAGGGACGGTGAAAAACTAAATTCGCCGGATTCGTTAGAGCCGTTTTTCAATCGGAAATCCT
>CAYNKI010000367.1:0-3242 GCA_964397675.1 uncultured Pirellulales bacterium
ATGCCTTCAGGAAGGGCAATCTCGGCGTTATGGACTACTATCGAATGAAGAACATCATGGCTGATACTGGAATGAGAGACTCTATCGCGAAGCCGAAGAAGAAGGAGTAGTCTCGATGCTCGATACTTGATGCTCGATACTCGATACTCGATGCTCGATACTCGGTGCGTGATGGTTTTTCGTGTGGAAAAATAAAAATAATGAATGAGATATTAGCGCAAATAATCGTAGCCGCTCGGAAGAAAGAAGGCTGGGGGAACATACTGTTCATTGTGTTCTTAGCACTTCTCTGGGCGATTGGTGGCATCCTCAAAGCAACAAGAGCAAAAAAGGCTGAGGATCAGAAAACAGGGGAGAAATTGAGAGGTAAGCCGGAAGGTAAACCGGCAGAGGGCATCACGGGCTTGCCTAAAGGACCATTTCAAAAGATTCGACTTGCTCTTGAGGCTGAACTGCAAAAACAGCAGAAGGTGCAAGCTCAACAGGCACAAAGAAAGATTACGCGTCCCCAGCCCGCTGCACAGAAGGTTGCTCCTAAAACCGAACGTTTTGCCCAGATTCCTACTTTGGAACCGGTGAAAGAATCAAAATTGGTGCAGCCTACTGCGAAAGTTGAAACAGGACTCCAAGAACTTCCAGATTATACGGGCGAAACCGTCAAAAAACTGAAAGATAAGCGCATTGTTGCTCCGTCAGAAATACCTCAGGTAAAGCATTTGGCCGAAATCCTGTCAGCTTATTCCGACCCTGATGAGCTAAAAAGGGCGATTCTACATTATGAAATTTTAGGCAAACCTTTATCGCTGCGAGGCCCATCTGGGCAGATTATCGGACTTTAGATATCTGTTAACATATTAAGTCTTCGCCTTTCGCCTTTTTGATTTGATGTGATAACGGCATCAATCATCATACCAAATACCAGCCCACGGGATAAAAAAACGCTGGAGAACAAACCAAGCACTCGTCTTTTGTCAGTCGGTAAATATAAACAAATCGAAAGGGTCTAAAATGGCGAAGAAAATGAGTGAACGAAAATTGCTTGACATGCAACTTCACGAAATAATACATTACAGTAAAGAAGGTGGAATTTCAGTCCAAAAGGTTATTGGAGGCTTGATTTATTGGTATAATCTTGGTGGTAAATCTGTCTCAGGAGTCTTCGTACCAAATCGTGAAGAGGCAGTTCCATTTCTTCGTAAGATGGCAAAAGAATTAAAGCAATCAAAAAGAAGTAAAAAAAACAACAAAAGTTTTTAACACCATTAGGCGGGCGTTTTTAACTTTTGTGCAATTTTTAACGTCCCATAAGATATGTTATGTTTCATTCAGGAATTTTGGCGAGATAGGCTATTTGCGTGTTTTTGCTCAGTTATTAAGAATTGGTCGTCTTAGCTAATTTCTAATGAGGCTGACCTGGTAAAAAAGGATGATTGGCATTTACTGCCTGGTTGGTGGTGTCTGAAAGATTATCCCACGTAGTAGCTACCCTGTCCAACAAGCCTAAATTTTGGAGCACTATTGAAATGTTAACTGTTGCATCGACGGAGGCGAAGTTGTCCTCTAATAAACGGTCAAGGTTAATGAGCGAAGATGCAAACTTTAGCTTGTCGCAGTACAGCAAAGCGACTTTATAGTGCAAACCAAGGGTATCCTTATCGATATAGTCGGGCTCGGTGAGTTGTTTCAGTGCCAGCTCTTTCTGTGAGAGCTCAAACATACAAACGGCCAGTTTGCTGCTGGCGCGGTGATAAGTTGGGTTTATCTTCAAAGCAGCCTGAAATGAGCTGATGGCCTCGTTTAAGCGTGCGACGCTCATCATTAGGACGCCCAGTCTATAGTGCAGATCCGGGTTCTGCGGCCGACGGTTGATTTGCTTCTTATGTGCACAAATCACAGCCTCAATTAGGCTGGCGGAATCGTGACCAATAGGAACAGGGAAACTCTGCCCAAAACGTGCCTTGAATTGCAAAGTAGCTGTCTCAGCAAACAAGAACGAACTGTTCGGCTGAATTGCCGCTGCCAACGATAATGTCCCCAAGGCATCTGAGATGCTGCCGGCTAATTTCTGGGCGGTTGCCAGGCCGATATACGCATCCACTATTCTGTCATTTATTTCGGCCGCCGTGTTGAATTGCTTTGCGGCGTGCTGCTCGGCGTTCAGCTGTAAATATTGTGTCCCAAGCTTAATAGCCGCTTCGAGGAAATCGGGGCAAATCCGCATCGCTTCTTCGTATTGCGAAACAGCCTCAGTGGTAGCTCCCAACATACTAAGAATGTCCGCATTCTTCGTAATCAAATCCGGCCTGTCCGAATGTTCCTGCAATAAATGGTCAAGATGCTCGAGCGCTTCGTAAAGTTGGCCCTCGGCAATAAGGTGGTTTATATCATCGTCATCAGCATAAAAATTACCGGGATGTATTAAAATTGCGGTGTTAAATGTTTCAATGGCTTTTGTGTATCTGGCGCCTGCAATATATAAATGCCCGAGCGTGATAAGTGTCGATATGTCGTCAGGATATTCATTACTCATTAGCTCGTATTGCTCTGTAGCGTTTTCCATCTGACTATTTTTGAAATAAATTGCAGCAAGTCTTTGAGCGGGAAGCTGCAAATAGCTCTTGAACTTGAGACAATCCTGATAAAATTCGATGGCCTGGGCCTCCTTTCCAAGTCGTTCATAACAATATCCAAGGGCGTAAAGGGCCATTGTATTGTTCGGCTGTCGCATATAGACTGAGTTTAGCTCTTCGATAGCATTTTGGATTTGGTTCTTATGCAGACATACCGCTGCCGCTGCCAGCCGTCCGCGAGTGCAGGAGGGATTTTCAAAAAGATACAGCCTTATCTGCTCCTGGGCGGCATTCAATTTCCTGTCGCCGAGGAGCTCAATGATTTTATTTATCCGCTGATATTGCGGAGATTCGGCATCGTCTTTTTGGAGCTTGACCGCCTCCAACCAGTGCTCTATCAAATCGGCTGTGTCGACGGTTATCGCCCTGCCGAGGATTTCCAGTAATCTACTCATAAACCCGTTGCTCCTCTGCCGTATCTCGTGTCTCATCCGGTGAGATATGATTCACGAGATACGAATTTGTATCTCCATCACACTAAAGATATCGACAACATAAACAGGCTTATTAAATCCTTGTTTCGTCAATTGGTCAGACAGGTGTTTTTTGGCCGGGGCATGTGGCGATTGTGTGTGATATATGGTTTGTTGCGATTCTAATACTGTGCTGCGT
>CAYNKI010000368.1:0-3238 GCA_964397675.1 uncultured Pirellulales bacterium
GGCTACAGGTCGCTCGCCGACACACTCAATCAAGAAGGTGTTCCTACGCCACGCGTGCATTGCGTCTTTCGGTGATTTCTTTAAGCAGAGAAAAGATTTCCTCGTGCATCCTTGAGAACGGCAAGTTGCAATGGTATTGTAAATAGGCCTCTGCAAACTGCTGCGGAGACTGTGCCCCGGTATTTCTTCGCGCCTGGATGATTTCTGCCGAAATCCAAGCAAGGCAGTTTCTAGTCCGATTCATTTTGAATCTCTCTGCTTTCAACAATATTGGATATGTTCTCGATTCGGTTTACCAGCTTGGCTTTTACGAGTTGGGTTTCAACTTCGCTAAGTTGTTCTATTAGTTTGGGGTCCGTTCCTTGAGTTTCTCCGGTAATCTGCCTCAGTCTTTGCACTTCTGCCTGCATCTGTGCAAAGTCCGGGATCTGGCCGATATTGTGCGTGAAATCCGCCTGCAGCCTTGGAGCTGCTATCGGTAGATACCCCAGGCGCTGCAGAGAGACGATCATATTACTTACTATCTGGTAGCAGCGGTGCTCCGCCTCAATCCTTACCGCCTGTGCGGTGTTCTTATCGCGTGCTGTCTTGCGTATCCTCTGAATGCTCAGCTCCGCCTCGCAGACCAATCTGCCGACCATCTGTTCGACCAGCTCCGGGTCTGCAGCTAAGGCATTTGTTTCACGTATGGCTTTCTTGTCCCGCTCGATGGACCTATCCGAAACCTTTAGTATCTGGGCCATGTCCGCGGTGGAATAGCCATCGGCCATCAAGTAGCTGACAATCAGACGGCGTTCAGCCGGTCTTATACACTTTGGGTCAACAGTACCTGCCTGTATCTTCTGCAAAAGGCTTAAAGTACGCTCCTCGGTGTCGCGAGGTGTGTTATCTGAAGGTTGAGGGTTTTCTTGAGTTTGGTGTAAATTGTCCGGGCTCATATTCTTACCTCCTCAAATTTGCCAACACAGTATTTTTCGACAAGATTTTGCGGTGCACTATCAACACCCACAAAGGCAATCCATCGCCTCACAATCACGTCACAGTAGTGAGTGTCAATCTCAATACCGAAGCAATTGCGCGACAGTCTTTGAGCTGCAATCAGGGTTGTACCGCTGCCGAGGAACGTGTCCAGGACTATTTGACCGCGCCTGCTTGAGTTGCGCATTGCCCGCTCGGCAAGTTCCAGAGGTTTCTGAGTTGGATGCCGATATTCCTTCGTTGGGTCACGATGAATCTGCCAGAGTGTGCTTTCATTAGTGGGGCCATACCATCTGTGTGCGCCGTTACTCTCCAGCCAGCCGTAAAGACAGAACTCGGTCTGCTGATTGTAGTCGCTGTAGCCAATTGCGAAGGATTCTTTGGCCCATGTAATTACGCAGGAGACCTTGATACCAATCGATTCCAATAGCTGGTGCATGGGGCCGAACTGCCTGTGGCCATTCCAGATGTATACGGGTGCTCCGGCAGCGAGGAACCTGCTGACATTTCGTAAGACTGTACCGAGCCATTTTGCGTATTCATCCTGGTTTAGATTGTCGGAATAGATCCTTTTCCATTGCCGTGACTGCTTTGGCCGCGCCTTGTCCGGCTGAGGACGGTTGCCACCGTAATACGCGCAATTAAAGGGCGGATCGCTCCAGAATAAGTGGATTTTGTTGTCCCCGATAAGTTTTCTTAGGGCTGAGAGCTTACTGGAATCGCCGCACAGAAGACGATGGTTGCCCAGCTCTATCAGCTCTCCGGGCTGTGTGATGGCGGGATTTTCCCTGTCGAGGGCTTCTTCTACATCGAAGTTTTCCTCTTTTGCTTGAGGTGACTCTGCAATGAGGGCTCTGTCGAGAAGGTCGCTGATTTCCTCGGTTTCAAAGCCAGTAAGGCCGACATTAAATTCAGGGGCCTTTGTGAGTTCATCGAGTAATACTGCAAGTTTTTGCTCGTCCCAGTCCCCCTGGACTTTATTTAAGGCAACATTCAAAGCCTTTTCCTGTTCCAGCGGCAGTTCGACTACTACCACCTCAGCTTCGGTGTAGCCCAGGTCTTTTAATACAGTCAATCTCTGGTGTCCGCCGACCAAGTGACCTGTCCTGCGGTTGAAAATAAGTGGTTCGCAGAAACCGAAGGTCTCTATGCTGGACTTTAGCTTTTCATAGGCCGGGTCACCGGCTTTCAATTCTATTCTAGGGTTGTAATCAGCTTTTTTTATTTGACTGATTCGCATTTTCTTGATTTCCATGTGCGTTACTCCTTATCAATATTACGGGTGTTCGTGCCCCAACTTTTTTAGGTTCCATTCCAATGTGCTCAATAGCACACCAGCAATCGTTATTGTGTTGACACCAATATTGTAAAGGAGAAACGAAAAATCCGACCGTTACTGAGCCGATAATTTTAATTGGCAGGGTATAAGGAATAGTTGGCTAAGGTTTTACGCAGAAAAAGATTCTTGGCTTGTTGCAGAAAACACAAAGAAACGAAATCATTATGTTACTTGTTTCGTTTTTGCCGGAACCTGTGACAGGCTTGCCGGGCAGCTGTCCAGCTTACAAAGTTATGGTGTCTCGCAACCTTGTCCCAAGCCTGCTTGGCATCGTTACATTCCAGGTTAAATTCTTCGAAGGAAACCAGCGCCTGCTGCAGTTTTTCATCTGAGTGTTTTCTTTGGGGACCTGGCCTCACCGCTTTTTGTTTTGCTGCTGTTGTGTTTTGCTCACTTCCTTGTGCTATGCCGCGCAACTCTTTTATAAGGTCCTTCACATAGCGAACGACAGTATTGAGAGACAGGTCTTGATTGAGTAGCTCCCCAGTTTGGTCGAAACAGGACATAAGCCTGGAATATCTCTCTCTCGGTGATTTAGCAGCATGGGTCGGCAAAGATTCCAGTAAAGTATCAATCTGATATTTCCCTGGTAATGGCTTTATAAGATGCTTACAGCAATCCGATTTTGTATAAGTCGAGCCAAAGAACACAGGGGAAAGTGCGTTTATTTTTTCTTCCAGAACATCCGCAATTTGCTGCGCCAGCTCAATTTTATCCGGTGTCAATGTCATAATACGCCCGGTCTAAAAGTATCATTTCTCTCGATGCGCAGTCAGTTCTCTGAATCCTCTCACAGACTTCAGCCGTTGTGCCAGTGAGAAGAGCTAACAATTCGCAGTTTCGCATCAATTCTGAACGTTCATGTATAGTATCCCATTTTTGTCTTGCTTATCAAGCGGAAATAACGCCTGTCGGGGTATA
>CAYNKI010000369.1:0-3229 GCA_964397675.1 uncultured Pirellulales bacterium
TCCGGCCCCTGAAAGTCCGGCCCTTGGACGGATTGGACGGAATAAACTTTTTTCTCTCTGTCCACTCGAAAAAGCCTTTAATTGCTTACCGGCCCCATTTTTTTCTCGGTTTACTTACTTAACCTTCTCCTTCTATTCTCAAGGAATTCGTCTATGGAATTCTTAAATGATGAGTAAAACGGAATTTCATTGAGTGAATTAATATTCTTTTTTGGAGGCAATGACAATTCCTGGGCATCTGTAATGAATACCTGTGGTAAGTGATTAAGAAAAACATCCTCACTACCAAACTTTGCTATATTCTCGAAACTCATATTCACTCCATTATCTTGAACAATCACTGCTTGGATAAAAGCGATTTCATGGTCACGACATGCATCCATGACTTTCTTTTTCAATAATTGTTCAGTATTCACTCCAAATACAACTGAATTGATACAATCTAAGCTAAAGTCGAACAAATAAAGAGAAGATCTGTCTCGAAAAGATGTTCTTTGAGTTCTCGGTTTATAGTTCTCACTTTCGGCTAGACTGCGCACTACTCGGTATTCTTTTTCGTATTCCCAATGATTAGTCTTTATAGCGATAATTTTCTGTATAAAATCGTCGAACGAGAAGTTGTTAAATCCATTAACATAATCTTCGAAATCTACCTTGTAGTCCTTTACATATTGAACCTCAATAATTTCAAGTGGTGGCCTTGATAATGATAAAAAACAGGGCAATTGAAGAAAGTCCTCCTTTAGTTCTAAAACGACACCTTTATGACCATTTGAATAGTAATTCCACATTGTATAGTTTAAGGGCTGTTTAGTTAGAGAAAGAATGCCAAACTCATTATAGAATCGTTCGATAACCTGTGCTCGTGCCCAGTCCTTGTACGATGGAATAACAACTTCTTTATATATGAATCTTTGGTTTAGATTGGATGATTTTGGTCCAAAATCAATTTGTGGAATGGATTCCAATGGATCATTCAGAGCGGCAGGTTGCGTAAATCTAATCTTATTTTTCAAAAAAATGCCATCAATTACTTCTTGATTATCTGAGATGTACTTAAAGTATGTTGGGAACTTGTTTCCATCGGTTGTCAGGTAATTTTTCATTCTTGTATTATTCTTTTTACTAAAGCAAAGTTCACTGGACAGAAAAAGCGGCCGCTTTTTCTGTCCGGGATTTTTTTAGGGACGTTTACTTATTTATGTTACATTACTTAGTTCTTCCACTTTTGTTTATTTGCAGCTTCAGCCTCCTTTTTCTTCTTCGCACGTCCTAGTGGTCATAAACCAAGCGTAAATCCCCTAATTGTTCTGAGAGACTTCAATATCCTGGCTCATTACCCAGCAATTAGTCTTCTGGAGGGTACTCTAGAACGACTTTTTCCCTTGGCAAGTCTTTTCTGAGGGCCTTAATGTCTATGCGCTTGAATAGCAAGCCAAAGTCTGCTGGCTTCAGCGTGCCTTGGTATCGGTAGACGGTTAGTTTTTCGGCAGATTTTGCATGTTCAAGGATATCGTCTATCTTTTCACCTGTTTCTTCGCACATTACTGCGAGTAATGTGAAGGGTATGCTTCCATCCTCGTCAGGGTCAAATCGAAACAACTCGAATCCGACCGGCCAATAGCCTTGTTCTGGCATACGTGACTTTTTGGCAAGTTCGAAGAGTGGCGGGCCGTCGTGGCCATCGAATGCGGCACCACCAACGATATCATTGTATTGTGTTGATACGATGAAGAGATCGCCCATAGTGTACCTCACTTTCTTTCATTTCTTCTACTTTTGTTTATTTGCATTTTCGGTAACTTTTTCTTCTTCGCACGTCCTACTAGTTTTAAATGAATCCTAAAAAAGTGAACGGTCTTGTTCGTCTTTTTTGGACATCAAGTCTGTTCCTTGTTTTTTTATCATTTTTCCAAGCTATTTCTTTCTAACCTCCTAAGTCAGAGTCTTCACAAGGTCATAGATGAAAGCAGTAATCAATCCTATCACAATAGTACACAGGAAAAATCTATGCTTCGTCGCTTTGTCTGATGCAGTTTTATATTCGAGTAGCGGCCAAAGCCACCTTGCGTAGTGAAATAGAACCCGAAAAATAATTAGAGATGCTAAGAAAACGTAGACGTAACATGCGGCTTTCACAAACTCGGAAAAGCCGCCAAATACTCGTGTCACATATCCAGACGATTTGTAAACGACCCAAAATGCAAGGGGAAAACCAAATGCATAGAGAAGAAGATCATAAATGCTATGTTTGTGCAAACATGCACCACGTGCACGATGGTTGTCCATGAATACACTCACTTCGTTGAACACCCCATGAACCCATGTCGTGTCGTATCCAGAAACGGCAAACGCGCTGGTATTCGGGGTGGCTTGGGAAGGCAAGAAAGAGAAGTCAAGCAAACTGGGCTTAGAAAAATCTAGTAACAATTCAAAGCGGTTTCTTGGAATGAAGTTCCATCGAACCTGGAAAACTGTTGCACTATTCGAAAAAATCGATTTGACTCTCTCTGGGAAATTTGGTGATTCGAAGATCTCAGAAACCGATCCATAAAGCTGGCTACCATCACTACCATTTACGGTGATTTTAAGCTCGAAGCTGTCATAAAGGAGCTTCTTGTTTTCTTCGTACTCTTTCTCAGTTTGGTCAATCTGTTTGAAGTTGGAAACCTCGATGTTTCGCGCGCTTTCATTTCGTTCCTTGAGAATTTTGAAGAGCTTTTGCAAATCATCCTTCCCTGCTGAGAAGGAGCGTATTTGCCGTGTAAGCTTAGTACTTACTAAGGATTCCTGTTTATCTTCCATTTCTCATAATCCCAAAATTCTAAGACCTTTTTTGAAATAGCAGCCTTTTCATCAAAAGTATGGCCGTTCACCTCTTAATTTTACGCAATTCCTTAATTCTATCATCTGGTGCGTCTCCCGGATATCTGCGATCTTTAAGCCCCAAATCTACCAACCAAAATAATCTCTGTCCACCATAAAAAAACGTCGCTCGTCGCTCGTATATCAAGAATCGAGCATCAAGTATCGAGCATCCAGTATCGAGTATCCAGCATCAAGTATCCAGAATCTCATTGCGTAAATCTGTGTTAATCCTTAATAATCTGTGCAATCTGTGGTTAAAAATCAATCAAAACCGCACATACCTAACGACAAAATCCAAAAAAAATAAAAAAATTTTAACTCCTTTGTTACCAATAACTTAATCCTGTAAATCCTGTCAAAA
>CAYNKI010000370.1:0-3210 GCA_964397675.1 uncultured Pirellulales bacterium
GTAAACCTGTAGTTGATTGCGAAAAACAAAGTGTATGCCTGACAATACATCGTGGACCTGAAGATGACCGGATTTTACAGGAGCAGGGAGCTGCTGGTTTTCGACAGGCTCGCATCCTCGATCTTTGCCAGGAAGCTTTGAGCCAAGGCGCCTTGTTGACTCGTGAAGATTTGGCCTATCGAGTGTTTTTTGTATCAACACGCACAATAACTCGGGACTTGAATGTTCTACGCCAAGTAAACCCGGATGTAATGATACCATTACGTAGCACCGTCCATGACATTGGTCCAGTTTTAACTCACCGAACCAAAATAGTCCATCTGGCACTGGAAGGAAAAACAATGACACAGATTTGCCAAATAATGAAGCACAGCCCGCAAGCAGTAAACAATTACCTTGCCACGTTTACACGTTGTGTACATCTGAAACGCAAAGATATGCAGGTAGGACAAATTGCCTTTCTCTTGCGGAGAGGTAAAGCTTTAGTTCAACAGTATCTTGATATTATAACCGAATGTGAATCGGACAAGAATATGTCTTATCATATTGAGGAACTGATGCGTCTGGGGACGTGCTCAAAAGGGGGGAAAAAACCCAGTAGGAGACGGAAACATGATTAAAAAGAAAGATAGTCTAAAAGCTGGATTAAAGCCATTATTGGCCAAAACGCTGGAAAATGCCTTAGCCCACCGGATTGCAAAGGAATTCCCACGTATTGGCGGACCCCGTATTTGCAAGCTCTGTGCAGAAATGATTATGGAGCTGGTTCATAATCATATCCGGTCGAAAGATTACGTTCATCATGGCCAGATAGTTTGGACGGCGGTTAGTATAGATAATCCACCTGCCAGGCATAAAAAGATGGCGGATACTGATCTGGTTACAGTGGTTCTGGACGCCAGTACGGCTGAAGATATTCAGTCACGCATAGACCGAGTGCCACCTGGTCAGTGGAGGCTGCGTAAAGCAATTCGAATGTGTCGACAGGCATACGAGCAGGGAGGTTTATTAACCAATCAGGATCTGTCTGAAATATTAAACTTTGCTGACTCACTCATTGCCCAGTTATTGTCGAACTACGAGCGTCAAAACAAAACTCTAATACCTCGACGCGGAACTATCCATGATGTCGGTAAGTCATTGTCACACAAATGGATTATTTGTTACAAGCGTTATGTTGAAGGCAAGAGTGCCGATCAAATTGGCCGTGAAACCTATCACTGTCTCGAGGCGGTTGATCGTTACCTGGGACAGTTCGATCGTGTAAGGCACTGTTTACAGCAAGGGTTGGACACCGCTGAGATATCTCACATTTTAAATTGCAGTGTTTCGCTGGTTGAGGTGTACCAACAGATTGATAAAGAATTGGATAACAAAAATGCTTGACTCCAATAACAGTAAAACTATAATCGATATTATCGATCAAGAGGATAGGGCTCTGCTGAGGAGCAACCTGAGCGCTTGGTCGATGCCGGAAGATGGACGGGAGTATATGATAAAACATATGCTCCCATCTTCCTGTTCATCTTTTGGCTGTGAAGCGATAAACCTCCTTAGTTGGTGCTTCGCACCAACTAAGGCAAGACACATCAAAAGTAGTGCACCGGTGGGACATATGTCAGGATGTTCAATACGATAACCATTTTTATACTTATATGTATAATGTTGCTGTAGCATGTAGGATGGGTAAAAACTGACGCCAGGAAGTTTTTTTTTAATCCATGCCGAATTTCTTTGAGTCCTGCTTCGTTAGTCGTCCAGATTTCCTTCGAGTATCGCCAGCCTGATATCACAGTCTTTGGCGTCGAAATGGCCCTGAAGTCCGTAGTACATGTAATAAAGCCCGTCCTTTATCTTGATGATCTCTCCGTCGTGACCGGGCACCAGGTCTCCTTTGGCTGTTTTCCAGTGCTTGCCGTCTTTTGATGTGGCCATGTGAACGGTGGTATTTGCGCAATGGGGCAGTCCCTGTTCACCGTAGAACATGTACCATTTACCCGGCGCTTCCTTTATGACGTGGTTAAACTTGAAATAGCCGGTTTTGTTTTCGTCGATCTCCCTGTAATCTTCGCCGCCAATACGTATAGGTTTCGCGCCTTCGAAATCAAAGGCCATTTCATTAGGAGATTCAGCAAGCATCACGGTCGGCCCTGAACGGTCCCAGTAGTACATCAGATAGCGGCCGTTTTCCTTGTCATTGACAACGTGACAGTCTTCTACACTACCAATCCCGCTGAGTCGTCCCATTTTCTTGAAGTTTGTGCCGTCTTCTGATTCGGCGTACGCCCAGTCGCAATGTTCCATGCCCCCGCCGTACCACATCTTGAACTTCTCGTCCTCGTATACCACAAAGGGATCCCATGTGCCATCACTGTCCCACTCGCCTTTCTTCCCTTTTGGGATGACGGGATTACCCGGGTCCTTTGTCCATTGAATGCCGTCTTTTGATGTGGCGTGCCCAATCTGGAGGCTGCTGTAATCTTCAGCGGCCCATGTTTTTTCACTCCTTACTCCCCACGATTCGTAATACATGTGGTAGGTATCTCCTACCTTGAGCACGGTCATGGAACCCAGAGCGCCCGCGTCCCAGGTGCCTTCTTTTCCCATCGTTATTACAGGATTGTCCTTGTACAATTTCCAGGGGCTTTTTTTGGTGTCTGATTTGTGTTCTTTCTTGTGCTTCACAGTATCCGTGCTATGAGTCGTAGACTCATTATCTTGCTTATCAGAGGTACAAGAGATGCTGCCGGCTATGCAAAGCAGTAAAAGTGCAATCGTTTTTAAGCTACGATATTTCATAGCCTGTCTCCTATTTAACGGGGCTTGCTTGTGATATCTATTCTGATCCGGGATTTCCCATATAAAAAGTTACAGAACAGAATTCAATCCTTTCGATGCCAATAATTTTACCAAATTCAATTTGGACTATCAAAATTTTTCTTTTCCGAGGCAACTTTGCGGCCACCTCCCGCTACAAACTGGACTCGCGGGGCGTCTCGCTGAGTGCCATCAGTTGGGGGTAGCGATCGTCTGTGTCGCCGAGTTCGCGTTTGAGGCGTAGCAGCTCCTTCTTCAGGTCGGCAACGACGTCTGCGTATGTGGGGTCGTTGTAAACGTTGTTCATTTCGCGGGGGTTTTTCTTGAGATCGTAGAGTTCCCATTCGGGGGGAAACGGTTCGCGCCTGCGTCCCGGGACGTCCAGGGGGAGAC
>CAYNKI010000371.1:0-3199 GCA_964397675.1 uncultured Pirellulales bacterium
AAGGCCGCAAATGGCACAGGCCGGCGGGAAAAAACCGGAGAAAATCAAAGACGCCCTCACCAAAGCCAGAGAACTAATAAAAGAAAAATTAGCAAGTCCATAATTACTTAGCCTGACTTCCAGGCAGCGGAGACAAGCAAGTGGAGCCGGCGGAGAACCTATGATTAAGTTCCTTTGCAAAAACTGCGGCCAGGAAATTAGTATTTCTGAAATTCACGCCGGCAAAAAAGGCAAGTGCCCAAAGTGCAAGAATATAGTTGTTGTCCCGAAAGTGGAAAACGCAGCGCCGGTTGAGGGTAAAAGCAATTTTAGCGATTCGGAGGTGAGTAAAAAATATTCGGGTTTAGACCATGCTCTTTTTGATATTCCGGCAGAGTTGCCAACTGCAAATCAACAAAGCAGTCAAGATATCGCGTCTGAAAAAGGTCTTGAAGAATTGCAAAAAGCCAATGAAGGATTAGGAAAAGACGAAACCGAACAAATCGGCGAACGCAAGCTGCCGTGGATTATTGACATATTCCTGTATCCCATGAACGTATCGGGCCTTGCGAACCTTGCGATTTTTATTGGAGTACCATTGTTAATAGATTTTCTGCAGGAGATTATGATTATCCAGCTTTCTTGTTTATTTGGGCTTGTAAGTTTGGTTATAAAGGTCGTTGTGGTTTTATATATGTATTGGTACTTTGCTGAATGTGTACGCGACAGCGCTGAGGGCGGCTTGCGAGCGCCAAAGGTTATAGGGTACATTCCTCGTGTAGTCGATATGTTCTGGCAGATGGTGAACATAATTGGTTGTTTTGGAGTTTTTTTTATGCCTTTTGTTTTTTATATGTTGTTTGTCGAAAGGGCCGACGTGATTTTCTGGTTGTTATTGCTCTATGCGGTTTTCTCTTTCCCGATGGCATTACTGGCCGTTGTTATGTTTGACTCTGCTGTGGGTCTTAACCCCCGCTTGTTCTACAACTCAATATCAAATACGCTGCGTCAATACTGTGGGCTTGTCTTACTATTTCTTGCAGCAGTATTACTGATTGGTGTGCTCGGGCAGAAAGTGGGCGAATCGGAACATTTTGCCTTTCTTATTAGTTGTGCCGGTATCTATCTGGCGTTTGTCGCCGCTCATCTGCTGGGCAGATTTTACTGGCTGTATCAGGAAAAACTTAACTGGGCGGTTTAACGGTTAATCCTGCTGTCGGATTTTTATACTTTTTGCGTGGGCGTCGAGCCCTTCGGCTTCAGCCAAACGGATAATATCTTCCGCACTCTCAGCAAGTTTTTTCTTATCGTACTCGATAATACTCGTTGACTTGATAAAGTCGTTGCTGGTTAGCGCACTGGAAAACTTTGCGGTCATCCCAGTCGGAAGAGTATGGCTTGGGCCGGCCCAGTAATCACCAACAGCCACAGGGCTGTAATCTCCGATAAATATCGCACCGGCATTGTCTATTTTGTCAGCGATTTTCCTGCTTTCTTCACCACATTGAATTTCCAAATGCTCCGCCGCAAATTCATTAGCAAATTCAATTACATTATCCATTTCCTTAAACACAGCAATCTTGCCAAATTCTACCAGGCACTCGATTGTCTGTTTTGCCCTGTCCAGTTGCTTTACTTGCTTTTTTAGTTCATTGAGAATATTTTCTGCAAAGTTTTTTGAATCCGTAACCACAACCGAGCATCCTGGGTCATGCTCTGCTTGGCTGAGCATATCAGCCGCCACCCACGCTGGATTAGCTTTATCATTTGCGATTATCAGCACTTCGCTTGGGCCAGCTAATGAATCAATACCAACCAATCCAGACAATTCGTGTTTAGCTGTTTGTACCCATTTATTACCCGGACCGACAATCTTGTTGACGCTGGGAATGCTGTTTGTCCCAACTGCTAAAGCTGCCACTGCCTGCGCACCGCCTATTCTATAAACTTTCGTGATCCTCAGTTCGTAGCAAACGGCTAATATTACTGGATGAATGCTGTGGTTGTATCTCGGCGGTGAAACTATGACAATATCTTCTGGCTTTACACCTGCTACTATCGCTGGCACCGCTGTCATTATTACTGTTGAGGGCAGCGGTGCCGAAGCCCCCGGTACACAAATGCCAACTGGCTTTATAACTTTGTATTTTATTCCCCGATGAGCACCTCTATTGCCGATAAAGATTTCAGTCTGATATTTTCTTACGTTTTCAATCGCCTGCCGAAGCGACAGCAAAAGAAGCTTGTCAATTTTCTTGTGGGCTTCCTCCAGTTCCCCTTTGGAAACATGGAATTGTTCAGGCATAAGTTTAACTTGATCAAACTCTTCTGTATATTGGGCTACAGCTTTATCCCTATGTTCAAAAACTTCCACAAGAATCTTTCTTACGTCTTGGAGTCCATCTTCATCGGGGCCAAATTTTGCCATATTCATTGTTAAACCACGAAGTTCTCCCAATTTGTAAGGGAACCCTGGCTGTCCTTCCACGGTCAGGATTTGGTCGAGTTCGTTGCTCAAAGAGGTCTCCTATCTGGGAAAGTTGCCGTGGCTGTAGACTCGTGTTGCCCGCAGCAGCAGCAGATAGTGTTTGCCTTTATATGTAGTTACAATCCCTGCTATTTTGAATCGCAGCGCGTCCGGCTCAGACGACTGCTCGCGCTGGGCCTGCTCCAGTGCCTGGCAGGGCAGCAGCCGAAGTGAAATCTTTGCCTCTGTCCGGCCAAGAGCGTCAAGAACAAAGCTGACCTCACGCCAGCCGCCTTCTGCCCCCTCACTCATATCACGGAAAAGTGCGGTCCGGTCAACTAAGATAAAATCCTGCTTTAGACCTGGTTTTCCCGCACGGCCGCCTTCGGCGAGTTTAGTTTTAAGTGCTTTTTCTTCTTGGCGTTTTCTGTAGTCAATCCCTTTCTTTCTGTCAGGTAACTTTTCTATCAGCTCTTTCGGTATGGTCAATACATCGTTCGGCTCATTGATTGTCGGTCGGGTTTCTTGCTGCGGCGATTTTTGTGACGTTGACGACGGCGGCTTCCTTGTTTTGGTGAGGGGCAAAAAATAAGTTGGGAATATAAAATTGTTGCCCCTGTATCGGGTAACTCTGCCACCAAGCCGGTAACTTGTAGCGGTTCTGTTATTGGCGTCAGCTATCATCTTTTCCAGGGCCGATGACGGCAGCAGTTCCAAGCTCGCCCCGGCTTTTACAAGGCCTCTGCCGTCACT
>CAYNKI010000372.1:0-3198 GCA_964397675.1 uncultured Pirellulales bacterium
CCTCCGGGCGGCAGCAGGCAAACGCCTTGTACTAACCCGAAACTCCGCGCTAAAAATCCCACTGAGGCATTAGTTCTTACGCCGCGGGGGCTATACTGCGCTGCGCAGGGCTGCCGGAGGCCGGAATGAGGAACATACAGTATTACGCAGGAGTGAAACTCCGCAGTAAGTAAAAACAGTCCGAACCGGAGGCAGCCACCGCTGCCTTTAGGCAGGTAAGTATTTCCTTGCAATGACGAAAAGTGTAATTAGTGCGGGACTTAAGCACGAGCAAAAAGAGGGTGGGAAATGTTGACAATTATGAAAATTTTGTGATTTTATGAGCTATTTGATGTTTTGGTTGTAGGACGGTTGTATGGATTTTCCTCACTAAACACAGCCGTAAGGTCAAAAGGAAATAAATTCAAGATGGGTAGTTTGGAGAGAGTATTTTATGTTTTCTCCTATCAGAAATTTGGGAACTAAAATAAAATGTCAATTGTCTATTTTAGCATAAGAGACAAAAACAAGAAAAGAATTAATGCAGCAGATAGAAGACAATTTAAAATGAGAACATTTATTAATTGTCTGCTATTGGTAGGGTTTGTGTGCATTGTTGCTACTAACGAAAACGCAGCGATGGCAGCTAATGCACTTGGTGCAAGCAAAGATAAAAAACCCGCTGTGCGGGGTGAGGATGTTGCAAAGGAAGGTGGTAGATTAAAAGGAGTTGGGGAGAAAAAGGGTTTGATCGCTGGTGAGACCCGTGTGCTGCATTTTCCGAAGGATCGCTCAATAGGCAGACTAAAGATACAGGATATAGGGATCAATGAGAGCCTTTTTCAAAGTATCCACAAGTCTGGTGATAAATGGGAATACTTTGGGGAGGCAATTGGCGATGTGGTTGTGCCAGAAGATAAACAACTAAAACTTATTGTCAGCAAGGCTGGGGTGCAAGATTTATCGCCACTTTCAACATTGGGGTGGAATGATCTGCATACGCTGGATTTAAAGAGCACAGGAGCCGATGATACATGCATGCGACATCTTGATGGTTTGACTGGGTTGAAAGTGCTAAACCTAAGAGGCACGAAAATTACTGATGTGGGTCTGCAGGTTATCAAAGGCTTAAAATCGCTGAGACACTTGCACCTCAGTTCGGAAATCACCGATGCCGGACTTGTTTATCTTAGTGGACTGAAGTCACTGGAAAAACTAAGTCTTTTATCCACGAAAATCACTGATGCTGGCTTAGCTGACGTTGCAAAGGTAACCTCACTAAGGGACTTATACCTTGGTGGTACCAACATTACTGATGCTGGCTTAGCTCATCTTGCAAAGTTGACCTCACTTAGCTATCTCAATCTCCAGAACACGCATGTAAGCGATGCGGGTCTAGCACACCTTAAAAATACCATTTCTCTTAAAAGTCTTAATGTTGGCAATACGAACATTACCGACAAAGGATTGGCATACTTATCAAATCTTACTCTGTTGGAGAGCTTAATTCTTTTCAAAACGAATATTACTGACAAGGGCCTCGCTTACCTCAAGGCCATGCCTTTGCTCAAGGAACTAAACCTTGAATACACTCAAGTTACTGATAATGGGCTTTGGCATCTGAAAGATGTGAAGTCACTTGAATCTTTGAAGCTCCCAAATCACACCTTGAGCGACAGAGGTATGACCTACCTGGCCCAACTCCCGAAACTCAAGCATCTTATCATTCGCACGACTAAGCAGATCTGCACAGACGAAGGATTGCGCCATCTTTCGAGCCTTAATTTGCTCGAGGAACTCGACATTGGCGGCCCTGGTGTTACCGATGAAGGATTATCCCATATCGCGAAACTCACAAACTTAAAGGTGCTGAGTCTGCAGAACTGCCCAATAACGAACGATGGTCTGGCTAAATTGACAACACTTAAATCGTTACAAAAACTAACGCTTCATAATGGCCGAGGCGACAGAAATATGGAAGTTACCGGCGCAGGTTTGGCTTATTTCCGACAATTGCCTTTAATTTACTTATGGCTATGGCAAATCAAGCTAGATGAGTCCCGATTAACTCAGATCGGAGGATTAACACAGCTTGAGGAACTCCAGATTCGTCAAATGCCGCTATGTGATGAGGATTTGGCTAATTTAAGGACACTTAGTAGTTTGAAACGTCTTGTTTTTGACTCTGAGACAGTTAGCGATGGTGGGATAGCTCACTTAGCTGGCCTTACCTCTATGGAAGATCTTGCCCCCAGTGTTCCAATGACTGATGTTGGACTCTCATACTTAGCCAACATGAATAGATTAGAGCGATTGCAAGTTAATGGTGATTTCACAGATAAAGGCCTCGGCCACCTTGGGAGACTTAAGGCATTGAGAACTCTAAGAATTACATCTGGAAACGACTTTAGTCCTTCAAACTTAGAACGGCTACAGAAAGAATTACCATTACTTCAAACATTTGGGGTTATTAAAAGTAGAGAAATAAAGATCCCTCCGAAGATCGGTGTTGCTGCCCCCCAATTCAACCTTAAAACGCTCGATGGAAAAGAAACAGTGCTTGAAGACTATCGTGGTAAGGTAGTGGTGCTTTACTTTTGGGCCACTTGGTGCAGACCCTGTGTTGCTGGAACGCCTAAACTGAGGAAATTTTATGCGGATATGAAAGCCTCGTTTGGTGACGATTTTGAGATGATTAGTCTTAGTATGGACGATAATGAACAGTTAGTGTGTGTACATGTAAAGAAATACGGCCTCATCTGGCCACAGGCCCGTATTGGGCTGAATTCTAAAATTTCATCTGATTATGGAGTAAATGATACGGCTCCCAAGTCCTTCCTCATTGGGCCGGATGGTAAGATATTGCTAACACCGGAAAGTCCCCAAGTAGATACTGAATCCTTTATTGAAAAAGTGCTTAAAAACAGAAAAATTTAAGAGGCTTGTTATCCATTGGTCATAATAACGAATGCCTTTGAGAAGCAATAAACATCATTTCTGCAACCATTGCTCTATTGGCAATTGTTTGACGAATACGGCGGAGCGGTATCATTGATTATTGCGTATTGCTGCTATATTTCTCGGACTAACTCAAAACAATTTCGGTTGCAGAAAACTTGGTCCAATGGTATATAATTAGAGGTCCTGTGATGGCCGGCAGGTGCTTATACCCTTAAGGGTAATAAATTCCCGCGACGGGGATTGTAACTTATTGTTTTA
>CAYNKI010000373.1:0-3181 GCA_964397675.1 uncultured Pirellulales bacterium
AGTTACTTATATCTACTAACTCTTTCCATTGTCTTCTTTTTCTATTACCTTTTTGTACGATTCAACTGCTTCTTCATACTGTTCCATCTTAAAGTAAGCTTGACCAAGAAGCAGGTTAAGACCAATAATGTCTGGTTCAAGCTCCATGAGTTGTTTATAGACTTCAACAGCTTTTTCATAATGACCCGAATCAAAATATGTGCGACCAAGAGCAGCGTATGCAAATGAGTATTCAGGGTCTATTCTCAGGGCTTCTTTGAAACACTCTGTGGCTTCCTCATAATGCCCTAAACCGAAATAAACATCACCAAGATTCAGATGTGCATCAAAGCAATCTGGGTCTAAACTTATAGCTGTTTTGTAACTCTCAATGGCTTTTTCCGGTTCATTCGCATCATAGTAGGTATTGCCGAGATTTAGATGTGCCTCAGCATCATTCGGTTTTGAGCGGATAGCTTCTTTGCAGGCTTTTATTGTTTCAACTTTATCCCATGCTTCGATTGCTCCAAAAGCAACACGGGGAATACAATCAGTCTTCAAATTGACCACCCAAAGAAGCACCACACAGAATAGTGCCAGAAGCTCTACTTTCAAAAACCAACGTTTATTTTGTTTGTCAGTATCAACCATTTTAATTCTCCGAATTAAAGACACTTTTCCCGTGATAAAAAGACATTCTCCGTTGTTAATTTATCGGCTGTTTATGAAGGTCGTATAACTAAATCAAGTCTGAAAAATCTAAAAAAGACCTACCTGATTTTAAGCAAAAGCCTTGTTATTTCACCTAAATCAATTGCCGATAAAATAAATTCGTAAGGGATGGATAATATGGTCAAACAAACGTTCAATTTAGAAAACATAACAAAAAGTGAAATCTCTGAAGATTGGAAGCGGTTAACAGAGAAAAAATATAGTGAGTTAATAGGGCTAAAATTTGAGAGGCCGAAGAAGCGTATAATAGAGACTAACTAGTGACAGTCACCGTTGACCAGCGACAATTATTCTTACCTTCGGCGACAAATAAAGTTTCCGGACATTAGACAGAGACAATAAACTGTCTGGATTTCCTTAAGTTAGGAGATTTCGGATGGTTACAGACCTGCAGGTAAGGAGATTGTTCGACATGCGGAACAAACATGAATATTTGTACCAGGCCGCGGATGCGGCTGGTATAAGCAGCAAAACGGCTCATAAGTATCTAAAAAACGGCAAACTGCCCAGCCAGTGCAGGGTCGAACACACCTGGCCGACACGGCAGGATCCGTTTGCCGACGATTGGGCGTTTATCGAGCAGATACTGGAAGACACCCAGGCGACATTGGAAGCCAAGACCCTCTTGCGGCATCTCCAACTGGCCTATCCGGGCAAGTACCATAACGGCCAGCTCCGTACGCTGCAGCGTCGGATTAAGGCCTGGAAGGCTCTGTACGGCCCTGCTAAAGAGATTTTCTTCGCACAGCACTACGAACCCGGTCAATGGGCCTGTTCGGACTTTACAAGCATGAACAAGCTTAACATTACGATTGCCAGGCAGCCGTTCGAGCATCTGCTTTATCATTTTGTGCTGTGTTACTCGAATTGGCAGGCGGCTCGAATATGTTCTTCAGAAAGCTTTGAAAGTCTCTCGCTCGGCGTTCAGGATGCGTTATGGAAATTAGGCGGCGTGCCATCGCTCCACCGAACCGACTGCCTTACAAGTGCTGTACACAAGGTGGGTCATCCTGATATTTTTACGGCTAAGTACCAGGGTCTTGCAGATCATTACGGTTTTGAATCAGCAAAGACAAACCCGGGCAGTCCCCATGAAAACGGCGATGTTGAAAAGAGCAACGATCTGCTCAAGAAAGCGATTGACCAGTCCTTGATTATTCGCGGCAGCCGCGATTTTGACAGCGTTGCCGACTATGAAAAGTTCCTGCAAAAGATTATAGACCGTATGAATCAGAACTGCCACAAACGTTTTGCTGAAGAGATTGAGGCTCTCAAGGAGCTTCCCGCTCGGCGCTATGGTGATTACGATATCAAAACCTGTAAAATCGGTCGCGGTGGCACATTTCGCTTGCTGCACAATACCTATTCAGCGCACAGCCGGCTTGCCGGTGAAACGGTCAAGATTCGTGTATATGCCGACACACTCGAACTATGGTACGCTCAGCGGCATATCGAGACACTTCCTCGCCTGCGCGGCGAGAATGGATATTATATCAACTACCGTCATCACATCGACATACTGGTTCGAAAGCCAGGCGCCTTTGAGAACTATTGCTATAAAGATGCTCTGTTTCCAACGAGTCTGTTCAGGATAGCTTACGACATTCTTCGAGATGCTTGCAGTACCAGAGAGGCCAACAAAGAGTATCTCAGGATTTTGGAGTTGGCCGCAAAAGAAGATGAATCGCTTGTCAATGAAGCATTGCGTCTGCTGATAAACCTTGAGGATGAGATAAGCTCTGAAAAAGTCAAACAGTTTATCGACTCCAAACAAAGACCTCCTGAGCCCACGGCTGTCCATATCGAGCCGGTGGATATCAATGATTATGACCTGTTATTAGAGACGCCGGAGTGTGTATGCGTATGAATAAACAACGGCATAAACAATTGATTGAACTGCTCAAAGAGTTACATCTTCCGATGTTCCGGGAATATCATCAGGAATTTGCGCAAAAGGCTATGGCAGATGAACTTGGCTATGAGGCGTATCTTTATGAACTGGCCCAAAGGGAATGTGAGGTTCGACGGGCCAACAAAATCGCCCGGCTGGTAAAAGCATCGAAGCTGCCGCTGGAGAAGACATTGCAAACATTCGAGCTTAAACGGCTGCCGCTTAAGATTCGCAGGCAGGCCAAGGTACTTGCCGGAGGTGGCTTTGCCGATCGCCGTGAAAACATATTGGCCTTCGGAAAGCCCGGAAGTGGCAAGACGCATCTGCTTTGCGGAATCTGTCATGAACTGGCAAGGCAGGGAAGGAAGGTTTACTTTGCTACCTGCGATTTGATGGTTCAGGAACTGTTGAGAGCCAAACAGGAGTTGGTGCTCGATAAGTTGCTCAAGAAGCTGGGACGGTTCGATGTGTTAATGATCGACGACTTTGGCTATGTCAAGCAGAACCGCGAGGAAATGGAGGTATTGTTTACCTTGTTGGCACACCGATATGAACGCGGCAGTGTACTTCTGACAAGCA
>CAYNKI010000374.1:0-3176 GCA_964397675.1 uncultured Pirellulales bacterium
TATTCTCCTTTCTTTTATTGGATTGAGCCGGTTTTACTAATTACCTCGATACATCGCTTGCACAAATCAGGATGCTCGTTATCGGCTCCAACGCTGGGCCAATAGTTCCAGCACCTCTGGCATTTATTGTAACGGCTCTTTTCCGCTGACACAGTTGTCTCACTTGCACCTTTCTGTGGCGTTACCTCACTGACGATACAAAGTGCTGCAAATTGCTCCAGGCCAAATTCATTTAGGACCGCAGCATCTTCATCATTGCAATAGATAGTTACGCATGCCTCCTGATTACTTGCGATTTTTTTGTCTTGTCTCAAGCCTTCCAAAACTCGCAAAACCTCGTCACGCAGCCCCATTAACTTCTTCCATCTTGATTCGGCGCTCTGCCAATCGATTGAACCATCAACCTTTGGCATCTCAGCTATATGCACACTTTCCACTTCGTCGTCCCTCGATTTCATCGCTGTCCATACCTCTTCTGCGGTGTGCACCAAAATAGGCGCCAGCATTCTAACCAGGCAATCGAGTATCTCATACATCGCTGTCTGGGCGCTCCGCCGAGACGGGCTATCCGGCGCATCGCAGTAGAGTCTGTCCTTGAGCACGTCCATATAGATACTGCTCATCTCGACTGTGCAGAAGTTGTATATAAGCGAAAAGACTTTATGGAAGAAAAAATCTTCATACGCTTGTGTGACATTAGTAATTAGCCTTTGTAGTTGCTGCATCGCCCACTTATCTATCTCGAACAAGTCGTTATAGGCTACGCTTTTTTCGTTTGTGTCAAAGTCAAAAGTATTGCCGAGCAAAAATCTCAGAGTATTTCTGATTTTTCTATAGGCGTCCTGAGTTCGTCCTATCAGCTCATCGTTGCAGCGTATATCTTCCTGATAATTTACGCTGGCCACCCACAACCGAAGAATATCAGAGCCGTATTTTGTCACTTCATCCTGGGCGTTGACATAGTTGCCCAGCGACTTCGACTGCTTTATACCCTTTTCATCAACCACAAAACCATGCGTCAAAACGCTTTTATATGGCGACTTAGCTATTGCCCCAAGGGCCGGCAGAAGCGACAGTTGAAACCACCCGCGATGCTGGTCCGAGCCTTCCAAATATAAGTCCACCGGCACGGGCCAGCCGCTTTTCTGCGCTGCGCTGTGCCAGCTACAGCCCGATTCGAACCAAACATCAAAGATGTTTTCTTCCTTCTGCATGTCATCATAATCAAATCCATCCGGCAGCTCAAAATCATCGCCAAGAATCTCACGAGGTGAATCCGTAAACCAACTGTCCGAGCCTTTTTCTGCTATATGTTTCGCCACGGTTAATACGGATTCCTTTGTCATTAAAGTTTGCCCAGCCAAATTTATAAACGCAGGCAAAGGTAGTCCCCAGGTTCTCTGCCGGCTGATACACCAATCGGGTCTTGACTCTAACATCCCCGCAATACGTTTTTGGCCCCACGCAGGAATCCATTTCACGCTGTTAATGCTCTCCAGCGCCAAGTCACGCAGACTCTTTCTAAGACCTGGTAATTCTTTGTCAACACTGATAAACCATTGTTCCGTGGCTCTAAAGATAACCGGCCCTTTGCTCCGCCAGCAATGCGGATAGCTGTGCGAAATCGTATCTTCAGCGAAAAGCAGTCCTTTTTCGCGCAAATGATTATTTACGATAGAGTCGACCTCCAAGACATTTCGTCCCTGCAGCCAGTCTGGTACGGTATCATCATACCGCCCATCAGCCATCACCGGCGAATAAGTCTCCAAGTTATACGTCTGTCCCGATACATAGTCCTCAACGCCGTGTCCCGGTGCAGTATGGACAAGCCCCGTACCATCTTCGGTGGTGACGTACTCAGCAAGTATAATCATATAAGCATCTTTACTTGTCGGATTGCTTTCTACAAAAGGATGTTGGTATCGCAAACCTTGAAGCTCACTGCCCCGAATTTTCTTTTCCGAAATACTGTATTGGCCTTCTTTTAGGCCACCTGCCGCAACCACCGCTTCAATTCGATCGGTTACCAATATGGAGATAAACTTATTGCCGTCTATTTCATAACTTATAGCCGTATAATCCAAGTAGGGGTGCACCGCTATCGCCAGATTAGCAGCTAACGTCCAGGGCGTGGTCGTCCATATCATAAAGCAGACCTTGGCGTCCCTCGTACCTCGTACCTCGTCCTTCGTCAGCATCCTAAGCTCAACTAATCGCTCGATACTCTCCTCGGCGACAGGAAAATTTACAAAGATGCTTGGTGACGAAATATCCTTATATTCCAGCTCTGCCTCTGCCAGAGCCGTCTCGCACCCGATCGACCAGTGAATCGGTTTCAATTGCTTATAAACCAATCCTTTACCGACCAGCTCGGCGAATACTTCCAAAATCCCTGCCTCGTACTCTGGCTTAAATGTAAGGTAGGGATTCTCGAAATCGCCGAATACACCCAGCTCTTGAAACTGTTTGCTTTGCACTTTTACGTATTTGCTGGCGTATTTCATACACGCCTTGCGTATATCCGGCTTGCTCATCTGGTGAATTTTTTCGCCGAGCTGCTCTGTCACCTTTGATTCGATAGGAAGTCCGTGACAGTCCCAGCCCGGTATATACGGTGCATCAAAACCTGTCATAGTTTTATACTTAACGACAAGGTCTTTAAGGACTTTGTTTATAACATGGCCCATATGAATATCGCCGTTGGCATAAGGCGGCCCATCGTGCAACGTATACTTAGGAGCACCCTGGCGTGCCTGTCTTATCTTGGAGTAAATGTTCATGCTTGCCCATTGTTTGCGCAACTGCGGCTCACGCTGCACAAGATTGGCCTTCATAGAAAAGCTGGTCTTCGGCAGATTCAATGTGTCACGATAACCCTTCGTTTTCTTCTCAGACATCTAACAAATCCTCAAAAAGTCTAAAACAATAAAACGGCATATAGTAAATGCTCTAATTAGCATTGTCAACATCACCCTTTGTCATTTCGACCGAAGCGATGCGCAGCATCGCGGAGCGGAGAAATCTATTTTAGGAAATACTTCCTTTTCAGTATAGTCGTGATATTTGTGAAGCAATGTACTTGTCTCCTTGTTCACGAACAAAAAAAGCCTTCCAGAGTTAGCTGCTCCGGAAGGCTTTTAATTACCTGATTGGTTTGCTTTCTCAGGGCAGCTTGA
>CAYNKI010000375.1:0-3168 GCA_964397675.1 uncultured Pirellulales bacterium
GTAATTGAATTTCGCCAAATAACAATAATCCTCGGCTTGGCTGTGGTGATGTTGAGAATAAAACGCTAAAATACCGGCTCTGTTTTTCCTTGATTTATAGCTTGAGAAACATACAATTGTATCAAGTCTAATTTGGCCAAATTCCTGACCAAGGAGCTAAAAGTGCCAAAGAGCATAATAATCACAGCAGGAAAAGTTCAAGTCCGAGCGGAACTAAATGATACCCCAACTGCAAAATCTATAGTCGATACACTGCCTATAAAGGCCAAAACGCAACGTTGGGGTGGGGAAATATATTTTTCCATCCCGGTTACAGCCGAGCTTGAAAAAGGCAGTCGGGAGGTTCTGGAAGCTGGTGAATTGGGATACTGGCCAACTGGTAAGGCACTTTGTTTATTCTTTGGTCCAACACCAGCTTCAGAGGCTGATGAAATTCGATCTGCATCAGCGGTAAACATTATAGGAAAGATGCAAGGTGAC
Source organism: uncultured Pirellulales bacterium (assembly GCA_964397675.1). Taxonomy (GTDB): domain Bacteria; phylum Planctomycetota; class Phycisphaerae; order Sedimentisphaerales; family Anaerobacaceae; genus CAYNKI01. The sequence continues at coordinate 481 of CAYNKI010000375.1, forward strand.
TGGTCGGGATTACCGGATGTGCCCAGCGGAGCCAGCGTTCTAATTGAGTCTGCTTAACAGTCCCCGAACCCGCAAACGCTCTTGCTGCTCGGCTTGGGTGCGGTGATGCTGAGAAGAAAATTTAAAGGTTTTCAAAATCCTTACTAATATCATATTCTTGTTCAAAGTCTTCTTCAAAAGGAGGGTCTATTTCAACAATCTCAGAACTATAATAAATTTCCATACCACGAAGAAAACATATTCTACCATTCTTCCCAAAATAATACTCTTTTTTAGCTAAATTCATTAAAGCAGAAGGTTCAAAATGCTGCATTCCAAGTTCCTCAGCCTTCCGTTTGGAAATGTATGCGCCATCATCTAAAACAATAACTACTTCCCCATTATCTAAGTACCAAATTTCTTTTTCTAAAAGTCCTTTTCTATCAAATTAGCTTCTCTGAGTATAAATACTATTATTTCGAGAAACAAATTTTCTTTTCTTTTTTGCAAAGGGAAACTGGATATCTATGCTATCCTTTACCATACAATCCTATAATTTAACACATTTATATCGGGAAATAAAGAGCGAGTGTTTCGAACTTTGGCAGCAATGCGTGAGGGAAGTATTAAGGGCCATGCGATCGCCTTGGCGCCTGTGACAACCAGAGCAAGTCGAAAAAGGGATGGTGCGGAAAAGCACTCGCTTTCTGAAGTGCGGTCTACTATTTCTGGTAAAGTGCAGTAGCGTTCTTTTTCATCTGCTCTCGCACCCACCCCGTTATCTCATATACCTGCTGCTGGTATTCCTCGTACCCCGGATAGCTGGCAGAAAGATCCGTCTCGAGCAGCTTCATCAACGTTATGTGTGATTCCGGTACGCCCCTGAAGCCCCCGATTGCGTTCCTCATGCACGCCTCAAAGTAAGCATTCATCGTCTCAGCGGAGCTGTCCTCAAGCCGGTTGGCTGGTGGCGAGCTTTGCCGGCGCCTGTTAAGAGGAAGCCACATCGGCCAGTCGTCCGAGACCTCAAGACCGTATTTGCCTGCCACCACGCCATCCGACATCCGCGCCAGAAACTGAGGCGCCTTCGTGGCCATGTATGCCTTTGAGTCCGCCTCCAGCGCATTGAACCCAATTGTGCACCCATACGTGCGGGCGGCATGCTCTAGAATCTCATTCCGCGTATCGGTAAAGTAAGGTTCATTGTCGAATCCGTAGTCTGCCGGCTCGCGAATACCAATCAGCATTCCCGCACATCGCATCCAAAGCCTGCTGTTCGGAAAGTGCTGCGCGTACAGCGCACACAGGCCCGTTGCGTACGTCTTATAGTTATCCGGCGTCCAACCAGCTTCCATAAACTGCTCTGCTCCCACACGGTTAGGCATCGCTGTCAGGAAACCAATGTGTGCAGGGCCAACCAGAATCGCATTAATGTTCGGGTTGCCGTTGTATTGCTCTCCAAACGCCTCGACCATACCGCCAACAAGTGGCAGAAATTTTGGGTCCCAGCACCTCGGCACCTCGACCTTAATACCCTTACGCTCATAGCTGATCGGCGGGACAACCTCATAGACCCACTCCGGGGTGCTGCGATTATGCTGACCTGCCAGAGCTATCCCTATTATCACGCCTTTTCCTGCTTCGACCCATGGCTTAGTTGTGTTGGCCAGTTGGCCGAAATCATACACACCTCGCTGGGCTTCAACCTGCTTCCAGCTTGTTCTTAGAAACACACCATCCACATGAGGATGGTCCAGGAACTTTGCCGGCCTGCCCGACGTCCCACCGTGAAAGTCGAAGTAAATCCCTACGGGCGGCTCGGCAACATACTTGCGAACCTCTCCGTCAACGGCTGTCCGCTGACCTCTTGCTGCCGGCAACATCGATGAGATCGCCAAGAGGCAGACACATATCGTTAATAGTCCGGTCTGTCTTTTCATAAGAACTTATCCTTCCCGTTCGAAGATTTGTCAGAGGTCTGAGGTAACCTCAATTCTGCATGCCGTGCACCACCTGCGCAAAACGATCGACAGCATGGCAACACGCTACAGTCCATACAGATTATACCTGGCCGTCTCATGCGGAGCAATAGCTTCCTTAATCTTGCAGGGCTTTTCATATTTCTTATAGGATTTCCCATTTACACGGTTTAAAAACATAATTTTCTTCACACAACCCTGATAATTTTACAAAAATCTAAGTAAACAATCAAAAGTCTCCTTTTCCACGAAGGGATTACGGAAGGAAAAAAACTAATTTGAAATTTCCCATTTAGAATGCCTATTCATACCTGGCAGAAAGTAGCCTAAGCTTAATCGACCACGGGCGTGGATGTTATTCTACCATCGTGTCCTTCCCCTTCTGAAACTTCACGAAGAGCCTTGAGAAGCTCTGCAGGAACTTGGAACCCCAGACTTTGTGCCTTATGGACATCCTGCCAGGCTTTGTCATATTCTCCCTTATGGTGGTCCTCCACTGACTTAGGCCCTGGACCGAATAGCTTTGCAAAGAATCCCATCATTGCACCTCGCCGCTCGCCAAGATTTATAGTAATAATATTACGCTGACAGCATACATATGTCAATTCCGCTACAGAGCTGGCGGCTTGAAACATTAGCCCTCATCTTCCTTGGATGGTAAGGGAGCGCACCGGTCATTGAATCCTCTATGAAGCCAGGCCTGTCAAGTCTATAGTTTGATTTGATTGGT
>CAYNKI010000376.1:0-3160 GCA_964397675.1 uncultured Pirellulales bacterium
GTGCTGATTACATTGGCTTTGGTCAGCAGTCGGTCAAAGAAGTCCCACGAGCTCAGGCCGTCCGGCGTTTTCATCCAGATATACGGTGCATTCTGCCCGCCATAGACCTGATAACCAAGTTTGGTGAGCAATTCACGGATTAAAGCAGCATTATTCATATAGATGTCGATAATTTCCTGTGTTTGCTTTTTGCCCTCGGCGGTATAGACAACGGCTGCACCAACCTGAGTAATATATGAGACACCATTAAACTTGGTACAATGGCGTCTTTCCCAGAGCGAATTTAGCTCGACCGCCCTGCCGTCTTTGGTGTATGCTTTGAGTTGTTTTGGAACAACACTATAAGCGCATCTTACACCGGTAAAACCGGCGGTTTTGGAAAAGCTGCGAAACTCTATTGCCACTTCTTTGGCACCATCAATCTCAAAGATCGAATGCGGAATATCAGGATCGCTGATAAAGGATTCATAAGCAGCATCAAACAAAATGACTGCTTTATTATTGTGGGCGTAATTAATCCATTCGGCCAAGTTATCTTTTGTAGCCACTGCACCCGTAGGGTTGTTCGGTAAACAAAGATAAATAATATCAACAGGAACACTCGGCAGTTCAGGGACAAAATTGTTCTCGGCGGTGCAAGGCATATAGACTATTTTGTCATACTGGCCGTTCTTGTTAGCCTGGCCGGTTCTGCCGGCTATAACGTTTGTATCAACATATACTGGATATACTGGGTCTGCAACAGCAATGACATTGTCCAGCCCGAATATTTCCTGGATGTTGGCTGTGTCACACTTTCCGCCGTCGCTTACGAATACCTCATCGATATCCAATTCCACCCCCCTGCTTTTGAAGTCGTTTTCGATAATTGCACTTCTTAAAAACTCATATCCAACTCCGCTATCGTCATAGCCGTGGAATGTCTCTATTTGGCTCATTTCGTCAACAGCTCTGTACATTGCTTCTATGATGGCTGGGGGCAAAGGCTGAGTAACATCGCCGATGCCTAAGCTGATTATCTTTGCATCGGGATTTTTAGCCTTATAAGCGCGAACTCGCCTGCTTATTTCCGGAAACAGATAGCCAGCCTGCAGTTTCAGAAAATTCTCATTAATCTTTGCCATACTCGTTCCTCGATTCTTGTCATCCTGAGCGAAGCGAAGGATCTGGCCTGAGCAAAAGAGATTCTTCGGCTGCTCCTCAGAATGACAATTACTATAGTCAATTCGCCAATCACAAATTACCAGTCATAAATTACCAATCACCAACAATAGAGTGAGCAATTGTATTGTCAGATTAGAGTTGCGTCAACCCTGCGTTTAGCCGTCGCCGAATCGGCGACGGTCAATCTGAAAAGGAGAATATGTAGGGTATGCTGTGTTATCCCGGCAATAGAAGAATGGACCGGATCTTTCTCCGCTGACAGCGTATCAGATATGCGATAAAGTCACCGGTAATTTGGTCCGGCGTGTTCTTACCCTTGGTGACAATCCTCGCCATCAGCGTTTTTGTTGCGGGGTCCCATTCTAAGTTCATTGCCCCTGGGACTTCCGGGTCGGTGCTATGAAGCTTGGCCCAGCCCGGATTACGCCCGGACATCTTCTGACGTAATACCTCGAGGTGGTACTTTTCCAAACGCTTGTCGTTAGCGATAGCTTCGCGAAGACTACCACCACGGTAACACGATATTTGTATAACACTCTGCATTATCTGGAGTCCTTTCGTTGTGCTTTGTTGATAAATATAAAAATAAGCCCACTGGCGCTGGATTTACCGGCCGTCCGTGTGAAGCAAGATGCTATGGCTTTTTGCTACGGCAATGAAAATGATCCAAACCCTAAAAAAGTCTTACAGTGGGGACACATAATAATCTGCTCCTTCTTCACGAAGCCGGTACCCTTTATTTTCATCCAAATTTCATCCAGCTCCTTTTCACATTTTGGACATTTAGGAACAGCTTTGGCAGGAGCATCTTTAATCTCAACACCGGCAAATTTGAATATACCCATTAGTTAACTCCTAAATTATATGTCACTTATAACCAAAATCTAAGAAGCGTGTGCTTTAGCTGCTTGCAATTCCAGAAACGAGTATTGTAGAACTAACTGCTCGAAGCAGTGACCCAAACCACGTTGTTAGCATCATCTACGAAGACACTACAATAATACCTGGATATATCAAAGAGACGACCTTTCCTGATATTAGGCCTAAACCAGGATGGATCTGTCGGAATATTATAGTAGTGTATTTCGAGATTTTGGTAATATTCTGGATAAATTTTAGATTTTTGAACTAATTCGTAACCATTGAGAGTATCAACAAGATCGTGGTTAGAGTGCCTTTTTTTCCACTCCTTCATTTCATCAAAAGAATCAAAGGAGATGAGTCGATGATTTTCTGACAATACATCGGGTGTATTATCCCTTAGACTAGGCGAATTACTGATCCACTGACCAATTTCTTGTTTAGTAGCTTTGAAAACAAAACAACTCTGGTTAGAGAAACCAGTGCTCCATCCTCCGGACCGCAAGACTATTGCATTTCGTGGGACAGAAGCGAGCCCAGCAATGCCGCAGGCAATCTTGACGTGATTATCAAAAAGCCCAAAAAAGATTGCCAAGAATAGACATACAACAATAACGAATATGGCTATGGCGGCAATTGTCTGATTATACATTTTCCGTATGAACTTCTTCGTTTGACTCTTTAGCCGTATAATACATCTGGTATTCATGCTTTGTGCGCCAAATAAGTATAGCGGTATCAATTCTTTAATAGATAGTTTACACTGTTAATGGGGGATTTTCAATGAAAAAACAGGCGGCGGACTGGGATGAAAAAGACCGGGGATGGTGTCTAAATCTTTTGCTTTTTTGGGCTGTGGATTTGGATTATAATGCTTGGGTTAAACAACCCCGCAATAAACTTGCCCTGAGCATGGTCGAAGGATTGCGGGGCTAAATAAGTATGTGGCAATGACAAATGTGGAAAGGGTCTTGCATGGATAGTAATCTTAATCGACGTGATTTTCTGAAATACGCAGGCAGCGTTGCCGCGACCGCTGTTGTGGGACACTTTGCCTTGGGCGCACAGCGGCTACAGCCCAAGCCGAATTTTGTGTTCATCCTTGTCGACGACCTTGGCTGGTCAGACTTAGGTT
>CAYNKI010000377.1:0-3124 GCA_964397675.1 uncultured Pirellulales bacterium
GCTTAGTAATGACTGAGGTTTGCACAACACCTTCCGGCTTGGACTTTGAACTGCTTTGTACCTTAGTAACGAGACCTATCGAACCGTCCGCATAAACATGAGGAGTCACTTCAAGACTATCTTCAACCCATTGATAGTCGGTTAAAGAAAACGGCTCATCGAAGCCCGCTTTGGTTAGTATCTTTTCCAGTGGGACATACTCTCGTGAGAGGATTTTTGCTTTTTGGCCGTTTATGGTTTCGAGAGTTGGATTCATGAGGATTTTGAGATATCCCCTCGAGACCAGATAATCTACAATAACCCTGACCTGGTGACCGAGTATGCCCTGGTTTTCCCAATAACCTACGTCCAGCCCGAATAAGGCACGCTTTGATTCTCGCAGGGAAGCCCCAGGGAAATTCGGCAGAAGATTACCAGCATCGTCTGTTTTGCCGCCGACAGTTATACGTTCACCCAAGAAGTTTTCTATAAAGAGGGTGGTTTCCCAGTCTGTTGTCACATCCGCAAAACGCTCCAAAATGAGGCAATCAATGTTTACCTGGATTGGGGGGACGTCAACCTTACCTAAAAACTCTAAGACCTTATCAGCTTCTTGGTCATCGGGGCAGCTAATAATGAGTTGGTTTGTAGCAGGGTTAGGTGTTATGGCGTAATGTGGTGCATAAGTTGTTGTGCCTTTACTATCAGTTTCCATTGTTGCAAACTGTTCATTAAGCAATGTAGCCAGCTCTGTAACGGCGTGGTGTTTGGTGAAATAGAAAAGTTTTATTCCATCCTTTACCTTAATCCGCTTTGCCGGTTCCCGGTACAATTCAGGAAGTGGATTCTTGACCTCTGGATTCTCTTCAATCTGTCTTATGTCATGTAAAATGTGCTGAGATTGTATCTCGGTAGGCTTCTGAGCAAAAAAATCCCCACAGCCACACAAAAAGAACGCCGTCAGGACCCACACGTTACTGATTATTCTTCGGGTGGAACTAATTTTTCCGCTGCTTTCACCCATAATTAAATAACCTCCCTATAAACCCGCGCGTAGCTATTATTGCCCTTTTTCGGCCAACGGCAAGTATATTTTATTTAGTTAGTGAAATAAAATTTTTCTGCCGTTTTCAAGCCAAAAGCGGCTTTATTTTCTCTCGGGCTGCTACGCACTTTCCGAGGATGGGCTGGCGCCTCGGTGCCAGCCCTAAAAGGGATCATTACTCTTATGGTTCTGGTACGTCGGTTTCGAAATCAGGGTAGAAACGCAACTGAGCTAATCTGACTCCGTTGTTGTCGTACTGCCACAGATAGTCCTCCAGCAGATCCGAGAATAACGGAACTCTCATACGCTCATATTCATCGCATTCTCCGGTCGCTTCGTTATAGTCTACGCAGACATCAGCGTAGACATAGAGCAGCTCTTTGCTCACGTTCGTGAACTTATTCTTACCTTTTCCAGTCTCGCGTTCCAACTCCACCTTGTAAGTCGAGCAAACTTCTTCATCAGTGAGCGGGTCGGTAGCACAAGTGTCCATTTTGATGTCGCCGCCGGGCTTGCCCCGCAAGCGAATGAATACGGAGTACGACGTTGTACCTGTATTGCAGGGATCTGCAGCAGGGAGCTGGAACTTGGCCTCACCATCGGTACCGTCGCAATCTATAACCCCAAATTCCCCTTCTTGAAGCAGGATTCTTGTTGTTACCCTGTCTCTCTTGCTCATCTGTACAAAGATGCGGTGGCCTTCGCCACAACCGATATCTCCTTTTTCCTTTGTCATACCAATCAAGTTGAGGTTGTAGTGTGGCCCGCTGGGAAGATCGTTTCCTTTACCTGCCCAAGCAATTCCCAGGGCCATTGTCAGGGCCATCGTTACTACAAACATTGCAATTAGAAATTTTTTCTTACCCATTTTTAATCTCCTTAAATATTGAGCCTATTTTCCAATTCAGTGTCTCAGTTGCGGATCATTCGTAACTGGCGTTTTTATCTCACAACCACGGCGCTTGTATTGTCTTTATCACCCTCACTGAGTCGCTGCCCTCGATAGGAGTACCGGCAAGCGTTTCTCCTGTTAGCGTCAACACAACACAATCGTCACGCTCTGCCGCGCCTATTGCAGCGGCTAGTGTAGTTTGATTTTTTCGCTCAATTCCGCGGCGGTAATTCAGTCCCTTTCATAAAGAAAAAAGTTACCCCATCAACACCTCCTTTCCGCCGACCGTTAAGAGGCCGGCGATTTCCTGTTACTTAGCCCGCTTCTCCGAGGGATGAAAAGTGATAGGGACAGATGAGGGGCCGTTTTCGGAAGGCCTGCTGTCGCGCCGCTAAACCTACAACAAAAATACGGTATGAGCAGCCAGCTTCTTTTCAGTGTGCTCGCCTCTCTCCTCACCGCACATTTCCTCCTCTCGGGGGTTATGCTATTTTAGAGTTGGTGACAAACACTCCACCCTTTCAGCAAAATACACACACCTCCCCGGCCCCGCTGCTTGCGGGACACAGATTGTGTGGACCGCGGATTTAGTTGGTGATATATCAGCCCTGTTGCTGCAAGTCAATAAAAAAATACCCAAATTTACAAAATTGCCCAAATTTTTAGCGTATCGCCTTAGAAACGGCCCTTTTCAAGGCCCTGCCTGCGGGGATTCTGACAAGGGTAAATTTACGTAACACACTGCAACAAAAGCAGATATGATGTACTATACACAGTACAAATCGTGATTCGAGAAAAATTTGGCAAAATTGGACATTTTTGCGGCTTGACGGTTCACTATGAGCGCTGCAGCAATGTTCAGGAGTTTTTTTTCGCTAAAGGTGGTGTTCGTGGATAGAGATCGATTTAAGACGGGCACTGCCAAGCACTTTTAGAAATCGGGAATCTCCAGAGGTGATGGAGGAGCTGACTTTGCGTTCTTTCCGGCTTCGCGCAGTACATCCAAGTTATGCTTTGCCTGAGCTTCCGGTAACACTTGTTTGAAGAGCGCCAGTGCTTCCTCGTCCCTGTCCATCAGCGCAAGCGCCATAGCCATATTTGCGCGATACCTTGCATTTTCAGGCAGGACCCCCGCAGCCATAGTGAACATTTCGAGGGCTTTTTCATATTCCCTGCGAATTATCCAGCACATACCAAGATTATTCAAT
>CAYNKI010000378.1:0-3110 GCA_964397675.1 uncultured Pirellulales bacterium
GTGGTGGACATGATGAACGCGAACAAACGCTAAATGCAATTTTAGTTGAGATGGATGGCTTCGGCACCGACGACCAGGTAATTGTGGTTGCGGCAACAAACCGCTCGGACATCCTGGACCACGCATTGACCCGCCCCGGTAGATTCGACCGGCAAGTTGTCGTTCCCCTGCCGGACTTAAAAGGACGAGCAGATATCTTGGGAGTTCACGCCAGAAAAGTAAAGTTAGGACCCGATGCTAACCTGGAAAGACTGGCACGAGGCACACCTATGTTCAGCGGAGCAGACCTGGCTGCTATTATTAACGAAGCAGCCCTGATGGCAACTATGGCTAATAAAGACAATATCGAATTGGCCGATTTGGAAGAGGCACGGGACAAAGTCCGATGGGGGAGAGCAAAGAAAAGTAGAGTTATAGACCAGAAAGAGAAGGAAATCACCGCCTACCATGAGGCAGGCCATACGCTCGTTCAATCCCTGCTAAAAGATGCGGACCCGTTGCATAAGGTAAGCATCATCCCTCGCGGGCCCATGGGTGGTGCGACTTTTGCTCTGCCGGAAAAAGACCGAACGATATTCACTAAAAAATACTGCATGGCACTTTTACAGGTGTGTTTCGGCGGACGAATCGCAGAAGAAACATTCTGTGACGATATATCCAGCGGAGCACAGTCGGATATTGAGCAAGCGACCAAAATCGCAAGGCAGATGGTACTGACCTGGGGTATGAGTGATGAGCTTGGGCTGATTAGTTACGGGCCGGATTCGGCAGTTAAGGATATGATGTACATCATGCCAGGCGAGAAAGAATATTCCGAGAAAACAGCCGAAGCGATAGACAATGAAGTAAAAAAGATTTCCGACGAGGCATATAAAAAAGCAAAAGAGTTGATAGAATCAAATAAAGATAAACTTGAGCGAATAGCAAAGGCACTACTTAAATACGAGACTCTCGATGCTGACGACGTCAAATTGATTCTGGAAGGCGGCCAATTGGATAAGCCTACCGTTGGTGATTTGTTAGCTGCTGAGCAAGCTAAGAGCGACCAGTCAGAACCAGAGCAAAAATAACAACAGGAGCCGGAAGCCAGTTAATATTATCTTACCGCCATTACCTCTAAAACGTATATGCAGAAAATAACTGCTGTTATATTGTGTACACTTTGTATTCTTGCAGCTAATGTCTATTCCTCGGACGAAACTGCAAGTGCGCCCGATTCCACAGTCTCTTCCGATGTAATTTCTATCGACATTGTTACTATCTCCGTTGAGCAGCAACATGATTTTGTCAATCCGCATAGCAAATCGGCATTGGCGGTTCGCTTTCAACTTAAAGAAAACTGGCATTTTTACGCGTCTGCTGAAACTGCTCCGGGCGGTATGAACCTCAAACTTAGCCCATCTTCGGACAAAGATTTAATAAATTTCTCTGAGCCCATATTTCCCCACTCACAGCTATATTTCGACAAAGCTTTAGGTATAAAACTTAATGTATTCAGCGATAATTTCACCGTATATTTACCTTTTAGAGCTGCGGATATTAAGACGGCCTCCACAGAAGATATTTTAGAAGGTGTGCAAATTGCTGTCGAGGGGGCTGTGTGCTCGGACATCCAATGTCGAGTGCCTGATTTTGATGATTTGAGCACAGAAATCCGAATTTCCTTTGGTTCAGCGATTGGCGAGGACAAATTCACCTTGCCGGATTTAAAAGAGCCGCCAAGAAAGGGTAGTCCTTCTGCAACAAATCAGTGGGCAAGTTATTCAACCTGGTTTGCTCTTGGATTGGCATTTTTGGCAGGATTGATTTTGAATATTATGCCGTGTGTCTGGCCGGTTCTGCCTCTTATCGTGATGCGCATCGTTGTGCAGACAAAGCAAAGCAAAGGCATATCCATAGTGATGGGACTTGCTTTTTGTCTTGGGATATTGTTATTTTTTGCATCTCTTGCAGGTGCAAATATTATTTTACGAATCTTTTATGGAACGGTATTGCAATGGGGCGACCAGTTCCGAAATCCAGCCTTTATTGCTGGAATGGCACTTTTGCTAATAGTACTGGCACTGTTTATGTTCGGGCTATTTACAATTAGTGTGCCTTCTTCAATTGCGGGCAAATCCGGCTCTGGCAAAGGCTATTCCGGAGCCATTGGGATGGGCTTTCTGGCCGCGATATTGAGCACACCTTGCAGCTTTGGGATTTTGGCAGCCGCCTTTGCCTGGGCACAAGCTCAACCTTTGCTGCCGGCTACCGTTGCGATAATGATTATAGGTGTTGGGATGGCTATGCCGTACGCAGTTCTAACTTCAATGCCCGGCTTGTTGAAGCGATTGCCCAAGGCAGGACGATGGATGGAATTATTTAAGCAGGCGATCGGGTTTGTTTTGCTGGTTATCGCAGTAAAGCTCATTACAGCTCTGCCGGAGACTCGAAGAATGGGCATGCTGTATTTTGCCCTAATATTAGCGTTTTGTATCTGGATGTGGAGCGTCTGGGTCAGCTACAACACTAAACTAATACACAAGTGGCTTATACGAATTCTTGCGGTTGTCCTTGCAGTCGCAGGAGGCTGGGTATTTTTGCCTGCACCAGCCGATGAGCTTATCGACTGGCAACACTACGATGAAGCTTCTATACAGACCGCTTTAACCCAACAACGCCCCGTTTTGATTGAGTTTATGGCGGATTGGTGTTTGAGCTGTAAGACGGTAGAGAAAATAGTTTACTCCCGCAAAGATATTGCTGAACTGATCGAGCAAAAAGGTGTCTTGGCAATTAAAGCCGATACTACGGAGAAAGATTTCCCGGCCACGTTAGCTTTGAAGAACACCTACAATGAACCGGGTGTACCGGTTAGTATGCTATTTGTGCCGGGCGAAAAAGAACCAGTTAAATGGCGCGGAATCCTGTTTGCGGATGAGTTGAAAAAGTTGTTGGAGTCATTGCGAGCGCAGCGAAGCAATCTCAAACGTGACCAATGAGATTGCCACGGCCCCCAGGGGGCCTCGCAATGACAATACAAGGAAAGGAAGACAAAGATAAAAGCATACAAAGCTGAGGCAGCCGAGCGGGTCAAGAAGATTTGGCCTATACTGAAAAAGACATATCCG
>CAYNKI010000379.1:0-3085 GCA_964397675.1 uncultured Pirellulales bacterium
ATCACGGCGTCAGGGCTGTTGGGATCATCAGGTTCACTGATCACCGTCCACTGCATGGTAACAGCGTCCTGATCGATAACGGATGCGTCCAGATTACTGGTCCTGACACCATCGACCAGCCAGGTAACTACATCGGCACCGGCGTCCACTTTGGGAGGTACATTATCTGCCAAGAAGCTAAAAATAGGCCCAAAAATCGGATCATTAGGATCGCCGATATAGGTATCAACGGCCCAGTAGTACCGTGTCTTTGGTTGAGTTTGCACGACAACGGAAGTCACGTTCTGCTTGCTGACAACCTGGATGGCTGCCGGGTCCGTGAACCATTGCAGCGCTTGCAGGTCTTCGGTGAAATAGACGTCAACAGGTACCGGCTGACCGGGCACACACGGGTCGGGCAAGGTCCAGCTTAGTTCCAGCTCGCCAGCGGCTACGGTACCACCGTCGACCGGATTTGGATTAAGCTTGTGGACAGCCTTCAAAGTGGTTTGGCCTTCATTGGTAACGTTATAATCCAGATTGAGCGTGCCATCGCCGCCATAGGCGGTAATCGTATAGTTTGGATCGTCGCCGTCTATGATTCCCTGAAGCTGCTCAAGGTCATCACCGTCTATTATCAACGTACCGCCGCTTACATCGATCGTGCCCTTGCCGTCACCACTCATATCAAAATTCGTCACTTTCACTACGCCACCGTATAGTTTGAGATGGCCTGTACCAGTTTGCGTGCCACCGACGGCAAGTTGCTGATTGAGTAAGTTGAAAGTCCCACCGTGATACACGGTCAGGATTCCTTCGGCATCATCCTGATGGCCTAAAAACACACGTGCCAAGGCATTCAGCACACCACCATCATGCACCTCTAACTCACCTACATCGCTTCCATTATAACCCAGTATGAGCCAGTTGTGGGTCGTTAGGATTCCTCCATCGACGATTTTTATGGGGCCTCCATCGCCATGAAGGTTACCTGTCACAGCTCCATCAAAATCAACGATACACTCAGCCTGCTGCAAAAACTGTGCCTTATCGTTTTCTGTGGGCAGCCCAGCGCTCCAATTGGTGGGGTCACTCCATAAGTTCTTGCCTGGTGCCGGGACCCACTGCGTCGTAATCGCCTGAAGCGCGCCGGCTAAACACAAAACAATACCTGCACACAACAAAATTCGGATTCTCATGATACTTCCTCCCTTCAAAACAAAAAGTTAAAATGTTAATAATTGTGCTTTAGCCACACACCAAAACACCCACAAAACGACCGATTCATCCTTCGTCCCCGTGTCTTCTTGTCAAAGACAAGAACAGGGACTACGGAGAACGTGTAAAAACTTCCTCCTCACAGCAACTTCCATGCTTAATCAACACTACTTTTTAGGACTTGAGTTTACTTCCTTTCTTTTCGACTCCGTCCAGGCTTCGATCGTCTTGGCGACTCGTCACGGCGGAGCGTGCCGTAGCAGGGAGCGCCTCGCTCGTCTCGGCGAAGGCCTTCGCCGTAGCTGGGCCGTAGCCAGGCCGAACGAGCAAAAGCTCAATATGAGTTGTTAATTGAAATTAAAAAACAAGATTCTGCGGCACAAAAACTCCACTACTGCTCCGTGTATTATACCATATAGCTCCTCCTTTTAGAAGAAACTACAAGAACCAGCACCTCAGAAAACCAAAATCCACAAATTCTACTATTTTATTTATACAAAATTAGATGTCCCTATTGCAAGAAAAAAGATTTAAAAAAATTTTAGAGTGTGTTAAGAAGATTGTAAAAACGCATAAGTTTTTTCTTTACAAACTCTTACAACTACCCATTGCGGCAGTTACATCGAGCGGACATTTTTTCCCACGCATCTTAAATATTGCAAAAAAATCAGATTTAGGGTATATTATTCACAGAAAAGCATTATGAATAAACAAAAAGCGTTCACCATGTTAGGAATCTATTATGAAAAGTAGGACTTCCGGCAGGTCGGGATTGCTTCTAACAGGGTTTACGTTAATAGAGCTTTTAGTAGTGATCGCCATTATTGCACTATTGATGGCGATCTTGATGCCGGCGTTAAGAAAGGCAAAGGAGCAGGCAAAGTACGCTCGTTGTGCGGGCAATCAGCGCCAAGTCATACTTGGTTTGACAGTTTATGCGGCTGATAACGATGAAAAGTTGCCGCCGAATACCTGTAGATTCCTGGGAGCGAATTTTACCGCTTTTCACCAGCCCCATGAATTGAACTTTCACTATACAAATGGTCTGGGGACGTTTAATCCGGCTGACCCACGCTATCATTATGTTGGCAAATATTTGGGAAACTATTTGCCTCAAGTCCATATTTACAACTGTCCAGCATCTCCTATAGATCCTGAAATACCGTGGCCGCCTCCGGATTCTCGATTTGGGAGACCGGTTGACACCTATAAGAATCTATATCTGTCAGGCGAATATGCTCCGCTGAATTGTACTTATATGCTTTTTTGGAATTACCAGGGATATAATAAACAATTTAATCAGTCGGGAGTCCATGGCAGGCATTCTATTGAGGGTCCTAAAAAATTATCCGACAAAACTCAACTGCTGATACAAGATTCTTTGTTTTGCGGAGGCTGGGTAGAGAATCCTGTAGGTGATCATCCATGGCATAGCTCTCATAGAACAAGAAATTCCGTAAGAGCAGAACGCACTCCTTTCTATAATACACCATACCTAACTGGTACAGCATATTTAAGTGTTGAGCCGGAAGATGCTCCGGAAATGAGAATGCACGCAGGTTTTACTGACGGTCGCGTAGAAAGCTTTAACTCGAGAGAGTCGATAACAGCCGGTTGCGCGGGACATAAGTCTATAATTACAAAAATGTGTAGGCACTCAACAGAAAGATGAGGAGGAAGATAACGGTGATAAAACCATTAAGTTCTTTACTTTCAAATATTTTTTCAATTTGGCGTATAGATGAGAAGGCTAATTCATACCTAATGGAAAATTCAGCTTACAAAAACAAGGCTTTCACACTAATCGAGCTGTTGGTGGTCATCGCCATTATTGCACTATTGATGGCGATCTTAATGCCGGCCCTTCAGCGAGTAAAAAAGCAGGCCA
>CAYNKI010000380.1:0-3071 GCA_964397675.1 uncultured Pirellulales bacterium
ACGAATTGGCTGTTTTTTCTTCTCCGGACAACATTGGTATTCTCACAATACTTTATATTTCCCATGAGCGTCCCTGCCTTTAATTTCCGACTCACGACTGTTCCCTTGTGTGATACGAACTCTTTACTCACAATTACAGTGATTATGATTAATCCCCAGCGCTTCACGGGTAAATCTAGTCTCTTTGCACAGAGCTACAACAGGTGTTGTTTCAGCTTGTCGCCAGGCTGATTTGATAAAGCTCATAAGCTGCCGGTAGATGTCGAGTCGTCCGTGTATGTGGTAATGCATGCCCTCTTTGCTCAATTCTTTAGGAGCCCACTCCATAGGCGACAGACCCCATTTGGCGGCAATCGGCAGTAATGACCTTCCCATCTCCCGGTAGGTACCCAGTGTTATCCGTGTGGGCTGATGACCCTCTGCCGCCGCGGAATAGAAAAACCGGCGATAAATATTTTCCCAGTCACCGACCGTTAAAATGGGGTCCACTCGCCACCTGACTTCAAATCCCATCTGCTGTGCTTTTGCCGAAGCAATAAGGCGGTCTTTAATAGGCGGCGTAATGCGAAGGCCATCGTTCCACTTGCCTTCCCACAAATCTGCGATAGGCTCCGGATTCAGGCTGAACGTTACAAGAATGTTGGCTGTTGGTAGCCCTTCAAGATAGCCGATATTGATGCTTTTAGTAAGCAGAATCAGCTTTCTACCGAAAGGATTTGTCTTTTCGCCAACGAACAAGGGAATAAGCCGGCGTGCGAGACCAGTTTCGCCTTCATACAGCAGGGAGTCACTGCAATCAATACCAAGGCCGAGGTTGAGACCTGGTTTGGTTAGCTCCTTTCGCACCACTTGCTCATAGTCATCAATGTTTTCATATAACACATGCCGAGATGGGTCACAAAAGGCTCGGTGTGTCAGCACCAAAAAACATGCCCTGCACCGAAACCCACAAGCACCTCGGCCAATGGCAATATCGGCCCAATGAGCAGGACAGTAGCTGTCGTCGTCTGGATTGGATGGCCAAGGTTTAATAATATTGTCTTTGGCTCGTTTAGCCCAATAGACTTCGATTGGTCGTGCTGTGCCAAGGGTTTCGGCTGGTATACATTCGAGCCGATATTCACCTTTGGCAACCCTGTCTTTGACAACATGGTCGAACGGCTTTCCCTTTTTAGTGAAGCCGGGCTTTGTTCGGATGCTGTTAAGCATCTCCGCAGCAACTATGTCGTTACCAACTTTCCGTTCGTTTTTATTTGTCTTCACTTTTGCCTCCTCTATTGATTATTGGTATTTATTTCATTCACTAACCAAAGGCTCTAAGAGTAAAACGGTGTATAGGCGGTTGACGTTTCCTCATCTATCACAAAATCTCCAAAAACCGAGGGGGCTTCTTTCTTCATAATACGCAGCATTTGAAGAACAATGGTCCTAATCTCTAACTGAGCGTGTCTGTCACATCTAACACAGAACATATGCCTCAACTGGCGGAAGTTAGCAGATATCACAATCTCGCTTTGGGTGCCATTAGCTAATACGTACCTGGCATCTTCGTTTTTTATGCCCAGGTTTTGTAATTCCCTGTACGCATATTTAGTATCGTTCATAATCTTCTCAAATATTCTGTGTGCTTCGGCGTTTTCTGCGATGCTTTGAGGCTCGACATAGGCAAAATTCTCTTCATTTACGTATCGTTGTGACCGTTGCGAAAAAGCACACAGCCTGTGTCTAACAAGCTGATGCGTAAAACTTCTCGATACTCCTGTAATTCGGAAGGTAGCATAGCCGTGTTCCAGCACAGAGTGATGGCCGTTCTTGATGACCCTGGGGATAAATTCCTTTTCGCTACCAGGTTGACTCTTTGAGCCGGACCGGTAACATGTCCTGCCTGCCTGCTCGATTACTCTCTTGCAATCTGGTGTGATAGCTAAAAGTTCAACTTTACCCTTCATACTACACCATCTCCTTGATGCCTTTTAAGGGCCATTTAAGTATTTATTTCCTTTTAGCCGCATTTAGTATACCCACAATCATCGTTATCACAGAAACTGCAGCCGAGCTCTTTTCTCAGTGTTTGGCCGCAGCCAGGACATTTATTGATGGCAGGAACCCCTGCAGATTCACAATCCTCTTCCAGGGCATCTTCAAGAGCTCGTGCAATTGCATCCGGACAGGACAGTACATCAATATCTTTATTGGTTTTGCGGCTTGCAATTGTCGAAAGACAGCGAATTCCCTTTAGTTGTTCGATAAGGACTTTCGGATAGACACCACATCGAAGTGCTGCTGAAACTGCCCTGCATGTAGCCTCACTTTGTGAGGGGCACCCACCAGCTTTGCCAAGATTTGCAAACACCTCACAAGGCCCATTTTTATCCTTATTAACTGTTACGAAAAGCGTACCACATCCCATTCGGAATTTTGTTGTTTGGCCGGTTGTTTTATGAACCCTCGGCCTTGGGGTTTGGGTTGCTTTTTTAGAGGCGGTATTTATCTGTTCTTCATCGACACGTGAGGCATCCCTATATACAGTCGTGCCTTTGCATCCAAGTTCGAAAGTCAGGCGAAGAGCTTTATCAACATCTTCCACTGTTGCATCTGATGGTAAATTAATGGTTTTTGATACGGCGTTATCGGTGAATTCCTGAAAGGCTGCCTGAATTCTGACATGCCATTCCGGAGCGACCTGGTGAGCTGTTACCAGAGCATGGGATATTTTCGAAGGGATTTCAGGAATATCTTTGGGTGATACGCCCTGGCTTAGTAAATTACGGACCTTGTCTGATAACCACCCTTCTTTAGTTCCCAATTCTTCAATAAGGGGATGCAGCTGTATAAGTTTATGACCATTCTGTACCTTGCTTTTTACTATTTGAAATATCGGCTCAATCCCACTATTGCAATTTGCAATACGCGAAATCGATCCGGTTGGGGTGATTGTGGTTACAGCAGAATTTCGCATTGGTCGATTGTATTTTGTGTCCCAGATACTGCCTTTCCAGTTTGGGAAACAGCCTCGTTCCTTTGCCAGTTCTTCGCTTGCCTGGTGGGCATGTTTTTGAATAAAGCAAGCC
>CAYNKI010000381.1:0-3029 GCA_964397675.1 uncultured Pirellulales bacterium
TGGAAGATTCCTGCGAAAATATGGGCGCTCAAATGGTAAAAGAAGTGGCCTCGAAAACATCGACCGTAGCCGGCGATGGGACAACCACCGCCACAATTTTAGCAGAGAGCATCTTTAACGAAGGCCTGAAAAACATCACCGCCGGAGCTAATGCTATGCAGGTAAAACAGGGCATCGATAAGGCGGTCGATGCAATCGTCGAAAAACTGCACAAGATGAGTATACCTGTTGACTCAAGCAAGCAGATTGAGCAGGTAGCTACCTGCTCCGCGAACCAGGATGTTGAAATTGGAAAAAAGTTAGCCGAGGCGATGAACAGGGTCGGCAAAGACGGAGTTATCACCGTCGAAGAGGGTCAATCACTGGAAACTACAGTCGAGCTGGTCGAAGGTATGCAGTTCGACAAAGGCTACCTCAGCCCACATTTTATCAATAACCTGGAGAATATGACAGTCGTTCTGGAAAAGCCATATATCCTGGTTCACGAGAAGAAAATCAGTTCAGTAAAATCTCTGGTCCCGTTGCTGGAGAAAGTAGCCAAACAAGGAAAACCACTGTTAATTATCGCCGAAGATATTGAGGGCGAAGCATTAGCTACACTGGTTGTCAATAAGCTACGTGGTGTGCTACAGTGCACCGCGGTCAAAGCGCCCGGCTTCGGTGACAGACGAAAAGCCCTCCTTAGCGACATCGCTGTTCTGACCGGCGCCGAGGCCATCTTTGAGGACCTGGGACTGGAGTTAGAGAACATCGAATTGCGACAACTTGGCAGAGCTAAACAGATCACTATAGATAAGGATACAACCACCATTATCGAAGGGGCAGGCAGCACAGAAGCCATTAAGGGCAGAATTGAGCAGATTAAAACCGAGATCGATAACTCCACCAGCGATTATGACATCGAAAAACTACAGGAAAGATTGGCAAAATTAGCCGGCGGCGTGGCCCAAATTAACGTCGGAGCAGCAACTGAAGCAGAGATGAAGGAAAAAAAGGCTCGCGTAGAAGATGCGCTGCATGCCTGCCGAGCAGCGGTGGAAGAAGGCATTCTGCCCGGAGGTGGTGTACCTATGCTAAGAGCACTGCGAGCTTTGGACAAAGTCAAAGCGGCCAATGATGTGAAGATTGGCGTTGATATCATCCGAAGAGCAGTGGTGGCGCCGATTAAGCAAATCGCTGAAAACGCAGGGCTGGATGGTTCAATCGTGGCCCAGAAAGTTATGGAGAGCAAGAAAAAGAACTTCGGCTATGACGCTCTTCGAAAAGAATATGGAGATTTGATAGGTTTCGGCGTGATTGTGCCGACCAAGGTGGAAAGGGTTGCGCTGCAGAATGGTGCCTCAATTGCTTCGCTGCTGCTGACGACAGATGCGATAGTAAGCGAAATCCCCGAAAAGAAGGAGACACCTCCAATGCCGCCAGGAGGTGGTGGAATGTACTAAACACTAAACGGTTTTCTCGTGATGCGTCGTGCGTAGTGCGTATTGCGAAAAGACGCGATACGATATACGCAATACGAGATACGAAAATGAGCTTCCGTTTTTGGACAAATGCGATCTCAGAGGCGTCACGGCGCATTGCTGCCGGAATATTTATCGTAGGACTTTTGCTAATCGGTTTTGGAGTCATTATATTAGCGCTTCCTGAGCTTTTCGCATTACTTGCCGCAGCGGTGTTTTTCATTGCAGGTATTGGCTGTGGGATTACCGCTATTAAAATCTTTTTGGCCCAGAAAAAATTTGACAAACTAAACAACGATGAATCACAAGGCCATCGGCAAAACGTCCAAATTCACATCGATGAATAACACTGTGTATAATGGTGGCCATGAATTATGCGACAGTGGTTACCTTTGCAGTTCTTCAAATAGTACCGACTACTACGCGCCTTTGTTTGAGGATAGAATTAAGGACATCCCTTATGCTGATAATGCCAACAAGTTTTCCTTTTGATGTGATTGGGACTCTTCTAAAAATGTTCTTCACTAAAAAGTCACAAACGTCCAACAAGGTTTCATTCTCCTCGAAAGAAACTGCAGGATGTGTCATAAAATCACTAACTGTTCTAAACTCTTTATCTTTGTCTGCATAGAATAAAATTATTGCGTCTTTTTCTGAAAGAATCCCCACCAAAGTCATGTCATCTTCGACAACAGGTACGCCTGAGATATTGTTTTTCACTAAAAGCTCTAAGACTTCAAATATGGGAGTGTCTTTTTTTATACTAATTACATTTCTGTTCATAATGTCTTTTGCTCTAAGCATTGCTGTTTCCTCTTTGATTAGCTTAAACAATAAAAAAGCGAAGCCCCCAATGAAACTTCGCCCAGTTAAAGATTCTATACCCAAAGATACTTTTTTCGTGACAACAAGCCTTGATACTGCTATTCGGCTTATGTCAATGAAAACTTTAGATTATAAAAGCGATTTTGACAATTAGCTCTGATTTAGATTGAATGTAAGGCGAGTGAGCTCATGCAGAAAAAGATTATCGGATTTTTAAGGTAGCCAGAGCGATGGCGGCAAAGGCAGCGGCTAAAAGCCAAAAACGCACCACTACCTGCGGCTCGCTCCAGCCAGCTAAATGAAAATGATGATGCAGCGGAGCGCATTTAAAAAGGCGTTTTCCGCCGGTGTATTTGAAATATGTAACTTGCAACACTACGCTGAGCAATTCCATCACAAATACACCACCAATTACTAAAAGCAGAACTTCGTTTCGGGTTACCAGAGCCCCATAGCCCATCGCAGCTCCTAACGGCAGCGAACCCACATCGCCCATAAAAGTTTGGGCAGGATAGCAATTGTACCACAAAAAGCCGAGCACAGCTCCTAAAATAGCTGAATAAAAGATACTCATCTCACCGGCTTGAGGGATATGCGGCAGCAAGAGATAGCTTGACCAGGTGACAGTGGTGGTTCGTGACATCGTCTCGGAAGCAACATAGCAAAGCACCGCTAAGACCAAACTAATTATTCCCACGCAGCCGGCTGCCAATCCATCCATACCATCGGCCAGGTTAACAGCAT
>CAYNKI010000382.1:0-3012 GCA_964397675.1 uncultured Pirellulales bacterium
CCAATTGGCAAAGCAGTCGCCGGCATATCAATCGGAATGGTCAGTGACGAAAACGGCAGATATGAATTGTTGACCGATATTCTCGGTGAGGAAGACCATTTTGGTGATATGGATTTCAAAGTTGCAGGCACCGCTGACGGTATTACGGCGATACAGCTCGATATAAAAGCCAAAGGACTCGCTCACGATATTATGGTTGAGGCATTAGAAAAAGCAAAAGCGGCTCGCCTGGAAATACTAAATACTATGAACAAGGTCATTAACAAACCGAAAGCAGAACTCAGTAAGTATGCACCGAAGCTTATAACCATCGAGATCGATCCTGAACATATCGGCAAGGTGATTGGGCCGGCCGGTAAGATGATCAAAAGCATCCAGGAGCAGACCGACACGAAAATTGAAATCGAAGAGGACGGGACTATCTATATAAGTTGTCTTGGCGGTGATGGGCACCTCAAGGCAAAAGAGATTATCGAATCAATTACGCAGCCTCCGCAGGTGAACAAGATATATGGACAATCAAAAGTGGTATCTGCGAAGGACTTCGGAGTATTTGTTGAAATCACGCCGGGCGTTGAAGGCTTATGCCATATTAGCGAGCTGAGTAATGGTTTTGTCAAGAACGTCGAAGATGTTTGTAAGGTAGGCGACATAATACCCGTAAAATTAATTGCGATTGATGACCAAGGCAGATTAAAACTTTCTCGCAGAGCCGCTCTTGCTGAGTTGCAGATAGAAGACGAAAAAAGACCTGTGGGAAAAAGATAATTAGCTCAAAATGACCGTTTAGGTGTCCTTACTATTTGTTTATAGGCGGTTTTTGCCGACAGCTTTTTCCCTGCGTATGAAGTCCCATGTATAAAAAGAAATGCAGCAGGGATACAATTCTCATGCATAATAAAATTCAAGAAAGTAAAAATGAGCAGCTTGAGGAATTAGGCAAGCTTACCGGTGAGCTTGCCCATGAGATTAAGAATCCCCTTTCTACAATCAAGGTAAATTTAAGACTTATCCGTGAAGAGTTAGAGCAATTGGAATCGGCTGCATTCGATAGACGAGACCTGGAAAAGGGTGACCATAAAGTCGCGAGAGCACTGCGGAAAATATCTGTGATTGTAAAAGAAGCGGATAGACTTGAGCAGATACTCGATGGCTTTCTGCGATATATAGCCAGGACCGAATTACAGATAGCCAGTGTTGACATCAATGGGCTTATCAGTGACATGATCGATTTTTACTCACCGCAAGCTCATAGCCATTCGTTAATCATTAGGCATAGTATGCATAATGAGCCGCTTATTTGCAAAGTTGATGCA
The DNA here is from genome assembly GCA_964397675.1 of uncultured Pirellulales bacterium. Lineage (GTDB taxonomy): Bacteria > Planctomycetota > Phycisphaerae > Sedimentisphaerales > Anaerobacaceae > CAYNKI01. Next base: position 1,317 of record CAYNKI010000382.1, read on the forward strand.
GATATGTTAAAACAATCTATTCTGAATTTGTTTATTAATGCTCAGCAAGCTATGAAAGATGGTGGAGAGTTGATGGTAAGAACAGATCGACAAAAAAAAGATGCGTTGATCCAGGTTAGCGATACCGGAACCGGCATCGCGCCGGACAAATTGCCTCGTATATTCGATGCTTATTATTCGTTAAGGCCACAGGGAAGCGGATTAGGTCTGCCGACCGCAAAAAAAATAATCGAAGCACATAATGGTACAATAAACGTTGACAGTCTGTTAGGCAAAGGGACATCATTTACCATAAGATTGCCCCTACAAGAGCAATAAGGTATAAAGCCGATGAGTGATGAAACCGCAGTCTTGGTTGTTGACGATGAGCGTGACCATGCGGACGGAATCGTTGAAGCGCTTGAGAAGTTACCCGTAAGGGCAATCGCTGTTTATAGCGGCAAAGATGCTTTGGAGATTGTGCGCCATCAACAAGTCGATGTCATTGTCACTGATTTGAAATTGGGGGGCGAATTTGATGGATTAGCTATCCTTGAAGAAGCAAAAAATCATGATAGCAGAACGGAAGTTATTTTAATAACTGCTTATGCTACTATTGACACCTGTAAAGAAGCTATAAGGCGTGGGGCGTATGATTATCTGGTAAAGCCGATCGACATTGACCAGCTTCGTACACTCGTAAACCAGGCCAGCCGAAAGGCTTCAGCTGCTCACTTCACCCAAGCGAAAATTGGCAAAGCTGAAAAAGGAGACTTTGTATTTGAGGGTGTGTGGGGTAACAATACTGCTATGAAAGGCATATTTGAGGTGCTCCGTCGTGTGTCACCGACCAATATATCTGTCCTAATCCAGGGCAAATCTGGAACTGGCAAAGAGCTGTTGGCAAAAGCCATTCATAAGAATTCGCTTCGTCATGATAAGCCGTTCAGGCCGGTAAATTGTGCAGGCCTTACCCAAACCTTGTTAGAGAGCGAGCTGTTTGGACACGTCAAAGGTGCATTTACCGGTGCAACAAATGATAGAAAAGGACTGTTTGAGATAGCTGATAAAGGGACACTGTTTCTGGATGAAATCGGTGATATGGCACCGAATTGCCAGGCTAAACTACTACGTGTTATTGAAGATGGTGTCGTTATACCGGTTGGCTCGCATAAAGCGATTTTGGTGGATGTCCGTATCATTTGCGCGACAAACCAGGATTTGACAAAGCTTATAGAAGAGAAAAAATTCCGTCAGGATTTATACTTCAGAATCAAAGGCGTAAGCATTTCCCTGCCGGCCTTGCGGGACAGAGTGGAAGATATGCCCACTATGGTTGAATATTTTCTCAAAGAAGCCTCTATAGAAATCGGTTCAAAGGTTATCGGTATAACAGATGCTGCTATGACTATTCTTTCAAACTATGATTGGCCGGGCAACATCCGCCAGCTTAGAAATTGCATCAGGACGATGGTGGTAATGTGCGACCATGAACAGCTCGACGTACGCGACCTGCCGCCGGAGATTCATCAGCTCCGGCAGCTGGCACCAGGCAGTCCCGATAGAATCGGGACCAGTTTAGCAGGGGTTTCATTAGATGAGCTGGAAAAGCAGGCTATATTAGAAACGTTAGCTAAAACTCAGGGCAACCGTGAAAAAGCTGCCAAAATCCTCGGCATCGGCGAAAGAACACTCTACCGCAAAATCAAAGAATACA
>CAYNKI010000383.1:0-2968 GCA_964397675.1 uncultured Pirellulales bacterium
TTTTACAGTGATTTTGAGTCAAATGAGTATTGGAACGTAAATGTCTATCAACTAGACAGATAAGTCGAGTGTCACGTGGTCTCGTTATCGCTCTACAAGCGCAGAGTGTCTTTTATGATACTACTGTTTCACCCTATTAAACCACCGGCGTCGCACCCTTCAGAATGGGACGAATATCTTTGATACCCACCCCTGGTCCCCGAGGAACAGTCAAAGCCCCATCTACAATCTTCAACGGCGACTCAAACCAATCGCTGTATCGTTCAATACCACGCTTATATTCCTGGTAGGCGCCGATCTTGGGAGTGACAGCCGCGAAGTGAAGCATATAGATAAATCCGAATCCTCCAGAAATATGGACGGTTGTGGGCATCCCCGCCACGTCTGCCATTTGGGCGACTCTGCGTGAGCGTATAAGGCCCCCGTAGTAGTGCAGGTCGGGTTGAACTATGTCCACGCCTCGGTTATAGACCATCCAACGAAAACGCCGCTCACTGAATTCCTGTTCGCCTCCGGCCACAGGAATTGTTAAAGCATCTGCCACACGTTTGGTGTCTTCGAGATGATCGAAGGGACAGGGTTCCTCGAAATAGACGGCTTGGGCGTCTTCCAGGATTCTTCCCACTTTGATTGCCTCAGGCGGATTGTAAGAACTGTTGGAATCTGCATGAATATCGATTGTGTCACCAAACGTCTCGCGCACCAGGGGGATCAGTTGCTCGGTACGACCAGGTATGGCATCGGCATTCCGGCTCATACGTCCTCCCACCCTGAACTTAATAGCCTTCGCACCTGTTTCCTCCAACAGTCTTCTTAGATATTCAACTTCTTCTTGTGGCGTGGAGTCGCGCCGACTGCTGGCCACATAAAACGGCACACGATCCCTGATCCGGCCGCCCAGGAGTTCGCTGTACGACTTGTTATAGGCCCTGCCGATCATGTCCAGGATCGCAAATTCGACCCAAGCGGTCACACTCCAAAACGCCAGCCCTTGCAGCTTATAATTACTCTTGTATCGGTACAACTCCCATAGATCGTCTTCGAGCCCCCGTGCATCTCGCCTCAAGAAAAAGGGAATCACACGTTGGTTAAGGAGCGGGTACAGATAAGCACCCCGCCCATTATGAAAGGAGATCCCCTCCGCCCCTTCCTTACTCCTTACATGCACGAGATATTGGTTGCCCTGCTTTAACAGTTGAATCGAATCAATCACGATCGGTGAATGGATGTCTTCAAGATGCAGAACCTTTTTGTTGGCAGCTTGATCCAGAGCCTCAACGCTAACGCCCCCATCACCCTTGATATCTCGACAGGATGTGTTGATCGAGGTACAACCCTGCCCTATAGACAATGCACCCATTACTACTGTCGCCTTGAGACAATCACGTCGTTTCATCTCCATAATCTATCTCCTTTACCTAAAAAACCCATAACTTGGTCCCTAAAATTCAATCTCACCTTCAGTATCAAAAAGATGGTTGCCGTTCTTTTTTCCTAAATCCTTCTGGCCTTGGATACGTTTTCCTGGATCTTAGGCCCTTGACAAGCACACCCCAATTTATTTTCGACGAAGATGTGTGTCAAACCATTGCACTCGTTCTTTGTCGAGGTCCGGCGGATTTACCGCGCCTTTGAAACTGGCTCCGTGTCCTGCGCCTTTCACGCGAACCAGCTTGACCGGCACATTCGCTTTTCGGAGCAAGTCCTCCAACATTTCGGACATCTTGAAGGGAACGACCTCGTCCTTGTCGCCGTGCATGAGCAGAAAGGGCGGGTCGTCGGGCGATACGTGCATGATGGGGGACGCTTCCCTGGCGCGCTTGTAGGCCGCCGATTCGGTGTCCTTTATCTTGTTTTCCTCCAAACCCACAAAGGAAGAGTACCTCCCCTCTAAGAAGCTGGCGGGCGTGGCGCGCGCCACGACACATTGCACCTTGGCGCTCACGCGATTGATAGGGCTCTCATCCTCCGGATCGCCTTTGCCGTCCAGGAGCCCCAGCATGCTGACTAGGTGTCCACCGGAAGAGCCGCCAACGGCTCCGATGCGCTCCGGATCGATGCCGTAGGTTTCGGCATGATAGCGGATGAACCGCACCGCGCGCTGCACGTCTTCCACGGCGGCGGGATACAGAAACCGGGGCGTCGCCCGATGATTGATGGTGAAGAGGGTGTATCCTGCCTTAACCAGTGCGCCACCCTCGATTTCGACGTGCCCGCTTTGTGTTATGCGCTTTGCGTCATAATCCAGGGGACGTTTCCAACCACTGCCCGAAATGTGGACGATGCCATAACCGTTGGGATTGGCCGGATGGTAGATGTCCATCAGAAGGGCAAGCCCCGAGTACATACCATAGATGACATTTCGCTCCACTTTCAGCGCGGGAAGTTCGGGCTGCGCCCGGGCCGACATGATTGGCAACGCAACGCAAAGCACAAAACCTATCGCTATGATATTTCGCATCAGCGGATCCTCTGTCACTACCGAAAATTCCGTCCTTGTTTATTTACAAGGGTTTACATACGATCACCGATTCTCGGAAAACTACTAGAAATGATACCATAATCAGGAAGAGTTGGTCAAGATGTCAATAGTGTCCGGCATTCTGCTTGCTATGGGTGGTTTCGGGTAGATGGCTTTTTTGGCTTGAGCGGGTGCGAACACTTCCGGAAGAGGATGCGGAATCTGAGGAACGCAAGCAACGTACATTGAACGAATAATGGCTTTTCGAGGCGTTTTGCCGCCTCGAAAACCTTGTTGTACTAAACGCAGGGTGATAATGTGAGAAGTTTTGGCCTATTCTGATCAAAGCGTGGGCAATCTATCTATGATGTAATAGCGAATTATGGCTGTAAATGGAGGGAGAGTTTTGTTTTTTGGAGCTCAAATTGGACATGTGGGCAAACCGAGAGCGATGGCCCGGTACACTGCGTTAGAACCGGCTTATGGTTCTGAATGGATAGAGATGTT
>CAYNKI010000384.1:0-2951 GCA_964397675.1 uncultured Pirellulales bacterium
AATATCGGGTTTTATATCACAAGGCCATGAAGGGCACGGCTTCCCCCCGGCAGGCCATAAAAAGCTTTTGCCAGAGGTGCGTATGCTACGAGAATGCGCCTGAGGAAATCCGAGGTTGTTCGGACGTCAATTGCCCATTATGGGCGTACAGGCCGTATCAGGACGGGATTAGAGAGCCTACAGAATCCGTCCAGACCGCCGAGAGAGAAGGTTAAGGGCCGTAGAAAGCCCGATCTCCGCTTGATAGGTGTTCTGGGATAGGGCACGATAAAAAAATGCCTGAAATCCTTTAATTTTATTGACCGATTTACCGGTTTGTTGGTAGAGTAATAGCGTGAACTGTTTAATGCACAATTCAATAAAAAGAGTAAATATGGCCGGGATTGGTTTGTCCGTAAGGCAACCAGCTTCTAAGTACGCAAGTGCATTAGATAGTTCACAGCCCGGCCACTTTTTATTGAAAGCGAGGCGCTACCATGAAATCAAAATTGGTCATAGTCTGTCTGCTTCTGATAATTTTACTGTCCAGGGACTATCTGCTCCGAAAGCAGGCAAAGCCGACGATGGGCAGGGGCTACACCGAAGGGGAAATCGAGTTTGTTGAATCCGAATTAATGCTCGTTTCGATTCAGACGTGCGCTGATGAAATCGAGAAACAAGTCGAAAAAATTCGGTCAATCATTAAACAGAAAGGAGAATGAATTATGAAACTTTATCAGCCAAAATACCGGGACAAGCGGACCGGCAAGATTAAGAAGTGCAAAAAATGGCACTTGAGCTTCGTCGATAATCTCCAGATAAGGCGACGGCTTGAAGGCTACAGGAACAGGGACGCGACAAACAATCTGGGATTAATGATAGACAGGCTAAAAGGACGCGGCGGGGAACTTGATGCAGAGCTTCAGAAGTGGTTCAGCGGGTTAGATAAGAAGATTAAGGACAGGATTGTAAAATTCGGCATGGTCAAGAATCAGAGGATACTGAAGCACATGGGCAAGACTCTTCCAGGGCACTTGGAGGATTTCTACGAATCATTGCTCGTGCGGCGCGGGAAAAAACATGCAAATTGTGAAAAGAACCAACTGAAAATCATATTTGACAGTTGCGGATTTAACTGCCTGTCTGATATTGATGCCAATGCGATAGATACGTATCTGGGCAGACGCCTAAAGGACAAAGAAATATCGCAAAGAACTTTTAATGCCTATCTCAAATACGCGCGGCAATTTTGCCGCTGGCTTGTGAATGAACAAAGAATCGTCGATAATCCGGTTGCGTACTTGAAGACAATTGAACAACCCGCGAAAACAAGGAATCGCAGGGCCATTAAACAGGACGAACTTGAGAGGCTTTTAGAGACCACGAGGACGAGCGCGACCGTACTCTATGGCATGACCGGACACGAGCGATTTTTGATTTACGTCTTGGCCTGCCAGACCGGGATGCGTGCCGGTGATCTGAGGGGCCTGAGAGTCGGGGACTTCGATTTTGAGAATCTTAGTGTTACAGTCCGGGCCTCGTGCAGCAAGAACCGTAAGGAAAAGACCCTGCCATTGAAGCCGAACACCGCGGCGATACTGAAAGACTTCTTGAAGAACAGGTTGCCGAATGTAAGGGCTTTCAGCGGAACTTATCGACAGTTGACGGCCCGGACGTCGGAGATGCTTCAGGCGGATTTGGCCGAAGCGAAGATACCCTACAAAGACGATAAGGGCCGGGTTTTCGACTTCCATTCACTGCGTAAAGAGGCCGCTACCCTGCTTAAACTTGGCGGAGTTTCTTTGAAGGATGCCCAGACGATTCTTAGGCACAGCGATATATCATTAACTTGCAACGTATATACCGAGACTTTTACAAGCGATGAAGTTGAGGCCGTCGGCAAGCTGCCGGACTTCGCAGGAAAAAAGTTCATGGCCGGGGCGTGAAAAAAATGGCAAGTCTGGGACAAGTCGTTTCTGAAAACCGCATTAACAAGCCAGAAAAGGCGATATGCAGCTGACTCTTAATCAGCGGGTCACAGGTTCGAGTCCTGTATCGCCCATTGAAAACGCGGTTTTTAATATCGTTATTGCCCGTGACATTCCATAGCCGTCTTTACAATGTCCATAGTTTTCCGCACGTTTGGCAAGTCTGGGGCAAGTCAAAATATGAGACTTGACGAAAACTGCCCGGCTTTTTATTGACTTTTATGAGCCTGTCGTTATGATGCTTTTAGGCTCGCTCGCGCAGGCGGGCATAATGATACAGGCGGCTCCGGCTCCGGCGTCCGCACCTACAGCGCCGTGGGCTGGGCCGCACGATTTTGTAGGTGTAACAATGAAGTCAAAAATCAAACCAAAGACCCCAAAGAAAAAAGCCAAACCATTGACCGCTGTTGAGTATATCAGGGCATGGCAAGCAAAGAAACAGCGTGATACGAAGCATAAAACTAAGGAATTAAAGGCCAAACCTATCGAAGCGATACTGGCTGAGCTTGCACATTATCTGAAAGACTGCCAACAAAGCAAACTCCGTCCGGGCGTCTGGTGTAAGCCGTCTTTATCTGCTATGAGGCGGCCTGTAAAAGTTCTTGTAGATAGAATACGGCGATCTGGCAATGAGGCAGCCGCCGACATCATCGCGAGGGACTTCGATGCGATTGTGGAGCATTTTGAAAGCGGCATTAATACTTCACAGGACCTTTGGATTCTCCGAGAGCTTCTTACTGATTTTCAACAAACCTTGAGCGACACAAGGCGGTATTATGCAAATAACGATAAAAATCAAATTGAAGATGAAAAACCTGTAAAAATCAGCACGGTTGTTCATAATGGAAAGACTGTAGTAAGTCACTCTGCTATGAACAATGAACCTATCAAAAGAGAGAAAATCACTCTTAAATCTTTTTTAGACAAATACTGCGACAAGAGTGAAAAGCCTGATTTGGATAGCAAACGAGAGATGCTGCTACG
>CAYNKI010000385.1:0-2934 GCA_964397675.1 uncultured Pirellulales bacterium
TTCAGTCACGCTGATAGTCAAATCACCGCGCTTTACTGCAAACAGCCCCGTGCTCGGATTCGAACTGTCGGAGCCGCCCACCTTTTGGCGCAAAGCTATGAATCCAAATATACTCCCAACCACAGCAACGGGAACTAAAATCCAGAGAATTTTTTTACCTGAACTCATTTTATCAACTTGTCTATTACCTTGCCTTGATACGTTCTTTACCTTGCACTACTGCCATATGTAATGCTGTATCATTATCGCTGTCAACTATATGCACTAATTGCTCCCATATTCTGGGAGGTCTATTCAAGAAATCACGGAAATCGAGCTGGCGCTGGGTTGTTGATTCCGCGCGTATTATGTCAGGCTCGACCGAGAAGTCACGAGAAGCGAGTCGGCGACGGGGATTCTCTTTCTCCCACATTCCATCCGGCCTGACCTGCAAAACGCCAATGTCCCGGAAAAAGCTCAATTTTGCGATTGCATGGTCCACCAAAGCGGCCGTAACGTTGTTTTGTGCATCTAAGAAAGCATCCTGGGATTCCAGCAAATCTCGAGTGGTCACCCGTCCTGCTTGCAGCAACAACGTGGTGCTCTCAACGCGAGTTTCAGCCAGCTCTAAACTGTTCCTTTGAGTTTCGTAGCGTTCCACAGCCTCCAGCAGTTGACGATAGGTTTGACGGACATCCAATTCAACTTCATCCACATCATTTTCGTATTCTCGCTGCCATTGCTCTAATGTTATCAGCGCTTCGCGATAAGCATTACGTTCGGCTTTCCGGTCCAAGGGCAAATCAGCTTCAAGACCCAGTCCGTAAGTGCCTTGATGAAATTGTAATCTGTTGATGTCGGTTTTTGGAGTTGAGCTCACACTGGCGCTGCCAATTAGATTTAATTCCACGCCAAGATTGTCAGCAGCAATCATAACTTTGCGAGCTGCATCGTCAGTTGTATCCTTGCTATTGGCCAAGTCCAAACGTTGAAGCCATGCTGTTTCAACCGCTTTATCCAGCGCATAATCGGGCTCAGTCACACCAATCTCCTTTAGCGCCTCCAGCTCACTTTGGTCCAGCTCAACTTTTGCATGGGTCGGTAAAGACAACATCATCTTGAATTCATCAATCTGCTGTTCATAAGTTCGTTTGGCCCGCAGGTAACTATCTCTCGCATTCAATTCACTTTGTTTTGCCTGGTCCACTTCGTAAGGTTCCTTACGACCAGCTTTAGCCTCCCATTCCAGACGCTTTCTCGACTCAACTCTGCTATTATAATTATTCTCGGCATTGGTTGCTGCATCCCTTCGTTGCAAGACACGGTAATAGGCAGCCGCGATCGAAACCACAAACGTCTTGCGAAAGCGGTTGAACGAGCGTATCTGAAATAAAGCATTTCGCTCCGCTTGTGTCAGGTTCTCCTGGACAATTTTTCGGCCTCTACCCCGCAGCAGAGGCTGAGTTACGCTGGCACTCAAAACCGAACCTAATGAAGTCCTCGGATCGCCGGTAAGAAACCGTGCCCAATCAAGAGCGATGCTGGTGCTGATTTGCGCTCCGTCAGCCAATAGCTGCCTAAAGCCCGATTCAGCGTCGGAGCTTACCCCTTCCTCCTTGCTGTCTCTGATGTAGCTGGCATCGATGGTCCCAAACCATTGTCGTGCGAATTGATGCCGGGCCAGCGTTAAATCAAGTGCCATCAGGTAAAGCTGTTCTTTTTGTCTTTGGTAGTCCCGATTGTGTGCTGTAGCTATAGCAGCTGCCTGTGCAAGATTTAGAACGCCAGACGGGGGCACGGCTTTTTCAACCTGGATGTCATTTGGCGAGGGGGGAATATTACAATCGCTGATCATGTAATTGACTTTTTGGCCGAAGCTGTCCTGCCACTTGCTGTCGATAATGTCGTAAACTTCCTTATCGGCCTGGACTTTGTAGTGCTCAGGACTACATGCACCGGCAATACCAAGGATAACAGCGGCGCACAATACCTGATAAAGCGACGTTACAAGTCGAAATTTGCAAAGCCCAAATTTCTTCTGCAACGCAGTTCTCATTTATGTATCCTCCATTTTGATAAGTCTTAATCATTATACAATAAAAGTTTACAAAGGAAAAGATAAAAAAACTATCAAGTTAGAAACTTTCGCCCCTAAGAATATTGCTAAAAAATCTGCTAACACATGGTGAAAATTACATTTTATTTTGTTGCAAATCGAGACATTAAGTGTAAACTTAGAGGTGATCTTAGACTGGCGGCGTAGCCAAGAGGCCTAAGGCGACGGTTTGCAAAATCGTTATTCGCCGGTTCGAATCCGGCCGCCGCCTATGCTTTTTATTATTCAACTTATAAATGACAAGTCAATGCAAGTAAATATCGAAAATCGCGTTCTGCAGCTCGTCGAAGGCGATATTACAGAAATGCAAACCGACGCTATTGTCAATGCTGCTAATGCCCAATTGACCTTGGGTGGCGGCGTAGCGGGAGCTATTAGAAGAAAAGGCGGCCCAGAAATCCAAAAGGAATGTAACAAAATAAATGGAACATTCGTAGGCGGTGCCGTGATAACCACTGGCGGAAATCTCAAAGCAAAGTACGTAATCCACGCGGTGGGGCCGCGAATGGGCGAAGGAAACGAAGACCAAAAGTTAAAAAATGCCACTCTCAACTCCCTTAAAGTAGCTGATGAAAACAATCTAAAAAGCATTTCCTTCCCGGCAATCAGCACCGGCATCTTTGGCTTTCCAATCCAAAGGTGTGCCGAAATAATGCTTAAGACGACCATCGATTACCTCAAAGGCCAAACCGGCTTGGAAGAAGTTGTTTTTTGTCTCTTTGGCCAAGACAGCTACAAGGTCTTTGAAAACCAGCTAAAGCGGGTTTGAAATTGGCTTTGTTTTTCATTAACCGCCGAGTTCGCAGAGAACGCGGAGAAATAGGATAGAGAGCGTATTT
>CAYNKI010000386.1:0-2915 GCA_964397675.1 uncultured Pirellulales bacterium
CACCGAGTCGCAGCCTCAGATACCTTACCACAATATCGCTGCATTTCGTAATGATCAGGGCATGATCACGAATCGTGATCCCCTTGCCGGGAGCCGTCTGCCCTGCGATTGTCAGACGCGATTTGTTCTCCATCCTGATTGGCGTTTCCAGTTGGATGGTCCCTGCCACATCGAATATGATCGTTCTTGGACTATCTGTCGTATCGATTCCATATCGGAGCGACCCAGGGCCGTCATCACGAAGATTCGTAACGTGATACACGTCACCGCCCCGCCCTCCCTTGGCGTACTTACCGAAGCCTTCAGCGCTTGGAAAAGCAAGCTGGTTCGGTCCCTCAGCCAGAACCAAGGGCGCGAGGACCATCGAAAGCGATACGGCAAGTAAAGATAATTTTTCTAAAAGATTTCTCATATATGCATCTCTGTTGTTTTAACATACTCAAACTCAAGCAATATCTCCCACATTTGTTACGGGAGTGGAGACACGGCACCAAACACCAGGTACCCTATCAAGTATCAACTGGTTTGTCAAGGCTTCCACCTCAAGACTTGACTTCTCTCTGCAAACCAAGCACCATCAGTTGCAGGCCGGGGTGGTTGTTGTTTGGGTCCGTGAATGTTAAAGACCGATGTATATACCTTGTTCATTAAATTTGTTGAAAAATATTCCAACTTTGCCCAAGATTTCGCAATGGACATTGAAAACGTTTACAAATTTTCGGTCTTCTGTAATCCCTTGACACGAAACAGGTTACGAAACGAACATTTTTTCGAATTGGCAGATAATTGGTCGTTGGGTTGTACTGCGGTTGTAAGCGCCAACTCACGGAAATGAGGCTATTTTGGGGGTACTTGGGGCGCGGGGCCCGGTGCGTCTTATGAACTGGTGGGACCGGTCCGAAATCCTCTGACAGATCTGAGGCTTCCATAATCAGTAGGGCTAATGATAAATGTGACGTCACGAAACAACCAATTGTTTCGGTCCGATGTCCGCTTGACAAGCGCAGGCAATGGCCAACAAACAAAGAACTTCGTTTGCGTTGACCTCACCTGCGTATCAAGATAGGGTTTTTCGTGAGGACAACAGGAATTATCTGGAGAGAAAAATCGTTCGGGCAGAAGTTGAAATTTCAGCTTCCGGGGCCCAAACGATTTTTCTCGATTGCCCGAAGCTCCGTCAAATCTCTTTCCACTGCCCCGGAATAGGGACGGGAAACTGGCCGTTCTCATCGGCTTTGACGGGGGCCGGGCTATCGTAGCTCAGGTCGTCGAGGTAGTCACAGAATTGGAATCTGGACTTCATCATCTGGCCCCAGGTAACCGTCTGACCGGTATGACAGGCAGCGCGGCCCATGAGCGTTGTGAGGTCCGAGTAGATGGCGCGTTTGAGTTCATTATGCCGCCGATCGTTGCGGATGCTGTAGATGAAGTCGTTCCACTCGTACTGCCAGGGACTGTAACGGTCTTTTGTGGGCGTCCACACGATGTTCTCCTTCTCGATACGCTGGTCCTTGAACATGTGGACGGTAGCTGCGTGGGTTCTGCCGGAAAATTGTGCGGCGCACTTGGTGCCATGAATGAAAGTAGCGAACTCGCTGCGTGTCCTGGCAATTCGTCGAAAACCACAGAAGGCCTTGGCGCCGTCAGCGAACGTGTACTCCATCGAGTAGACATCGATGTTCTGCCCGCAGTCCTTGCTGCGAGGTACGCGGCCCCCGAGACCGTGCGCAGCGACAGGCCAGGCATTCTTAATCCAGCAGCACTCGTCAATCTGATGGATGAGATTGTCAACCATGTGGCCCGAGCCGACCCAAAAAAGATGGGACCTGCCGAACTGGAGTTGACTCATCATATTGTTGGCATTGTCGCCCTGATTACCAAGCCATCCACCGCCACCCAGGCGGTTGGCGCGGATCAGCGGTATCTCGCCCATGGCACCGTCGTGTATTTTATCAATCAGCGCCTGGCGGGCCGGGGAGTGACGGCACTGGAGTCCTGCGGCGACCTTGAGGTTCTTCTTCTTGGCCATATCGCTGGCACGGAGCAACCGATGCAGACCGCCCGGATCGGGTGCGAATGCTTTTTCCATGAAGACATTGATGCCTTTTCGGATGGCATACTCTACGTGTACCTGCCGGATATAGGGTTGCGTGGTACATAAGGCAATGTCACCGGGCCTGAGAATGTCGACGGCCTTTTTGTAGGCGTCGAAACCGATGAACTTGCGTCCTGCGCTGACGTCCACCTTGTCCGGGAACCTTTTCTTTAGTGCTTTGAGTCGTGATTCCATTGGGTTTTCGTAGAGGTCGGCCATCGCATACAGTTTTATGGGCCCTGCGTTAGGAACACCCAGAGCATTGCCAACGGCCCCGGCCCCGCGACCGCCGCAGCCAATCAGGGCCAGGCGAATCGTGTTGTCGTCGCGGGCGAAGGCGACGGGCGAAATCTGCCCGAGCACGGCCGCGCCCGCGGCCAGATGTCCCGATAATTTCAAGAAATCCCGGCGAGATTTCGAGCCGGTCGAAGCGTTAGGATCTGATGCATTCATTGTAAACTCCTTTGATATTTAGTAACCGTTCACGGGTATTTTGACAGTATCGGGCAACACACCCGACATTAAATACCCAATCTTTAATCTTCTCGACAGTCATAAGTTCTCGCTACCTTATTGTGTGTTAAAGGCAGGCGTCTTTCTCTAACAATGTCATGTTAATCATAGTCATTTCCTCCACGATAACACGAAGTTTAATGCTTATGAAAACAAACGGGGCCTATACCAAATCGATCAGTATAGGCCCCGAACTGGTGCAATACCAGCAGCCCCTCCTTGGCCATATCAGCGCTGATCATTCAATTGCTCCGGCCACAGTTGCTCATCAAGCTGTGAATCCGTTAGCTCGGCATAGACCACACCG
>CAYNKI010000387.1:0-2906 GCA_964397675.1 uncultured Pirellulales bacterium
GCAATATTGCATCAACTCCTGCCCATATAAGTAATTTACAAAGAAGCACTTATGAAAGAGAATAAAAAAATTTTAAATTTTTCGCCTAATGCTAATCAACATTCAACAAAGCAGATTCGCTGTTAGTAGTAGAAATAAAAGGCAGAGTTTTTCTGCACAAGATTTTGTGATTTTTAGGCCTGAAAGGGGAACTGGAAATGGCGTTTTATCGCGAAAGAAAAATGGCGAGAAAGGAGGTAAAATATGTTACTTTGTTAATTTATTTTGTACCGGAATAGTAATGAATTAGCCAAAAATCTTTTTTAATCAGAAAGGGTAAAAACCATGTACAAAGAAAATTTAGCCAAAAAGTATATTTTGCGATTTATTATTTGCGCTCTTATCCTCATGGTCTCACTGTCCGAGAGGGCAACTGCCTATACGTTTCACTGCTTAGAGGGCTGCACTACTTATGACTGTTGTGGTTGCGGCGTTCCCGAAGAGTGCGACAACTGCACCGGATACGGATGGATCACATGGACACATGAGTACACAGGTGAATGGTATTTAGAAGGCTCTGCAACTGATTGTGATGATATATATAACTGCGAGTATGCGGAGCTGGGATTCGTCCTTGAAGATAACGCAACTGAGGACGCGTCTGTAGAGTTCTCTACCTATGGTTCTGAGTATAATGCCAGCTGTGAATGTGTAGATGGTGATACCGAGTGCTCATGCACATACGAGTACACGGTTCACAATGAGTGGGATGCAGAACCACTCACAAATTGGACAGACGATGTTCAGATTTTAGTTTGCAAGTGTTCTCCAATCCAGATGCAAAACCAAGGTGATAAGATAACATATACAGCAGGAAATTCGACGACAACTACAACGGGTTGGGATTTCAGCTTTACAACTGGGATAAAAGCAGAAGTAGTTGAGTTAGCAGCAAGCTCAACCTACTCTTACTCCGAATCTCAAACAAAAAGCTTCCTTGGCAGCACTGAGCACACAGTGAGTGCTTCAGATGTAGGAAAACATATTGGTGGTTTCGCATCGCAGTGGATACGTAAGAAACAAATCAGGCTGCATCACTGGGGATGCGATGGTGAGATAAGCGGGGATCGAGAAACAGAGTGGGTTCGTAAGGTCGACCCGGCCAGTCCGGACTATCGTATTGGAAATTCACCTTCTGATGTTTGGTCCAAAGAGAAGAATACCGGACTCATGACGGATAATGGTTCTTTGAGTGAAAGCTGATCGTAACAAAAAGTCAGTCTTGTATTGTTATGGTATCTTGGGGGAATGGCAATTTCGCCGCTCCCCCAAGGTATTCATGAAAATTTTGAAAATCTTTCTGAAAAAGGTGTTGATGACGTGTTTGAGAAGGACAAGATTAGCTCAAGGTCCCAATTTCCGGAGCATAAATATCAGACCTTCAAACAGACGCTGGAAAACATCGTTCGTGACTATCCGGATGACCCTATTGTTCCCTATGTAAAACGGCGATTGATTATTCTAGATTGGTTAGCAGGTAGGACTGATGCTGACAAAACTTCGGCAGCTTTGATGAATTTCGCAGATGTCGATAGAGACCCTCGCAGTGCGAATTTCACAAGGGCGTTTGCAGCTTCTGTTCTGAGTAAAGAGCACAAAATGAGGCAGGCATCGGCAGTTTTCCGAGCTCTCAAGCCAGGTGACACACCACACTTTGCTTGTTTCGCCTTTGAAATGAGCAGGTACTATGCAGAATATACCAATGAAATGCGGCCAGAGATACTCACGGGAAGACCGGATAAAGAGGAGTATAAAAGAAGGCTTGAGTTTGCAGATTTTGCCGAGTATGTTTGGATTCCAAAGATGTCAGCTTACGTCAAACATGCGCTCGAAAATCCCAATGCCTATAGGGCAATAAATCGTGATAACATCGCTGGTGCTCTGAAGCGGGCAGCAAGGGATGTTCACCACGAGCTGTGGGACCCATTATATATGGATCTATGCAAGCGGACCACCGACAGGATTCTACCTGAATTAATGGAAGTTCTGGAAACTTCGCTGCCAATATATGACCCTAACCTGGGCTGTGTAGAAACCCCAGGCAGTGTCCGCTCCAAGATAACCTACTACAGGGGAAAGGTCATCCCTCGGCTTGAGAAAATGCAGGCGAAAATCGAGTTTAACAGGGAACATCGAAGATTCATATCACAGCAGCATAATATTTTGGCCGAACCAATCGAGCAAATGCAAAAGGAGGTAATGAAAGAAGATCAGCATTCCGAATTCATAAAAGCACCTTTGGTAAAAGAGGTATTTATTCCTAAAGTGAATTCTGCTCTAAAACAGGATAAGCCATTTGTATTTGATCTTGCAAGCAGCAAGTTATTAAATCCTGCTGCTAAGGTAGATTCCGGGCAGGCATACAAAAACCTTCTAAAACTTGGAAAAGGTGATATTGCCTGGGACGGATCATTACTAACAGTGCGTAAAGCTAAGGCATTGACTGTTCGGCAGGAATCAAATCGGCCCTTAAAATGTACCCCGGGAAGATGGTGCAACTTCGACAAGCTTCCGGAGAAAGTCGATTTGCCATACTCAGCCCTTATAGTTACTGATGAGGGCGTAGATTATCTAATCAGCATTCGTGAGATTAAATCCGATGGCATAAAGATTACGTACAAAAAACTGTCAGGAGACGAGGCTAAAAGCTACTATCCTGTTCAGAAAAAGAGCAAATAGTTTGTCGCCATAAAAGCTTATCCTGCTACTCTTCTGAAGGCGGCGAATCTGGTTGTGTTTCTGGTTTCGATGGGGGTTGCGCTTCTGACTCTGACTCCGGCTGCTTTTCTTCGGATTCAGGTTCAGTTGTGGTCGGCTCGATTTCTGCTTCGTCTAAATATGTATAAATATCATCCAGAGCAGTATTG
>CAYNKI010000388.1:0-2901 GCA_964397675.1 uncultured Pirellulales bacterium
GTGTCGGTTTTAATTTGATAGTGAGAGCTTCGTCAACTCGTTTTATTTTGGTCTTCAATGTATGAACCGGAGTGTAATCGGCTACGGCGGCAGCCATGATCAGACAATCGCATTTTGGAAAATGTTTCTTCACTGCATCGAACATCTCAGCAGCGCTATCAACGCCAACAAAATCTATTCCAACCGGCGGCTGCAAATCAGAAGCGCTGATAAGCGTGACTTTGTGGCCGGCTTTTAGTGCTGCGCTGGCAAGTGCATAGCCCATCTTGCCGCTACTTGCATTGGAGATAAAGCGAACTGGGTCGATGTATTCTCTGGTGCCGCCTGCTGTAATTAAAAAATGCATTTTTTCACCGCCGACTTCGCAGAGCTCGCCGAGTTTTCAACTTTAACTTGTTTCTCGGCGTACTTCGCGGTTAATCTTCAAGGCGATTTTTTCGATGATTTTGATTATATCCTGTGGTTCCGCCATTCTGCCGATAGCTATTGATCCATCAGCAAGACGTCCCTCGGTAGGCCCTACTAAGCTGAATTCCATTTCCTTGAGCGCCTTTATATTTCGCTGCACAACCGGGTTGTTCCACATATTGCCGTTCATCGCCGGGGCCAAAAGTGTCGGCTTTTGCCAACAAACGCAGAAAGTGGTACTGAGCAGGTCGTCACAGATACCATTTACAATCTTGCCTATGATATTAGCTGTTGCGGGTGCCAGAACAACAATATCAGCCCAGTCAACCAGACTTATATGTTTGATTCTGTATTCGTCAGACTTACTCCACAAACTCGTAAAAACAGCCGAGCCGGTAACCGCTTCAAAGCTTTTTGGGCCAACAAACCTGCAGGCGTTTTCTGTCATTACCGTTTGTACTTTGGCGCCGGCAATGGTGAGCTTACTGGCCAAATCGACCGCTTTGTACGCAGCGATTCCGCCGCTGACACCCAACAAAACATTTAGATTATCAAGATTTGCCTTTTTTGAGGGCATTGCTAATATATTGGTTAATTGGGTAACTTAACTATTTTAATCTTTCTTTTCAGTCGTGCCTGCTTGCTCAGAGTTATTGTCAAGTGGGGATCCCTCAAAGGTGATTTTATCCTGCAGTATTTCCTGAACTACGATCTCCATCATTGTTTTGCCGTTGGTATCTTCGATTAAAGGACGAGCACCCTGCAGCAGCTCACCCAATCGTTTTTGGACCAACGCAGCTAATTTAAACCTACCACCAACTTTATTGACTATTTCTTCACTCTTGAGCTCTTCTAACATCATTTCTCCCGACATTTGCTTGGTTCTCATCTGCCGAACTTTCGCTTAATGAGGTCTCTTGGATAATTTGCACTACCTCTTTTATAGCCTGTTGCAAATCCTCGTTTATAACCAAATGCTGGTAATATTGCCAGGCAGCGGCGATTTCACTGCTTGCTTCCTCCAGTCTTCCTTCGGCCTCTTCGGTGTCCTCTCTACCCCTGCGGTTCATACGTTCTGCCAGGACCTTTTCGCTCGGCGGTAAAATAAAAATCATTAACGCACCCGGATAAACAATCTTCGCCTGCTTGGCACCTTGAACGTCGATTTCCAAGATAACAGTTTTCCCTGCTTTTAGCTCCTCGTCAACTTTATCCTTTGGCGTGCCGTATAAATGACCGAACACCTCGGCATATTCCAACAGCAAGCCTTTATTGATTCTTTCCTGAAATTCTTGTTCCGATACAAACCAATAATCCTTGCCATGAGTTTCGCCTTGGCCTCTTGGCCGGCTTGTAATCGAGATGCTAAGATAAACATTATCCAGATGTTTAACTGCTTGCCTACAGATAGTGCTTTTACCAACACCGGATGGGCCGCTCACTATCACCACCTTACTTTCTTTTGCCATATCTCGTATCTCGTATAGCAGTGAGCTAAAGTGCCACTTACGTGTCATCCTGAGGCGCAGCCGAAGGATCTGGCCAACGAAAAAGAGATTCTTCGCTTCGCTCAGAATGACAGCTTTGCTGTCACTTTAGGCACTCTAAACTTTAGGCACTTTACTTCTACTCGACATTCTGAACTTGTTCTTTAATGCGTTCTATTTGACATTTAATATCGACCACATAGTGGATAATCTCGGCATTGGGGGCTTTACTGGCAATCGTGTTGGCTTCCCTGAGCATCTCCTGGCTGAGGAAATCTAATTTGCGTCCTGTTCCCGCCTTGGGCAGATTTGTCTTATAACACTCAGCAAATTGCATTAAATGCGAGTCCAAACGAGCAGTCTCTTCAGATATATCAGATTTATCAGCTAAAACCGCTATTTCTCTGGCCAGCGTTTCCTCATCCAATTTCAGTTTTGCCTCGGAAAGCAGCTCATCGACTCTCTTTTTTAGTCTCTTTGCATATTCCTTCAGGACAACCGCACTTCGAGCACAGATTCGCTCAAGGTCTTGTTTTATGGCTTTACAATGGTTTTTTAAATCAGCTTCCAAGAAGTTTCCTTCGGCAGCACGCATTTGTTTTAGCTTGTCTATCGCCTCTTGTGTAATTTTTAAGACCACATCCTTAATTTGCTCAGCCATTTCTTTGTTCGGTATGGCGGGTCGAATAATCCCAGGCAAGTTTAACAAGTTACTAATATCAATCTGCCAGGGCAGATTAATATCAGTTGAAGATTTAAGCCGGCTTAATCTTGCCATGGTATCTTGCAAGGCTATCTCATCTATATCAAACATTGCATTCGCCGATGCCTGTTTGAACCTGAGTGCATAGTTGATAGTCCCACGAGACAAATTCTTCCGCAGAAGCTTCTCAATATCTTCCTCCAGAAACGCTACCGTCTCTGGCAGTTTCACATTGGTTTTTAAGTAACGATTGTTGACCGTTTTAATTTCAACGGCGTAACTTACATCATTAACCTCGCCCTC
>CAYNKI010000389.1:0-2851 GCA_964397675.1 uncultured Pirellulales bacterium
ACATTATATCCACCTGCTTGCACAATTGTACAGCCGATTCCTGTCTTTTTATCGCCTCTTCACACAAAGTATTAATTACTTTCAATTCACTAAAGCTGCCCCTGGCTATGGCGCCAAGCATTCTGCTAAAGTACTCCGGGCTCTGGGTAGTCTGACAAACGATTCCCAACTTAGCATTTTCAGGCAGCTTATGCAAATCCGACTCGTCAGCAATGACAACAGCATCTTTAGAGCAACCGACTACAGCCTGTACCTCAGGATGATTTTCATCACCTATAATTACAACTTTATAACCATCTTTCGCCAGCTCCTCAGCTATATGTTGCAACCTCTTAACAAGCACACAAGTGGCATCAACTATCTTAAGGCCTTTTTCTTCAAGCTTCACTATTTGTTCAGGTGCTGCACCGTGAGAACGGATTATAACTGTCCCAGACTGAATCACTTCTACCGTATTCACGGTTTTTAGCCCTGCTTTTGCCAGACGCTCGACGACGTCCCTATTATGAATAATTGGCCCAAGGCTATAAACGTTTCTTTGGGCTCCCGCAGAGCGGGGTTCCTCCTGGGCCAATATTTCTTCAGCCATTCGAATGGCATTTCTAACGCCATTACAAAATCCGCACGTTTGGGCAACCAAAACTTTCATAAACAAACAACCACGCATGAAGAAGCTAAAAAGTTAAAGCGGAAAATGCAAAACCAAAGCACAAAATTCAAAAGTTTTAAATTTTAAGTTATAATTTTTCGCTTTTAGCTTTAAGTTTTTATTTTCCTATGACCGTCTTTGGTACTAATATTTCAACATCCTTGAACATCACATGCACATCCTGTCCGCCGTGTAGCTGAAGTGCCAAGTGACCTTCCAGTCGGCCCTTATCATTCTTCAATTCCACTGTCTTTTGGCCGTTTACATGCACAACAATGCGTCGGCCATGCGCCGATACCGTCATCTGGTTCCACTCTTGCGGCTTAAACCACTTGGCTACATCTTCTGCGCTGGGCTGGACTACCCAACCTCTGCCGCCGGTTTCATATAGTCCTCCTACATCTTTGCTTTCGTCGATTTCAGCTTGGAAGCCATGAATCCCAACTCCGCCTTCTACCTCATCTACCCGGAAGTAAAAGCCGCTGTTGCCTTTCAGAGCCTTGAACTTCAGCCTCACAGTAAAGTCACTATATCGCTTATCGCTTACTAAGAGGCCGTGACGTTTGTCACTTTTTACATTCGAGCCCTCAATGACATCGTCACGCACTTCCCACTGACCTCCTGGAATGATATGCCATCCATCAAGCGACTTGCCATCAAAGAGAGGCTTCCATACGTGCTGGCCCAGGTCTTTAATGCGGATATTGCGCCAGCGTACCTGTGCAGGTCCCTCTCCGCGGAAGCCGTGGACCTGCAAGCTAATAAAGCCAACCTGGTCCACCGTGTCTCTCAAATCGGCGCACGGCACTCCATTGACCCATGTCCTAATTGAATCCCCCATGCAGACTACGCGGTATTTATTCCATTGGTTGTCTTTGAAAGCCTTACCGGCAATCGGGTCCTTTGAGACATCATACAACCACATACCTTTTCGCGCCTCGTCGTATATGCCGCCAGACGTGCCAGTCTGCTCATTGGATATCTCCACCTGGTATCCATAGACCCTGCCTGCCTCGTGGACCCTCTCTCTTTTCTTGCCGACTCGCCACATCCATATCTTGGTATCTTTTTCGTAAACATGACTGCGAATTTGGACTCCCGAATTGAGCGCGGGGTCAACTTTGACTTCGAATTCAAGCTCAAAATCTCCGTACCGCTTCTTAGTGCAGAGAAAGGTATTTGGGCTACCCTTGACGGTGGTTCCGACAATCATGCCGTCCTCTACCTGGTACTTGGCAAAACCGCTGTGAACCTCCCATCCGTCCAGTGTTTTGCCATCAAATAGGGGCTTCCACCCGGCCTTTTCCTCCGCATTCAAAGATACGGCCGCACAAAGAACCAATATGACCTCCGTTAAACCAATCAGTTTTCTGCTAAAGCGGTTCATAATTACACCTTCCTTTCTAAAACAGGTAAAACACCGTCAGCTCATTCGAGCGGCTCGATATAGATATTGCGGAACTCAACGGGCTTTCCTTCGCTCTGCAGGCAGATCTTGCCTGAGGTTATTGTGCACTTGGTAACGACGTTCTGCAAAACGCCATTAACAAACAACACCGCCCAGTCGTCTTTGCAAATAATATCGTACGAGTTCCATTGTCCGGTTGGCCTCTCGCTGCTTTTTTTAAGTTTCAAAACTGTACGGCCTTTAATACGTGGCCCACCCTTGGCGCGCTCGGCCACCTGAACACCAATCAGATAGCCCTTACCTTCGCCGATAACCAGGATATCACCGGCGCTGCCGGCATACATCTGACACTCCAGACACTTAGGCCAGACCTTATCAGGCCCGCTCATATGAACAAGCACGCCGCTATTGCCCGGCTCCGTAGTCCAGCGCCATTCAACATGCAAAAGATAATTTGCATAATTTTTCTCAGTCCGCATATAGCCCGAGGGCTTACCTGTACAGCGTACTACGCCGTCTTTAACTGACCAGGTCTTGCTAACATCATGGGAAGGATCCGAAACAACAAGCTTCCAGCCGGTAAAGTCCTTGCTATTCCAGAGAACAATTTTCTCTTTCGGAATGACTGGCTCGGTCTGCTGCGGCGCCCCTGTTGGCGCTGCCAACAACATCATTGTCACGACCAACGTTACCACTGTAATCACATGGCGCTTCATAGAATTCCCCTTTTATTTTAGTAACTCAAACTGACCGATTTCATTGTCATGGTGAGCCGAAAGGCGAAGCATCTGGCC
>CAYNKI010000390.1:0-2839 GCA_964397675.1 uncultured Pirellulales bacterium
TCGTTGATGATATGGAGTCATATACGCCGGGTTCGGGCAGTCCTCATCCAATATCCGACGGGTGGATTGACAGTAATGGGACCGGCTCGAAACTCGACGTCGGGACGGCTCCAGGTGACCCGGTCCACCAGGGCCAGCAGTCGATGATGTATACATACTACAACGGCTATGATTTTGACGCCGGCTATTACTCCGAGATAGAACGCCAATATCCTGACCCCTGCAACTGGACGGCATTCGGCGTAAAAGCGTTGACGCTGTACTTCTACGGCGACCCAAACAATGATGCTGGTGAATTTGAGCAGATGTACGTGGTCCTGGAAGACAGCAACGGCAGTTATGCAGAGGTCAGGTACCCGCTCGAAGATATGAATGACATAAGGCTTGAAGATTGGCAGGAGTGGAATATCGCCTTGGCAGATTTCACTGCTGTGAACCTAACTGCTGTAAAGAAGCTTTACATTGGCTTTGGTTACAGGGGTAATTGGCTGCCCGGCGGTTGGGGTGTTGTGTATTTCGACGATATTGGTCTGTATCCGCCCAGATGTATTCTTTCATATCGTTCGGAGGAGCTTGCAGCAGTTGACTTGAGCAACAATTGCATCGTTGACTTTGCCGACCTCAAAGCGATGTCGGATGCGTGGCTCCAAACCGGCCAAAACACAGCAGACGTGTACGAGGACAGCATTGTCAACCTCAAGGATTTTGCCGTCCTCGCAAATAGCTGGCTTGCCGAGCAACTGTGGCCTGAGTAATCGACACTGCTGCAAGGCCCGCCGGCAGCATACCGCCAAGTGTCGCGCCGTGAGCCACAAAGCTCACAGAACATTTCTATGTGCGAAGACCTCATTACCCTCACCCAAAACTGGGATAACAAGCTCCGCACTGTCAAATCTGGTGCGACAACTATTATTGCCCTCAAGTACGACCCCGACGGCAGCCGCATCCGGAAGGATTCAAGCACAACGGTACGCAAGTATATTGTTGACATTGTTGCCGATTTGCCGGTAGTATTGATGGAGCCAGTGTCGTTTCTATTAAATAAGTACAACTTTTTTACCAGTGTCATTCCGTGCTTGACACGGAATCCAGATTAAAAAACCTGGATTCCCGCTTTCGCGGGAATGACAAAAAGTGACAGTTTCTTTTTAGAAATGGCACTGGATAGCGGCGGAAACGTTATGAAGACCTATATCTACGAAAACGCCCAGATAATCGCCCAGCGCGACGGTGGCCAGTCAGCAAATGAATACTTCTATGTCAAGGACCGCCTTGGCTCTGTGCGACAGTTAATTAATGCCAGCGGCGATGTTGTAAGAAACTATACATACAGCCCGTTCGGCCAATTGTTGGAAAGCGGTACAGCACAGAATCCACCGAACAATCCCTTTATGTTCACCGGCCAGTGGTTCGACGATGAAATCAGCCAGTATTATCTGCGGGCAAGGATGTATGATCCTGTCCTGATGAGATTCACCGCCAGAGACCCTGTCTTCGGCAAATTCAAAGAACCAATGACCCTGCACGAGTACCTCTATTGCCTAAATGACCCGGTGAACCAAACCGATCCAACAGGCGAATTCTTGCTCGACCTCCTGTTTGGACAGAGTACGGCTGCAAAGATGCGCGCGCAAACGGCGGCACTGAGCGGGCGCGCCTTGGGCTTAGCGGCAAGAGTTTATACGGCAGCTTATGTAAGAGCTGTAGCCATAAATTTGTATATTCAGTCGCACATCTTTCGTATGGAGGGACACCGCTATGGAAAGGACTTGCGCTTCAGATATCATTTCCATTTGCCCTGGGGCCCCGGGCTTGGTAAGCATCACTTGCCAGAACAATTTCCAAATTGGTGGAAAAATTTCATCGCCGTATTAAGCAGGCTCTTTGAGTAATATAGCTCATATACTGTGTTTAGAGAGTAAAATACCATGATCTTAAAGGCTAAAATATATGTGGATGCTTGGACGCCAAGTGAGGCTTGCCCTGCTCCTCCACCAGACTATCCCTGCCAACACAAAGTTGATGCATTTTTAGATATCTTTCTAAAGCCCCTTTTTTTTGGCAGAATCGTCGTCTGGAAAAACCGGAGTTTGCGTAATCCAAACAATTACAGGATGCCCAAGAAACGAAGTCAACATATCGTGATTGATTCTTTGGAAGAAGCTATTAATCTAAGGAGTTCTATCAGGCTTTCTTGCGATTATAAAGGTCATTTCTCCATTCTATTCGTTCCTAAACATGTTTCTGATTTCTTGTGTCAGATTATGAAACAAGGTCATTACGGTGAGGGAAAGCCAACGACGATTGGCACAGGCAACGGTGAGTACCTATTACATCCCTCTGACGGTCAAGACATCGATTTCCTGCTATCTGATGCATTCCATAGCAAGGAGCACATACTCGCTTTTTCCCATGACGCAGAATACCTATTTGAGATATTGAGGGAGTGAAATCATCCATCCAGGGCAAACTAGAGGTAAACTAGGGGCAGGCACCTGTTTCTGAAGAAGGGTAGGTGATAATTATGAACAGATTACGGCTGAAAATAGTTGGGTGTGTGGTTGTGGTTTTAGCGGCGGCTATAGCCGTCTACGTCTTCCGGCCCGCCGAACCCACACAAATCGTGGAATCCTCAATGCATTCGAACTCAAACTGATTGAGCTTTCACCGTAATCCAAGACGGTGGTGTAGCATAGCACCTCTTCTCAACGCAGATACATGAGTCCTGTTTTTGAAGAAAGAGTCTCTCTGTTGGAAAAGGCGGCATTGAGATGGGACCCGCCGAACGAGGCGAAGACCGATGAAAAATATCCTTGCGTCCTGGGTTGTCCTTGCTACA
>CAYNKI010000391.1:0-2828 GCA_964397675.1 uncultured Pirellulales bacterium
GCCATCGATAGGAGATGAGCGGGTCGGGTGACTCAGGTACCTCAGGTCCGCAAAATCTACCGGTACTGACATAGGGATAAGGTTGGTCGATAGGCGATTTTCCCTGAATTACCTTCAGGTCCGCTGTAGGTTCGGCCCGGTCCCAGGCACTTTTAAGCTCATAGACATCCATTGAAACCAGCCG
The DNA here is from genome assembly GCA_964397675.1 of uncultured Pirellulales bacterium. Taxonomy (GTDB): domain Bacteria; phylum Planctomycetota; class Phycisphaerae; order Sedimentisphaerales; family Anaerobacaceae; genus CAYNKI01. Next base: position 185 of record CAYNKI010000391.1, read on the forward strand.
GGTCTTTCCTCCAGAGCTGAAAAGTTCCAGTGACTGATTCGCTTCATCTGGAAAAAAGCTTGTGGAGAGATAAGCACGGCCTTCGTCATAGAACGCCTCGATAAGGGATCGATCAACCAGTATCTGCATCTTAACGCGTTTCTTCATCGGGGGGATTTTCCACGCATTGCTCTTCGTGATATCTCCGCTGAGTTGTGCCGTGTTTTTCTCCACATCATAGGAGACCGTATGATCGCCCCGGATCCGGAACCCGAATTCGGAAGCGGTATCGATCTCGAATTCGGCTCGGATATCGAACAGCATACCGCTCAATCCATTGAGCAGGTTCTCGCCCGGCTGAATCGTTTCATTGCTCCAACTGTGCTTGGTTTTATGGAGAAGCTCGATTTCCTTGATCGGTGTTGCGACAACTCGGACACCTTCCGGGAGAGTCTTTATCTTCATCTCGGTCGGGAAACTGAGCATCTGAGTATAAGGCATTCCGGCAGGTTCCTCACCACGATTGCTGACGACCCAGACCATCATGATCTTGCGACCGTCCGGCGTGTTGTTAAAAGTCTGTGTCGCGTATTGATGTCCCAGCCAAAGCCGGTGTGATTCCCCTTTCTCGTCGAGATGGAATGTCGTGCCGTCGAAATCACCGAACCGATATACTCCGTGACCGCCGTAAACGATCCATTTCTCGTTGGTGGTATCACCATCTACCGGCAGTTTGTAATAGTCCGGGCAGTCGCCAAAACCTTGCATCGTGCTCACGCGAGTCCATTTTTTCAGGTCGTCCGAAACATGAAATCCCATCTTGCCAAGCTTCTGTTCCGGCAAGGCCATCACCCACCGCTTAGTCGGCTCATGCCAGCGAACCATCGGGTCGCGATCGTCCCTTTCCTGAGGAATGATCGGGTTCTTGTCGTACCAGGTGAAGGTCCGCCCGCGATCGTTGCTGTAGGCGATAAACTGTCCGGTGCCGATAGCGGTCCAAATCAGTACGATCGGTTTCTCTTTGCCCGTCTGGAAACCAGATGTGTTGTTATGATCGACCACTGCGCTGCCGGAATAAGCGGGGCTGCCTTTCGCACCCCACCCACCAATCGGCGTCAGAGCGTGGGGCAAACGTTTCCAGTGGATAAGATCCTTGCTGACGAGATGCCCCCAGCATTTGTTTCGAAGTGGATACCAAGGACTCGCTTGATGAAAAACATGGTACTCGCCGTCATAGTAGACGAGTCCATTCACATCGTTAAGGTGCTTCCACTGGGCTGTGATATGGAACTGGGGGCGGTACAACTCGTTCATGCCGCGGCGTGCATCGCTCTGTTCGACGTCATCAATCGTGATATGCCCCCAATCGCTCGATTCATGGTTGTCGGTTATGACGATCCTCGCAGATCTGCCTTTCAGATCAAGCACATCCCACGAGAACCAGAACAACTTCTCATGGTGATTCCCGGACGTGCTACGAGCGGCCTTGCCGTTGACGATCAGTTGGACACGAATATCGTCGGGAAAGTTACCGCCTCGTATCCGGAAGTTGATGTATCCGCATTGGATGGTGAATTCAGGGGATGTCAAGCTTCCGGTGGTGTTATCTCCCCCACGAGTTGAACTGGCAGTTCCGTCCGTGGGCCCGTCGCCGAAGGCGCTGCCCGTTGTCTTCCATTGGCCGTAATCGTGCCCCTCGAAGTCGGCGATCAAGATCGGTTGGAGCAATGCCTGTTGCTCGGCCTTCTTCTCGGCACCGACAAGAACTGTAGAAAGAAGTGTCGTCAACAGTGTACTTAGAAGTATCTTACGCATGCTTTCTCCTTTGTTAGGTGGATTCAATTATGAAGCCCGAAGGGGATACACCGCAGAGAGAATTACGCAGCTCTGTGGCCATCCGGATAATTGGTGTCATGAAATCGATTCCTTGTCTATTTTGACTTGCTCGCTGGAGACTCGTTGATCCAGACTGTCATGGGACCTTTTTCCCTGTTTGTCCAGGCATAATAGGGAATTGCCGTTAATGTAATCGGGTTGTTCTGCTCATCCAGTCCCTTGGTTTGAAGGACCGTAACTCCACCGAGGAGTCCAGCGCGATGCTCGGTCTTGATGTCAGCCTTTTGGGGGAGTATCGTTTTGCTGAAGTCGACCTCGGGATTATCCGCTGCTTCGAAGCAGTAAACGATCGGGCCACGCATCAGCGACACCTTGCCCTGGTCGGCCTTGACTTTCTTGTGAGCATAAACCCGGCGGATCGGCATCGGCATGTCCAATTCCACGATATCGGCGGCCTTCCATGAACGTTTCAGGTGGACGTAACCGTCTTTTTCTGGTGTGGCATCGATCGTTTTTCCATTTACCTTCAGTTCAATGGGAGCGACCTTTGAATCGGCGAAGCGGTACAAATCGCTGGGAACAGGTCGGCCAAGCGCCCAGCCTGGTATACGCACGCACAGGGCGAAATCGGATGCCTGCTCCGGTGTGACCGTCAACTGCACGTGACCGTCCCACGGGTAGTTGGTCTTTTGGGCCAGTTTCACCTTCATGCCGTCATCCATCTTGAGCGAGGCATCTCCTGAGGCGAAGAGGTTGACATACAACTTGTTTTTGCCCTGGGCATAAACCAGTCCGCCAACCTGTGGGATGATCCGTGTCAGGTTCGTCG
>CAYNKI010000392.1:0-2826 GCA_964397675.1 uncultured Pirellulales bacterium
AGAACTTATCCCGGCTTCGCCGGGGACTTTTTAATCTTTCACAATAAGACGTTTCAATTCTTTCCTCGACCTATCCTACCAATTCGGTTATAGTTGTTCGTAAAGAACGGCCATGGAGGGCTTGATAAAAAAGGCAAATGGAAATCTGTTAGTTACATCCCATACGATATGATGCACAAAAAATGGCAGCACCATCTCTTGAAAATGCTCAGGCAAAATGTTTCCGATCCTAACATTGAAAAAGACGTTGACCGAGCCTGGAGAGATTATCCCAAAGGCTTTGTCGCTTTTCTGCAGGACGGAGAAGTTCCACCTGGCGGAAAAGGACTGGCTCAATATCTGGCAAAGTATGTAGTATCGCCGCCTATCTCGGTAAGACGAATTGAAAGATATGACGGAAAATCCGTCAGCTACTGGTATCGTGACCATAAAACAGGGCAAATTAAACACAAAACCCTCCCTGCCATCCAATTCATCGCAAGAATGGTACAGCATATACTGCCAAAGGGATTTCAAAGAATTCGTTATTACGGGCTCCACGGAAATGTCCGGTACCAAAAGATCAGAGAATACCTCGCGGAGAGCATCCCTGCCGATATGCCCGATGACCCCAGAGGATACCGTGTGCTGCCCAACAAACCATTCGCACAACGTTTCTTCGAAAGCTTCGGGAAAGACCCGCTGCTTCGCCCCAAATGTGGCAGCGATATGTTGTTGGAGTTGATATCTCATCCCAAATACGGTACCATTAAAGAGTTCTCACTGTTTGAGGAATTGTCAAATGAACCAGAACCCATCGGAAACACAGTATCCCGACGAACCATGGACAGGACCGAGCGACTGGTTCAAGTATCGCTGCCGTTCTTGTGACTATACCGACTGGGTCGAAGATATTGTAGTTGCCGCCTTCCCACCTGCTGAATCTGGGGGATTGGCTGCCATCGTCTGTCCTAATTGCGGCGGACCTTTCCGTTATGACCCATCTGAACCGGTCAAACGCTCACTCCAACACCCGGATAACATCTCTTGAACTATATTTGCTGGACATAAAGTCAACTCCTACTCTACTCGACACTCACATTACTCACAAATTACCAAATACAAATTCCTATGCGCTCGAGTTAATTCAAACAAAAGCAAGCCGTCCTGCGGGACATAAGGCTCGTCTGAGGATTTTGGCACATGAAAGTACCGGCCTTAGCCGAGTCATCATGAAGCGAAACCTCGACGAGAAAAACGGATTGGCTATAGGCCAGCCCTGATTTTAATAGATATTTCTCTAAAGACTACGTTATCGACGAGGAACTTCTTTAAACCTCGTAACATTTCTTGTTATGCAATCTAAAGATAATTGAGAAATCGGTCAGAAATCACTTACTCCGGAAAATTTTTTGATACCATAGTATGAAGAATAGTTTGAGAAACTTAAACGCAATTATATTTGGGAGAACAAATAATGAGTACTCCTGAGCCTTTACGTAACAATCCATTTCGATTTCGCAGAAGAAGATCATTATACAGCAAACTGTATGGTGAAGATCGTTCGAGGCCAATAAGACCAATAGACAGCATGCCGCGTTATCGTGGAACACAGGGACAAGTTAGCCCGAAGGATTACATGTCTGGCTTTCCTGAGCACTATATGCCGCATCCTGGCTTTATGCAAATACCACAGCCTGATTACCAAGAGAATGATGGTCTTATGATGGAGAATATATCCCACTTAGATCACCAGAGAAGTATCGATGAAATCCGTTTTGCTGCTATGGAATTAGCAGGTAGAGAGTCTCCTGACGGGAAAGTTGAATATGACGATTGTTTGGTGACCGAGGAGCTTTTTCAGCAGCAGATAGAATTGCTTAGGGAGCCCCCTACCACGAGGCAGGGCCAACGGACCACCAATCCGTTGGTCTCTTGTCCAGTTCTTCCGCGTCGGGTGCAAAAACTCATCCGAGCGTAACACATGTGAGCACAAGAAGTTGAGGTGGGAGTTCCGGACGAAGTCCCAGCAATCAGATATAGCGGCACTTGTAAAGCGCTATCTCATTATCACCGGATCTACATCGCCTTCTCTTGCTGAATTTCCCGGCATGCAAGGCGGCCTCCTCATGATCTTGAATAATGAGAGTGCTGGCAGTATAATCGTGGCATACGCACTGCCCCCTGTGGGCCGTGGCAACATACTATCCCGTTTGCGCTGATCCGTCTTGGTGAAGCGGCAAGAAAGAAAGACGAGGAACACTATGAAACGACGCGACTTCTTGAAGGCAATGTCGGCTACTATCGCCACGATCGGTTCTCTGCCTGAACCAGCCATGAGCCGGACCCGTGTGCGCAAGCCCAATATCGTCATCCTATTCATTGATGACCTAGGGTATGGTGACCTAGGTAGCTTCGGCTGCCGGGACATTCCCACGCCCCACATGGACTCGCTTGCGGCCAACGGCGTGAAGTGCACAAATTCCTATATCACCAATCCACCCTGCTCGCCCAGTCGGTGCTGCATAATGACCGGGATGTATACCCAACGATTCGGCAAGTCCGGCATGGCCAGAGGCCTGTCCATCCCCTCAGACCATCCAACGATGGCGGAGTTCATGCGGGATGCGGGCTATGTGACCGGGATGATCGGGAAGTGGGATATCGGCTCCGGGGAGCAGGGTCCGCTGGACCGCGGATTCATGGAAGTCGCGAGGTCCGCACCGAGCAAGAAGCCATTCATCTGCCTGGGGCCCGACGGATCCGAAGTGTTCCGGACCGATCTCGATGGCGATTACATGGCGGAGTTTGTGGAGCGGAACAGGGACAAGCCCTTCTTCTTGTATT
>CAYNKI010000393.1:0-2815 GCA_964397675.1 uncultured Pirellulales bacterium
CCTGTAGCACCTGCGACCCATAAATCTTCATTACCGATATTTAGTTGTTTTGCAAGTGCATCTGCGCCTTCGACCTTATCGGTGATTTGAGCAGTATCATATTTTATTGACCCGGTAACAATTACTCTCTCATCAGGGCAGCCGAGCTCTTTGAAACGCTGAGCGTATTCTTCCGTCTGGGCGAGAATCAGGCTAACTTTTTGGAACATTTTTTTAACAATAGGTTTTATCTTTCTATATCTGGAAAAGCTTTTGTCACTTATTCTACCATTGACCACCACAACAGGTAAATTTAACTTCTTTGCCATTCCAATAAAATTAGGCCAAACTTCCAGTTCCATCAACAGACACAGTGACGGACTGACTCTATGGAAGGCACGATGTATGATCCAGGAAAAATCAAGTGGAAAATAAAACACCTGCAAGTTTTCAGCGAAAAGTTTAGTTGCACGGGCAAAGCCGGTGTCGGTAGTAGTGCTGATCACTATTTCGAAATCGATGAATCTATTTTGGAGTTCTTTGACGATAGTTTTAGCAGCGTTGACTTCGCCGACACTTACCGCGTGCAGCCAGATGCATTTTTTTTGTGGTTGTTTGCGAGAGATTTTACCGAATCGCTGCGCCCATCCAGTACGGTAGCGTTTATGTTTAATAGTGCGATAAATGACTTTAGGGCTATAAACTGCCGCAGCCAACAAATATAGCAAATCCAGGATAAATCTCATTCGGTAAATGATATTTATAAAACACAATTCTGTCAAACAATTGCCAGAATGTATCAGGAAAGGATTTGTATGGCTACGCAGTAAATAACGAAGCTTCCCGGATTAGATTATGATGTATTTACGGTACGTTAGAATCAAGCCAATAATCAGCCAATACAGCCAGGTCGAGGAAGTCAATAGTGCCATCAGGAGTTTCTGGTGCCATGTCGGCTTTTGAGTTCCAGTTGGTTGTGCTCGGAGTAGCAAGCCAGGCATCAGCAAATGCTGCAAAGTCCAAAGAATTAACGATACCATCACCGCCATCAGGAGCGATGTCGGCTGCAAGGGGTAATGATACCAACTCGAATTCCAGAGCAGGAGGACCTTGTCCAGGTAGTCCTCCGCCCCGAAGAACCAAATTAAAATCTACAAAGAGATTCATGCCGATTATGCCATCAAGGTAGCCGCCTTCAGGGGATGCAATGTCGAGCATAACAACCGGAACGTTCGTGTAGCTAAGCCAATCGCCAAGTGCCGGTATATCGAGAGAATAAATATAGAAGCCTGGTTGAATTGTTAACTGACCAGTAACGTCCCGGATATCTGCTTCAAAGTCCGGATTAGCCGGATTCAGACCGAGGCGAGATGCGATGCCTGACCCAATAACGGTAATTTGAGCACCTGTGTCTAACATAAAACGGTCCTTGTCAGTTGCACTATGCTCATTGTTGTGTATATCGACACTATCAATAAAAAACAGGCTTTGGGCAAGATTTCCTACTATAGTAGAGGGGCTGCCAGGTCGGAAAATCAATTCGAAGATTGCTTCGTAATCTGGAAGGTATTGTATATTGAACGCGCCGGAGGGAATGATTTTAAGAGGTATGTTGTTAGCATAATCAGGTATTCTCGAATCGTAGTGGTCGAAAAATCGTATATCTGGTGTCGTGTAATTATTTCCATCATACGTTATCGTGATCGGGCTATCATTGCGAATAACTGTTACGAAGTTCACGCTCATAGGCGTGCCTATGACAGTTGGTAGATCTGGTTGGTTAAGGGGTGGCTCATCACCCACAAAGATAGAGACGTTGCTTTGGCCAACCATGTTCGCGTTGTCCAACGTCATTCCATTTGGCTCAATTGCTGCCAGTCCATCCATGAATATGGCCAGCGGCTGGCTTACAAAGCCAAAGACTGAGCTCGTAGCTCCAGCGAGCTCCACAACATTCGGTGTCAGCAAGTCAGAAGCAAAGATACCAGTTAGGTTTGCATTAGCATAGCCCATTACATGGGAGCTGGCACCTGTGTCAAACAAACCGATTACGAAGTTTGTTTCCGGACTGTCTGTCAGGTAACTGCCGACAACCGACAGATGTGACTCAGCCACCCAGTCAAAATCGTCAGAGCGCTCGTCCGTTACAGCAACGGTAATCCAAGGCACAAATCCATCTACTGGAGGCGAATCGATGACATTTGCCATTACCACTGGTGCTGACAAAAAACTAAGTGATGATTCCTTAGAACGTGGTACTTTCAATAAGCTTTTCTTACGCACGATTCGCGGTTGGTGTTTGACTTTTCCTCTGAATAACGGCGGCTCATTTTGTTCAGGATACCTGATGGCTTTTACACGGCCACCGCCAGTCACACGCCAATCGACCTCTTGTCGCTGCCAGCCGGGTCGACCGGCTGAAGCCGTTGTAATCCAAAATATCAAGACAAAGCATAATCTAAACGAAATTGACAATTTTTTTCCTTTCTCCTTTAAATATAGTGCCCTAACATATATTTATTATAACATCTAAAGATAGAATTTCTATGTTAGAAAAACTTGAGACACATAAGTAGTTTGGCAAAACTACTCGAAATCACGCTTAATTTATCATAAACACTACTTAGATTATGTCTTCTTGTTTTTAGTCGCCCAATTTTTTTCGGTTAGAATTCCTCTACGATGATATATCCGACTACACATAGCTATATTCTTGACTTATTCAGTGTTTTGGCGTAATAAATAGTGTCCATTCTCCGTAGTTACTACGAAGGATGAATTGATTTTGGTCCCCGTAGCTCAATTGGATAGAGCGTTGGCCTCCGGAGCCAGAGGT
>CAYNKI010000394.1:0-2804 GCA_964397675.1 uncultured Pirellulales bacterium
CCATCGAGACCCGAATTTGGCCGACGGAATACCGGGGGGACCTGCTCATAGTCTCATGTAAGAAGCCCAGAATATCAGGCCTGCCATCCGGCAAGGCCCTGTGTATCGTCAAGCTTGTCGATTGTAGGCCGATGCTTGTCGAGGACCAAAGTCCAGCCCGGTGCCAGTGGTACAGTGGGGCCTGGGCTTGGGTGCTGGAAGATATACGAAAAATCCAACCGTTCAGCGTCCGGGGACGCTTAAAACTCTATGATGTAAAGAGATAGATGAATAATGAGAAAGGGACAAAATGGCAAAGGGAAAGGATGTAATTCAAAGGACACAGGAGCCGCACCGGGTAAAGTGTGTATTGACAAGTGATGAGAAGGCGGAAGCCGCGATGGAGCTTGCGAATGCGTACCAGGCCATGGAATCGTTAGCAATTGAGAAGAAAACGGCAATGACTGCGTTCAAGCAGCGAAAGGAAAAACTTGAAGAGCAGATCCATGTCACATCGCTAATGGTCAAGGAGGGTGTAGCGATGAAGAGTGTTAAGTGCGAGCTGCAACTAAACTACTCAAAGCTAAGGGCCATCTTAGTCCGTCTGGACACAGATGCTATCGTAGAAGAGAGGGAGATGACCAAAGACGAGAAGCAGATGAAGCTCGAGTTCGAGAAAAGCAAGAAGGACAAATCGAGCATGAAGAAAAAAGTTGAAACTGAGGAGGAGAAGTTCGAGGAAAAGGCAAAGCAATAATGGCTGATAAGAAAACCGGCACAAAAGAGTGGGCTAAGGACAACGTCAATATCCAGCGGGGCTGTGAGCACGGATGCCTTTACTGCTATGCCCGGTTCAATGCCGTTAAGTGGTTCAAGCGATGTACGGCTGAGCAATGGCTGAATCCGGTAATTAACCAGGCGAAAGTCGATAAGAACTACTATAAGGGCAAGGGCGTTGTGATGTTCCCCTCGACACATGATATTACCCCTAAGAACCTCTCAGAGTGCCTCTGTGTGCTGCGTAAGCTGCTGGACGCCGGCAATCAGGTCCTGATTGTCAGCAAGCCCCACTGGCCCTGCATAACGCTTATCTGTGAGACATTAAAAGAGTACAGATCGCAGATAATGTTTAGATTCACAATCGGCTCGAAAAACGATGAGATATTAAGTTTCTGGGAGCCGAATGCCCCGAAGTTCAAAGAAAGGCTGGCTTGTTTGAAATATGCTTATAATTGCAGATATCAAACATCCGTAAGCTGTGAGCCATATCTTGATAGCAATGTTATTGATTTATTTTTAGCGGTCAAATCATGGACTACCCACAGTTTCTGGATCGGCAAGCTCAGGGACTTCAAGAGGCGCGTTGATATGTCTGATGTTACACCTGAGCAAAACGACAAATTCATTAAGCCGTTAAAGGCCGCCCAGACCGATGAGGCGGTGTGGGCAATCTATAACCAGTTGGCCATAGAAAAGCTGGTCAAATGGAAGGACTCAATCAGAGAAATTATTCAGAAAGGAGACACAGAATGAAAAAGGGAATTGTAGTGCTGGGAGTAATGTTGCTTCTGATGATAGGAGCGATAGGTTGCGAGCAAGCAATAAGATTTGCTCCGAGCGAATCGATTAAACAAACTGCCGAGCTTACCCATCAACTTGCTAACAAAATCAATCAGGAAGGCACAGATGCCGAAAGTCCGGCGAGTGAAAAATTAGTAAAAGGCACTCTGGTATCATTAAGCTATACAGGCAGACCTAAAGAGCCACCAAATCCGGAAGATTTCGATACCATAACACAACAGGGACAAGATGAAGCATTGAAACGTCCTGATCCTTGGCGAGTTGCTGATCATTTAATTGAGTTGGCGATTGGCGTCATAACTGTATCAGGAGTTGGTGGTGCGGGAGCAGTGAAAATTGTTTCGGCTTTGAAAAAAGCAAAAGAAAAATCTGTGGCGCTCAAAGAAATTATCAAGGGCAATGAAATTTTCAAGGATGAAGCGGCCCCAGATGCTAAGGAAGCGTTCGGTAAGGCACAGAATCTCGCTCAAATATCAAATGGCACCAGAAGAGTTGTGGCAGAAACTAAACTATCTTAAAAACACCTTTGTTTTGTTCTGTCGAGAGCGCACGGAGGCGCTTTCGGCAGAACATCCAGAAAATAGCATGAGCAAGCCATTAACAGATGAGCAATTGTGGGGATTACCGGAGAGCGAGCTTCCGCAAACCCAGCAGGTCCATGAATGCCCATACAAAGGGGTGCAATGTTTATGCTGGGACCATGGATGCCAGGCAGATATTTGCGTCTTGGAAATGGGGGATGGGCAATGAGCTTGATTATGGCAGTCATCGCCTTAGCCGGCCTATATCTAAATACCAAAGGCAAATGGCAGGGATTCGCACTTTGGCTGATTAGCAATGCCTACTGGGCCTGGCACAACGCAGGAATAGGTGAATATGCACAAACCGTTCTATATTCTGCGTTTTGGTTATTGTCACTATATGGGCTGTGGACTTGGCGCAAATATACGAAAGAGATGAGCGAAAGAATTAACAAAAAAACGCCCTGGCTAAATAAGTAGATTTATTCATAGCGGGTCAAGGATGGCAAAAGCGGCGAGAAAGAAAAAACCTGCTGCAAAGAAAAAACCTGCTGCATCTAAGACTAAAAAGGTCTGGCGGATATTTCGTTTTCCCGAACGATATGAGATGCCGGAAGATATGCGTAAGTGCCGGGTGTCAGCCTTGGAATTCACACGTGATTTCGTTGGTGACGCCGGGGGCGATGAGGCGGTTGGATATCAACATCAATTCAGTATGCTTTC
>CAYNKI010000395.1:0-2797 GCA_964397675.1 uncultured Pirellulales bacterium
TGTCTGACAAGCTAATATTCAATCGTACCGTTACACTGCGTGACCCCTGGGCCAAGATCAAGAAATCGCAATCGCCGGTAGGATAGTTGAAGCAGAGAGTTAGCTGAACAGCTCACTGAATTTTTCCTCGATACTGGGACTTTCGCACAGCACCTGGCCAATCAGGACTGCCCTTACGCCGGCCAGCATTAGTTTTTCGACGTCGGCTGGTGATTTTATCCCGCTTTCGGCGACTAACTCATTTTTGTTATCAATAAATTGGGCCAATCGGCTGGTGGTATTCAAATCAACTTCCAGCGTGGAGAGATTGCGATTGTTAATTCCCAGAACGCTGTATCCTTTTTTAGGAAAACCTATCAGGCTGCGGACATTCAGCAGCGTATCAGCCTGGTGAAGCTCCAGAAGGACCGTTAACGTCAGCTCTGCAGCCGCTATCATCAAGTCCATCAAGTGACCGGGTTTTAAGGCTTCGGCTATTAATAGTATCGCATCGGCTCCGGCGGCACGGGACTCGTAAACCTGCCAGATATCGATGATAAAATCCTTTCGCAGAATCGGCAAATCCACCGCCTGCTTTATTTGTTCTATGTATTCAAGCCGGCCCTGAAAATATTTCTCGTCGGTAAGAACGCTAATTGCGTCAGCACCACATTCTTGATAGGTTTGCGCAATTGCCACCGGATCGAAGTCCTCGCAGATAATACCCGCTGATGGCGATGCCTTCTTGACCTCTGCGATAACGTTTATACCACGCGGGTTGGGCTTGGTGACAGCTTTATAGAAGTTACGACACTTACGCATCGAGCGAACTTGCTCTTTAAGCTCCTCGAGGCTCTTCTGCGACTGCCTTAGTTTTACTTCCTTCTCTTTGTCAGCGATTATTTTTTCTAATATGTTGGCCAAAGTTATTTGCTCCGTTAGGAACCATTTGTCATTATGTCCGATTTATACCGTAACTTATCTGTTTTTCATTGAGATTGTGATTTGGATTGTTCTGCGACTTTAACATAGCCCATACGAAGCTCGTTAAGCGTATTTGTAAGCACCATCTGTTCTTCTTCGGTCAAGTTGCCCTTGGTTTTTTCTTCCATGGTCTCGAGCATATCGATATTGTATTTTGCCAGCTCCAAATCCGGCTCCTTTTTTTCTTGCCCTTTTACTTGCAACAGGCCTAAAGCAAATAGTGCCTGCGTTGTAAGCATACTCACCAGCGCAGCAAAATTGCCTTTCGGCAGGGGCCCACGGTCCTGGCGCTGCTCTTGAGTCTTCTGTTTCTCAGAATCTTCCTGAGCAGCTAATATTTCCTTTTCTTTTTGAGCCTGCTGCTTCCAATCCTCATCGACTATAATCTTCTTCTCTTGTTTTTTTTCTTCTTCAGCCATTCTAAAACTCCTATTTTTTAGTTTATAGTTCATTGTTGATAGTTCATCGATGAACAACGAACTATGAACAACGAACTATCGGTACTTTTTCATATTTTTATCGATATTTCTTTTTTGCTCACGTTCTGTGATTGCCTTTCGTTTGTCGTATTGTTTTTTACCCCTGGCCAGAGCCAGTTCTATTTTTGCCAGGCCTCTGTCGTTGAAGTAAATCCGTAGAGGAACAAATGTAAAGCCTCGTTGTTCGAGCTTCGTTTTTATCCTGCGAATTTCAGCCTTGTGCAGTAGTAACTTTCTTTTCCTGGCCGGCTCGTGAGAAGCTGCTATAGCCTGTTGGTATGGAGCTATCTTGGCACCAATGAGCCAGCACTCGCCATTTATTATCCTCGCGTATGAGCCATCAAGGTCAGCCTGACCAGCCCGCAGCGATTTTACCTCGGCACCCAGAAGTCCAAGGCCGGCCTCGTATTTCTCGATAAGCTCGAAATTTCGATAGGCCTTTTTATTAACTGCCCGAGGAGCCTGTCCGTCTTTATGCTTACGGGATTTTGCTGCCATTTGCATTATAATAGCAGCAGAAGAGGAATTTTGCAAGGCCATTGCGAGAGGAGCTGGCCTTTACTATTACCGTGCCCGGTACTATAATCCGTACATTGGCCGATTCCTGCAGACCGACCCGGTCGGCTACGATGATGGCCTCAATTGGTACCTGTACTGTAATAATAATCCGGTGAATTGGGTGGATCCCTCTGGGACTCTGATTATGGAGCCCCCGTGCGGGTCTTGCGAGCCAGACGAGCCAAACGAGCCAGATAATTGTGATGAAGAGGCATTAGAACAGTGTCTTAGGGATGCAAAACATAGTTTATCTAAATGTACTGAGAAATATACCAAAATAAGAGACGCTCAACTTGAGTACTGTGAGCGTAAATATAAAGAATGTATGGAAACTGTAGAAAATTTGGAATTCCCTTGGAGACAGTTTTTTGAATATGCTTGTTATAAGGCATGGAATGTTGCGTGCGTTGGAATTGTTTGGAAAGCTTGGGGTATGAATATGGTAGGTTGCTTTTTAGTTTGGAGGATAGATGTAGGAGAATGTTATCGCGAGTATTGTCCCCAACCACCTTTCCCGGAAATATATTGAACAGATAGAGCTGTCTATTGCAGTGAAGGTTAACATTTGTTGATTATTTTGGTCTGAATATCTGCAAGTAAAGATTAACAGCCGATATTTCATTCTTGGTTCTATAAAAGGTTGGAACAAATGGTTAAACTTGAAAAAAAGAATATTGCCAGATTGGTCCTTCAAGGAATTAGCATCCTCGGCATCCTCTTTGGATTATCCTTATTCTGTTGCGCCACTCCTATTATTTCTTGGATTCAGGAAGAGAGAAGTAATCTCGCTATTCAAT
>CAYNKI010000396.1:0-2792 GCA_964397675.1 uncultured Pirellulales bacterium
CGCATCGGACTGAACTAACGCATGTGGAGGTCAGGGCTATCCTGGAGAATACTACGGACCCAGTATACTATGGAGATGTTGACCCCGACATGGGATATATCGGCACCGGGCGTGTCAACGCCTATGAGGCCCTGCTGGCGGCGGACCGAAGGCATCCCCTGGCAGAGATCGTCGAGCCTATGCCACAACAGACCTTCGCACCGGATGGCAATGACATCTCTCTTGTTTTGTTCGTCCACGGCGATTCCTATCAGTTGGAGTACCGCGGCTATGAGGAGTATGATTGGGTCCTGATAAGCGATGGCAATACTCCCTCAGATCCTAATGGTCTGGTTCATCTGTCATTAATCAATCCCGGCATCGGTACATTCGAATTGCGTCTGAGCGTTACAACGGATGGGTACATGCACACCGACCGTAAGACATTCGGGATGGAATTCGCATCCAATCAAGCGCCTTGGCCTATGCCGGAGGAAGCCGAATATCCACCAGAAGAGATGTTTATTGGCAGCCCCATGTGTCTGGATATCGATGGAGATGGTCGCAACGAAATCATCCAGGCATCAATGGCATGGTATGAAGGGAAAATAAATATCTGGAAAGAAGACGGAACAAGCCTTCCCAGTTGGCCCAAGGTTCTGGAGTCCTTCGCTATTCCTTCAGCCCTGGCTGTGGGAGACATCGACGGCGACGGTGACTACGAAGTCATTGCAGCAGAGTATTTGGATAATACGGTCTATGCATGGCACGTAGAAACCGGCGACACCGTGGATGGCGATTGGCCTGTATCGGTTGGTAGCTGGTACGCTTTCATCGTCGCCAGTCCGGTCCTTGCAGATTTGGATAGCGACGGCGACAGCGAAATCATTATCGCACTTGATGAAGAATCCAGCGATGACGATGGTTTGTTCGCTATCCAGGGTGATGGTAGCTTCTTGTGGCAGCGGCGGTACACTTCAGAAGGCTCAATAAGCGTGGCCGATTTTGACCAGGATGGAGACGTGGAGATTGCCCTGTGCGGATACGGCCCCGGCATCAGCCGGGTCTATACATTTATTCTCAATCATCAGGGCCAACAGATAAAGAAATGGCGCGGTGGGAGTAAGAAGGGAACAGCTATTGACGACATAGACGCCGATGGCGAACCCGAACTTGTATTTTGTACCGAGGATAGCGTCAAGGCAGTCCATGTCGACGGCAGCACACTCTGGACAGCCAAGGTTCGTGAGCCATTTGGCGACATTGACATTGGTGCAATTAGCGTCGGAGACATAAACAGCGACGGCTACAGTGAAGTATATGTCAATAGTTACGTCGAAGCCGACGGATTTGCATTCAGTCTTGTGCATGCCTTTGACCACGAGGGCAACCAGCTAACCGATGCCGGATTTCCCAAGACAATCATGGGCTACCCTGAAAAAAGCTCCCCCTTGATAGGAGACATCGATGGTGATGGACAAAAGGAATTATTGGTCGGCTCAGCAGGCGCGCCGATCATGGCCTGGGAGCAGGATGGCTCAGCTAAACCCGGATTTCCGATACTGAATCTATCGACTGAAATATTGAGCTCCCCCGTGCTTGAGGACCTCGACCAGGACGGCGACCTTGAGATGATAGTCAGTGGCTATGACTATCGATTCTACGTCATTGATTTACCGGGGTCGTACGACTCCAACATGATCGATTGGGGTATGTCGAGACATGATCCTCAAAACTCGGGATGGACCTTAGAGTCACCAAAGTTAGATCCCATATCGGCACCAGCCGAATTGAAACCCGGCCAGAGGCTCGAGATGCAGCTAACAACCCAGAATCCCGCGAATCTGCCGGTCCACCTTTTCGTCGGCAACTTGCCAGAGGGAGCGTATTTCGATCCGGACACGCAAACGGTTCTCTGGAAACCGGCAGCAGACCAGGTTTTCCATACGTATACATTCTCTTTCCTCGTGACGGACGGCATCAGGCAACACAGCCGCAGCGCAACGGTTGCCGTGGTACCGGATGCGATTTACTACGCCACTATGGACACGGACCCGAACTGGCTGCTCGATGATGGATGGGCGTGGGGAGTTCCTACCGGTGAAGGCTCATGGAACGGTGACCCGAATTCAGGTTACACAGGCGAGAATGTCATCGGCTACGCGCTGGGAGGTGACTATAAAAATTCCATGACAGAAACAAGGTATGCAACGACCGGCGCCATCAATTGTGAAGGATACAGTAACATCAGGCTAAGTTTCCGGCGGTGGCTCGGAGTCGAATCGCCTTATGACCGCGCCAACGTTCAGGTATCAAATGACGGAGTGAATTGGGTGGATATATGGACTACGGGCTATTCACACATCTCGGATGACACCTGGCAATTTGAAGAATATGCAGTTCCGTCCTCAGTTGCTGCCAATGAAGAAACAGTTTATTTCCGCTGGGGAATCGGCCCGACAGATAACTCTGTGACGTATCCCGGCTGGAACATAGATGACATCCAGGTCACAGGCGACGAATACGAACCACCTCTTCGTCGGGGACGATAGTATTTAGTTAATCAAAAAAGATATCTTTTGCCTGCTGCTGCGTCTTTGGGCACGAGGCGCAGCGGCAGGCAAATGTCGGCTCAGTATTGATAGCCCCCACCTCTGCGGGGGGTAAACTTGTCCCCGTGAAAACGGGGATCAGCATCCCTAACGAATAACACCTGCGTCAGAGACCGGAGCTGAAAATCTGGCATTCATTGGTTTTGGGTTAAGACTGCTGTTATGGTGATTGCGTTAAAAAGGCAGTGTATAAAAATCGGC
>CAYNKI010000397.1:0-2781 GCA_964397675.1 uncultured Pirellulales bacterium
TGCGAAAGCAAGAACGGGGGCTCAGCATGACAATGAAATCGGTCAGTTTGAGTTATTTACTATTTTTCGGTATGTCTAACGTCCTTTTGCATCTTGGACACTTAACATTGTCAGCTTTATAATTTGGGGGTATCTTTAACTTTAAGCCACAAAGACAAGTTAGGAATATGAATTGGTTGACCCTTCGCATAATGTCACCTACCTGGCGTATCTGTTTTTCTGCGCGTTCTTCTTTTTTAGCTTTAGCTCCCGGACTACGCAAAGGTATTTCTTCCTTTGCCATAGTAGCGGTAGGGGGGACAATCGTTTTGTGGTGTGTTATCGTAGTATAAGCATCTGAATAGTCCTTGAAAGTTGCACCGTGGGTCATATTACGCAGAATTCGAATACGTTCGGAAATTGGCGGGTGTGTGCTGGTCAGGTCGGATAATTTTCTTTGTCCTTTCTTCTTGAAAGGATTGGTTATGTACATTGGCGCGGTTACTTTGTTGACAGTAGCCAATTGTGGAGAACGGTCATTGGCGATTTTCTCCAGGGCGCCAGCCAGGCCTTCAGGGTAACGAGTTAATCTGGCAGCACCGGCATCGGCAAGATATTCGCGTCTTCTTGATAGCGCATAGTACAGCAGGTATGCCATTATGGGCGCCAGAATCGCAGCAACTATTGCAATTATAAGCATAATGAGTTGAGCCTGGCCGCCACCTTTGCCACCACCTGAATACCTTCGGCGGGAGCCCATCATTGAACTATAGAACATTCCTCGCAGAAAAACCTGTGAGAGTAAAACAATTGCGCCGAGCATTATGCCGGCCAGTGTAACGTAAAGGATGTCACGGTGAAGAATGTGACTTATTTCGTGGGCAACGACGCCTTGCAGCTCATCACGGTTGAGCCGTGCTAAAAGCCCTGCGGTAACGGCAACGGATGCAGACTTTGGGCTTCGACCGGTCGCAAAAGCATTTGGAGCAGGATCATTGATGATGTAGACTTTTGGCATCGCAGGAAGACCTGCGGCGATTTTCATCTCTTCTACGACATTGAAAAGCTGAGGATGTACGTCGTGTGTGACATGTTGGGCCTTGCTTGCAGCTAAAAGGATTTGGTCGCCGCTGGAAAAACTTATCATCGCCAAAATTAGCCAGATTACTGTTGCAATCATCAGTCCGAAGAAACCGCCTACGGGGTCATTGGAGAAGCCTAAGCCGATGATAAAGCCCAACAGCAAAAGCACCACTGCCATTAACACCATCAAGAGGATGGAGTTTCGCTTGTTGGCTCTAATCAATTCCCACATAACAATCAGTTTTTAATTTTTAGTTTTTAAGTTTTTAGCTTGAGACTTTTTACAACTCAAAATTCAAAACTTAAAACTAAAAACTCACCTTTGGTGCTTCGCGCTCGGCGGCAATTTCTATCTCGAAGAAATCGCGTTTGCCGAAGCTAAACGTACCAGCAATGATGTTAGAAGGAAACATTTGAATCTTGTTGTTGAAAAACAAGGCCTGGTCATTATAGTTCTGCCTGGCAAAAGCAATTCTGTTCTCAGTGCTGCTAAGCTCTTCCTGAAGCGAAAGGAAGTTTTGATTGGCCTTTAAGTCAGGGTAATTTTCCACGACCAGCATAAACTTACTTAGCGCTTCGCCGAGGGCTCCTTCAGCTTTTGAAGCCTCGGAGACGGTTTTTGCACCCATAGCCTGGCTTCTGGCCTGAGTTATGGCTTCAAAAGTCTCACGCTCGTGCTTCATATAGCCCTTTGCGGTTTCTACGAGATTTGGAATCAGGTCATGTCGGCGTTTTAGCTGGACGTCGATCTGCGACCAGGCGTTATCAGTCTGATTGCGGAGCCGAATCAGAGAGTTGTATATGCCAATCACGAAGATAATGAGTAGGCCAAGAACGACAACAATTAAAATCAGTGCTATTATCATGATTTTCTACCTTTATCGAGGACGCTTTACTTTTTAAGCTTAGCGTTTTTTCATTACCAGTGCCAAGACAACAGCGATTAGGGCGACGACAATTAGAATTATGCTTATCTTAGTCATGATTTTCTCCTTTCATAAAATGCATGGGACTATTTTTTATATTACAATCACATTGTTTTCAAGTTAAAACTTTTCTTTTTCTTCGGTTAACCATTGGATGCTAAAATGGGTGAAGACTATTTTTTCATAGCCAGAGTTTTAGGCGAGACTCTGACAAGCATCAAAATCCAGGTTAATCGGGCGAATCCTTTCATAGTGTATTGTCTACCCTTGACTTGGTTGATTTTGGCCGAACATGTCAGCTAACAATTTTTGAATTTTGTTGTCTTTGTCCAGTTGAGCTCTATCTAAGATATCCTGTAATTCGCCTTTATCAAACCATAGGCCATCGTCTCTTCGACATTTGTCTACCAGCAGAGTTGGTTTGGATGTGCCGACAATGATTTTTCGCATTTTTTTATCGCAGATGGGGCATTTTCTCGGTTTTTCGGTGGTGCTGGAGTCGACTTTGAACGAATCGAGCAGTTGTTTAGCCTTTTCTGGCTCGCCGAGCAGAAGTTCGAGTTCGCCGGCGTCGAGCCAGATACCGCCGCATTCGGTACAATGGTCGATTTCTACATCAGCAAGCTCAAGAGTAATCATCGCATTTTTGCAAACAGGACAATCCATAGAAAATTCAAAAATTAAAATGTAAAAATCAAAATTGTGGAGTTGCCGCTTCGCGGCAACGAGTTCCTTAATTTTAGATTTTGATTTTTTATATTTAATTTATTTCTGTAATAATACTGGTCTTATA
>CAYNKI010000398.1:0-2766 GCA_964397675.1 uncultured Pirellulales bacterium
AGATGCGTCGGAAAGCAGCTCGGCTGCCATGCTTGCATTTCCATATGAGCAGTCTATCTTCAAGCATATGTGCTTCTTTTATCTGATATCAGAACAATCGATTGTCTATTAGTAGGACAACCCAGCGGCATGTTTTTTACCCGAAAATCCACTTTTTTACCAAAATTAAACAAAACGAGTTGAAAAACACATTCTTTAGTCAAATACCAACAATAAGGTCATTTTAGTATAAATAAAATCAGATTCTTTGCACAATAGTACTCAGGAAGCGCATAAAAAAAGCCGAGCCAATTCACCCTGAGCACTGTCGAAGGAACCAGCCCGGCCTTGAGAATTTTCAAAACAAAGTGCTTACTAATTTGCTTTTGGCAAATTCTCCGGATCGAAAATCCCATCAGGAAACTCAACATCTGTTTTGAGGAAAACCATTTGTCTACTCACGTTTCTTCTATCATTAGCACCTCTTTTATATTTCATTTCAATGACTTTAGGATACCATTGGCCCTTATCTGTCTGTGCAAACTCGGTTACCTCCCGAATTTCTGTCTGCTCAGTAGAAATCTGATTAGGGTCCACGGCTTGCAGCCATGATTTGTCTTTTTGCCACGGTGCATCCAAAACTTCATGTTTTCCGAATCGTTGGCAAATGAAATCTCGCTGTGGATTCAAACAGCAAACAATTCTTTCAGGTAGTATGGCCCAACCAGTGTCAGTTGTAGTGCCTTGACATTTACTTTCAAGGCATATGAGATTATGTTTTTTTGAGTAGTCATCTTCGATGACAGTAAATGGGCTTGTGCCCTGACGAGGCGAGAGGAAATGAACACTCCACCCAAAGTCGGCCAAATCATTATCTGCACGTAAATCTCCCCATGGCCTGTACATTCGTGGTTGGGCGACCCACTTATCATTTTCTCGACTGACCAAATATTGGAACTTTCCATCGTATAGGTTGACGCTATAAAACTCACCGTTCTCTTTCCACCAAGTAAGTTGGGACTCAAATGTATTTCCCATTTCTTTTTTGAACGTAAGCAAGATTTCCCGCCATTCTCGTTGCCTTGTCTCAGGCAGCTTAAAGTCGTCAATCCTTTGGATCTTGTCGTTTCGATAGATGATAGACATTTCGTAGGTTAAGAAAGTATCAAGTTTATCATCAAACCAGCTCTTGGGCACAACAGCAATATACTTTGAAGGCGCCGATTCTCTATGGGAACGGTACATTTCCAGAATCTGAGGTACATCCTCGCTTGGGAGATTATTGATAACTGTTGCTGACCTCGGAACACCAAGATCATAAATATCTGCCGGCCCATTCTCAGGATAGTCAAAGCAACCCTTGGCTTCGGTGGTAACCTTACCATTTGCAGCGAATACTTTCTGATTAACCAAAATGGGTAAATTTTTCTTTGCGTCAACTGTTAGTTTTATCTCCATAGGTGTCCCAAATGCTGAAGAACTTATTTTGAAAACTCTGGTCTCTTTTCCTTCGTATGTACTTTTCTCCTGACCGATCTCTGCGTCAGCCTCACTAAACTGCTTTATCATAGTATCCCAATAGTCCCAAACTGAACCCATCTTCTCGAGTTCATCGTTAGGCACGTATGAAATCGTAATTGTTTTCGACTCCGGGGCATACTCGTGGAGCATATCTCTGTGGTAGTATTTGGCTTCTCCAGAAGGGCGCTTGCTTGCATGTATCTTAGATTCAAAAGAAATCCAGCCTTCAAGTCGGTCCGGTTTTCCTGAGTATATTCCCTCTACCACGGCATGCAGCCAGGGCATTTTTTTCATGGCTTCTGTCATTTGTGCAAACGCTTGGCTTGTTAAATCAAGTGTTCCGTTGCCAAGAAAACTTATTAACAAAAATCCTATAATTATCACCGCGGCGGCGGCAAGTTTTGTCATTCTGCTTTTCATAATTATTCTCCAGATACTCGGCGTAGGTTTAGCCGATTTGATATTCTTTGCCTTCCCCAATTCCTTTGAAATTTCGGCATTAATTTTTTTATCTAACTTTGCACTTGTGGGAATGTGCAGCTCTTTGAATGACTTTCGTATATTATCTGTCGGTCTCATTTTTTAGCTCGCTATTCAATAATAACCGCAGTTTATTCAATCCATAACGGTACCGACCCTGGATCGTATTGATTGATTCACCTTCTAACTTGGCAATTTGCCTGAATTTCAAGCCGCTATACAAATGAAGTAGTAAAACCTCTCGTTGCCGGCATGGAAGCTGAAGAAGCGCCCATGCCAGATGTTGTGACCGCTCACCAAACACAGCAGAAATATCCGGCCTGTCTGAATCCGATGCAATCGGCGCTACCTGCTCCAATGACGTGCTCTGGTGTCTTTGTCCGGCTTTATTCTTATTGCGTACTTCGTTAGCAATACAAGTGACTAAATACCCCTTCAGACTCTTTGTTAGTCGCTGCTTTCCACAGGACCTGATAAACGTCACAAAGACATCATGCACAACGTCTTCAGCGGAATCTCTATCATATAAAAGAGCGGTAGCCAAAGTCATCAAATCGCCTTTGTACTTTGCATAAATACGTCGAAGGACGTCCACCTTGCCGTGGTTATACTTCCACATTAGTAGCTTGTCTTCCAGCATTGAGAAACTTTTCCGGTTTTCTTAATTCAAAACAATCGATTGCCAGCTATAAGATAACTAATAAGGCCATTTTAGTATAAATAAAATCAAATTCTTCGCACAATAGTACTCGGGATGCGCATAAAAAAGGCCGAGCCAATTATTCC
>CAYNKI010000399.1:0-2763 GCA_964397675.1 uncultured Pirellulales bacterium
TTGTTATATCAACCGGCGACTCTTCGGTACTCGGGGTGCCATCAGGGAAGAACAGTGAGCCAACCTTCATGGCAAGGGCCGCGTCATTGGTAGGAACGACAGCACGTATGCCCTCCTCCGACGGTTCGGTCTCACCGGCTCTAAAACCAACCGTCCAACTACCGCTGAGGACATAAACATCCACCAGGGTAAAGTGGGAGTTGACCTCCCAGGTCAAATTGGCCGTAAATTCATAGGTTCCGGGAGCGATTTGTCCAGGATTTGGTCCTGCATCCACAAGGTAACCAAAGCCGCGAAGCCGGTTATGACCCCCTACGTTTGTAATATAACCCTCTGGAACCCACCCGAAGGTTGCGATACCGGCCGCATTCTCGGAAGTATAAAATCCGGCAACACTATCTTGGTTAAGGGTAGCTTGGTTTTGGCCACTAGCTATGATAATCTGGGGATCTTCGCTAAAATCATCCGACCAGTCGGCGAATGTGCGGGCTGCAACACCCAGCACCAAAACAAAAGAAACCAAATAGATCAATTTTCTACACATGGTAATTCTCCTTCCTTACAAAAAGGTTATACTTTAACTTTACAAAAAACAAGAATTCTTCATGCATAATAATCCTCCTTCGAAAAAGGTTAAAATAATACTTTTCATTGAATCCGGTCTATGAACTTTTGAGGGAAGTCATTAGTTAGACCAATCTTAGTGATATCGATTGGCTTAAAGCCAAGCTTGAACGCCGGCGAATCCGGCCTTAATCGCAGGTCCCCATTTTCCACATCAACAAAGAGCGGATCGGCGGCGAGGCTGTGAGCGTCGACTCCGTCGCGCTGGTTTTCCGCAAGCGTTTGCCGGCCCTCCTCAGGTTTGCCGACGCAGTAGTAGAGATTGTTGTCCATTTCGATATCCTTCACCACCGCCGGTTTACTGCCTCTAGTTCCCTTCCGATCCTGCTTGATGAAAGTGCAACTCTCACTGGTTGAGTGATAGAAAACATTCCGCTTGATCGTGGCGCCCGTCATCGGCCCTTCGTGCAAAGTCACATAGGCGCGAATCGGTTCGACCACATCAGCGATGATGTTGTTCTCCGCGCGGTTGTTCAGCTTCAGTTTGATGCCCTGCGAACTACATTTATAGATCAAGTTCTCGGCGATTAGGGTATCTCTCTGTCCGCCATCTGTTCGAATGGCGGACTGGGCGGCAATCGGCGTGACAAGATGGTGAACATAGTTGCGGCGAATAACGTTCCCCGCTCCGGCGCCGCGAACGTAGATCCCGTTGCCGTCGCCCAGTTTCTCCATCGCATGATGTATTTCGTTGTACTCAATGAGATTGTCGTGCGTGTGCAGAAACGGCCGGACCTGCTCCAAGGTTTTTTCGCTCGGTCCGCCGCCTACCTCATGCCAGCGGATCGTTCGGACCAGCTCGCGAGCGACAGGCCTTGCGAAGAAATGGGTCATGCATCCGGAGACGATCATTCCTGTGTATGGTGTGTGGTGGATCAGGTTGTTTGCGACGCGATTCTCGCCGCTCTGCCAGACGAATATGCCCGGCGAATGCCAATAGATCTCGCCGACATGATGGATGTTGTTGTTGTAGACGAGGTTGCGTTTGTTGACATCTTTGGTTCCGGGACCGTAGCCGCACAGCAGGATTCCGGTTCCTCCGATATGCTCGATGTGATTGCCGACGATTCGGTTGTTCTGTCCGTGAAGGTCCACTCGTATCGCGCCGCCGCCGCTGTGAACGAAGTGACATTGCTCGATGGCGCAGTTCTCGGCACCGCGCAGGCGCACCAGAGCATAATCCCTATCGTGCATATCCCAGTCGTGTTGTAGGCCCGCATCATCTTCGGCCAACAGATAGCGCTCTCCATGCATGAACGTCAGTCCGCGAAAACGCAGATTACGCACCGGAATGTCCTCCGGTCCTTCCTTGTCGATGCGCCCCTCCACGCGGATGAGCTCTCGCAGCCTCGGCGCCATGATGCCTTGCGGAGGCCTGCCGCCTCGCGGCCAGAGGTAGAGCTTGCCCTCCCGAGAATTCAGAACCCACTCGCCTGGCTCGTCGAGCGCCCCCAAAACATTCTCAACCCAACACGACTCGTCGACTTCCTTTCCCCCAATCCGCAGTGGATTCAGCGCATAAGTTCCCACGAGAGCCGTCTTTGCGATCCGCGTCTCCTCGTTAACTGACGCAAGAGGGAGTATGTTAACAAGCCATTGGTGGTGGGGTCGAATTACAATCTCCACATCCTCCAGGTTTGGCCAGTTCTTCAGCGCGCCCTTAGGGAAATGAAGAATGTTCTTGGCGCTATTGGCACGCTCCTTCTCGGATGCAGGTTGATCGAGCGGCCTGAACCCAGCCGCCCGCGCCCGAGGCAGGAGCCCCTTGTCGTCATACAGCATGTAGAACCGCCATGGAGCGCCGTCTACTTGGGGAACATCCGCCACCCAGACGTTTCCGCGCGCCGCTTTGGGCAAAGCGGCCGGCGGGTCGGTCAGTTTCTTCCAGCCGGTAATCTTCACACCAGAACTGAACACCGGCTCCTCGCCGGGGTAAGCCGCATATTTAATCGACTGGTTTTTGCTGCCTGAATCAGCCAGGCCAAAAACTACAGTTTCTTTCAGGTAATACGTCCCTCCGCGAATCAGCACCGCTATATCTGAATCCATTTTTGTGTTTTTCAGTTCCCGAACAGCATCACGTGCTCTCGACAATGTCGCAAAAGGTTGCTGTTTAGTACCCGGATTGCTGTCTTTTCC
>CAYNKI010000400.1:0-2754 GCA_964397675.1 uncultured Pirellulales bacterium
GGGCTGAGCGAAGCGAACCTGCATACGGTTGTTGTAAGCTGTGTTCACGATTCCACATAAATAACAAACCACGTTAGAATTGCAGACATCCAACCAGCGATGAAGCCTGACAACCAAGCAAGACTATTTCTCATACAAATCTCCAAGAGTGAATATTGATTACAACGGCTTACGCACCCGCCTGCTGTTGCGCTAAGACCGCAGCCTCAATGTGCTGAAATAAATGTTCGTACCAAACATGTCCATTCTTCTTAGCTGCTGATTGCCCCTGTTGACACAAAGCAATGGCAGGCTGCGTGTGTTTTGCGCTGTAGCTTGGTTTTTCCTCATTTTTCTGCGCGGCGCCTTCTAACGCAAATCCCTCACTAAAACACGCTTCATGATACGTATACCCCTCTCTGTCCACCCGCAACCCATCGGTATCTCCGATAATTTTACTACATGCTTCACAGTTCATATAATTCTCCTATGGCTGGCCGCGCCTACAATTCAAAAAGAATCAAGGTATGGCGTAAAACGGATTACAAATGTGTGCTGTGCACCCCCGGCCGGGCTTGAACCGGCTTATACGCCATCACTGCTGCAGCAGATCCGGTTTAAGTCTTGTCTCCTTGTTAGACGACAGGGGTGCATGGCACCATTTATTTGTTGTTGGATGTATTCACGATTCAACAATCCCAACCACGCACCGTAACACCGATATAAAAACCGACACATAACCATATTGCAGAAACAAGTATCCAGCCAATCATACAAATCCTCCAAGAGTGAATATTTCCGACAACGTTCCGCGCCACTCGCCCGCTGTGTACTCATTGCGGGCTGGCGCTGTTGTGTTTAGTTTGCCGGGCCTCCGCTATTTTCGAGCGCGGCACTTTTTAAATCTTCGATTTCTGAACGAAGCTCAGATATTACTTCTGCGTCTGCCTCGCGTAATGTTTTAACCTGTTCCAACTCACCTTCGACACCTTCCTTTTCTGCAACAAGCTCACATGCCGGGCATTTACGCCCTTCATAACAAACCTCACCATGATTTTCGCTGCATAATTCCATTCTGATTTCCTTTCCTGCCGCGCCGTACAATTCTCAGCCCGGCAAATTGAACACAACGGTTTGCTAAACGGATGCTGGCCCGCTTTGGGGCTGGCATTCCTTTAGCTGTTGTAGGATGTTTTCAACCGCTCCACTATGTTTTGCGGCGCAGTCCCGGCAAAGTACCACCATTAAGCCAACTCTACCGGTAGGCCATGGGTGATACGTGAGGGGGTTAAAGTTTTGACCATGAACGCCATCATCTTCGTAATGCAAGTTGGCATCATAGAATGTTTTTTCTTCACAAATGTCACACAAATAATAATCTGCTAAAGCCATTAGCGCCGCCTCCAATATGGTCGGTTGAAAATTTCCTACAACTCGTTGTTATGTGAACTAACCTGTGACAATTCAGCACTCTTGTCTGACAATATATACAAAATAACGACGTATGTCTACACTTATCTCCCAATACGTCACTTTATTTGCCCTTTGAAATCAATATAAAGGAATATCGTGTTTACATATAAAATGAGGCGAAATTAAATGCGCACTCGGGGGAGGGCTATATATATACCATACCCGGAGACCAGGGGGGGCCACTATGCCTGCCCCCCCCCTTACACTATAGAAGTCAATGATTTAGATTAGATGTTTAACGCAGGCTTTTGATGGCGTATGTAATCAAAAGTGTACAGAATAGTTATTATGTGACATCTAATGTGTTGATTAGAGCCTAATTTGAGCCACTGGCTTGAGTTAGTGAGTTATCCACATTGTCCACCTCTTTGTAGTCGGTGTCCTGCGCCTGCTGTGCTAGTGCCCAGGCATCCGCTCTCTCTTGTGCCGGCTCGACTGTGAGATGTTGGTCTACCTCTAGTTTGTCGCCGAAGAGCTGGCGGTTATACTTGCTCAACTTCCAGCGCATATGCTCCAATTTAAGCCTTATTCCGCCAGTTCTTACGTGTTTTTCCCTTGGGTCGTCATCGTGATTGTTGATATAATCCAGTAATTTAGCTATTTCCGCATCCGCTCCGTCGGATTCTACCAGTGTCCTATTTTCCAGGGCGCGTATATAGGCATTACAAAACTGCTCATTAATCAACGTCCATCGCCAAAACGTTACACTTGTTATAGAGTGTTTTTTAGCTATTTTGTCCAGGGGATCGCTAGAGGTTGCTATATCAAATAGGATATCGTGAGCCAGTTGTTTAGAGTATACTGTTGGCCTTCCAGTGGTTGGTTTATCTTTTAGTTGTTGTGGCGGTTGAATATCGTCGGGGAGAGCTAGTAGGTCGTTTTGTTTTTTTTTGGATTTGTCAGCCATCATATTGTAATTATACACAAAAAATTGGATGTTGTCAATAATAGAGTTATTATTTTGATTTGGTTGGATAGTTATTATTAATTAATATATTATTATTATATATATATATGTTATTAGACTTAGGAATGTAATAAGGATTATATATAGTTATATATGTGTTTTTGACATAGTGTTGGAGATGAAATGTATAAAAATGTGAAAAGGGGATAAATGGTACAGTTGAGAGTAGAACAGTGGGAAAGTAGAAAAACGAAGGGTATTTATTGCGTTTTTTGATACGTGAAAGGCAATATTCTCAAAGTATGACAGTTGGAAAGCGAGAAAAATAGAGAAAATTGATATTTAGGTGTAAATTGTTAGACATCGGGACATTTCACAATCAATCGGGAGTTGAA
>CAYNKI010000401.1:0-2720 GCA_964397675.1 uncultured Pirellulales bacterium
CCACCTTCTGGTGATCTTTCTGAGGCCTTGGATACCACTTTGGGTTTCACAACAGGTGGTAATGAAGATTGGTTCTATCAGACTGCCATATCCTATTACGGTGGTGATGCTGCCCGAAGTGGAGGTATCTCAGACGGCGAGAACACGTGGATGGAGACCACAGTGACCGGACCGAGTACGGTGAAATTTTACTGGAAGGTGTCATCTGAAAGCAATTATGACTTCCTTGTGTTTTACGTTGATGATGCGGTGCAGGATCGGATTAGTGGTATGGTGGACTGGCAGCAGATGACATATAACATTCCTTCTGGTTCGCATATATTGGGATGGGGATATATAAAGGATGGAAGCGAGAGTACAAGCGGCGACTGCGGGTGGGTGGACTGGTTAGAGTGGACACCTGGCGGATAAATCCGCCTAACAAATGGCAGCCACGGCGGGTAAACTTCTGGAAAAAAATCAATTGATTTGATATAATTTAATTAGCCGATAAGCGTTTTCTGGAGGAAAAATGAGAAGGCTAAGAAGAGTCCATCAAAGACACGCTCGAGAGAATAAAAAGTTTAAGCGACGGGCTATTGCAGCCGGCACCGCTGCCGTAATTACGCTGGGAGCAGGATTCAGCATAAATAAAGCACTCGCTGGATACACACTCGACAAGCACCAACTAACCGTCAGTCAAGATGCAGACGCAGATTTGCTCAGCAACAAGGAAGAAATTTCGATTGGATATCAGCCATTCACGCCCGATCAAAATCGCAATGAAATACCTGATGGCGTAGAATTAGCCAAACGCTGCGCCAGCGTAATTAACGAATTGTATACATATATTCCAGGTACTATGATGCCCATACCGTACCGGACGTATAAAATAAAACATGCACTATTCGGGATTGAACAATGTGATGTTTGCGGCAAAGTGATTAATATGGGCGGTTGGGAGATTATCAATCCTAAACTTAGCTTGAGCTATCCTGATCCTAATGATCCGCTGGATGGGGCATTTTTACCGGATTTGGCATTGCACTATATGGAACATGGCTCGTTCGATTGCTACGGCTCCGACCATAAAGGCAGAGTCGACATCGCGCGATTACTCAGAGTACTTGAGCTACGCTTTCCTTACGATCCCAATGAGCATCAGTTGCCGATAGATAGTAATGACCTTGACGGTGACCTTTTGGCGGACAATGAAGAACTGGCGGCGGGCTACAATCTCTACAATCCTGACCAAGACCATGACCTGCTGCCTGACGGCGTAGAGCTGGCTAAGCAATGCGCAGAGGTACTCGATGCCCTGCCGATTCATGACCCAAATGGACCCGAAGTAAATGCGCTATATAAGGTGAACTTCTCACAACGAGGTCTTGAATGGTGCGAAGTATGCGGCGAGTCGGTCAACATGGGTTACTGCCACGTTGTTAACCTCAAGCTCGGTCTTTCTATCGAAGTACCTCATATCGTCTGCCATTATATTGGACACGGCTCTTTTAGCTATTCGGGCGATACCCATGGAAAAGGCAGACTCAATGTGCCTCTTTTGGCAAAAATTCTGGAAATGCCCAGACGCTGCGGTGACTTAGGGACTGTGTATCATCCAGGCGATCTAAATAAGGACTGCCAGGTTAATTTTGCTGACCTTGCCAAATTTGCCGAGAAATGGCTGCAAAACACCGAGCCAGATTAGCCATCGCCGTGTCGGCGATGGTTAAACAGCCGAAGGAACCAAATTTGGAATTCAACTCACCAAAAATCATACAGTTCCCAAAAGCACTGAAAGAAATCGACTTTGAACTGGCATATCTGGCCCTGCTTACCTGCGAAGGACTCAAGCCTTTAAGCAGATTGGAAAAACCTTTAGATGACCGTGGGCTCAAACTTCTACAACGAATGGGCCTACTTACAAAACAAATTCGGCGGACGGTCAAGACCGGCAAGATAGTTTCGGAAACTATCTTCAGCCAATCGCCAGGCTATATTCAGTTGTACGAACAGCGATTTGCAAACACTCCTATAGACAAATCCGCCGAGACGCAGCGATTCGAAGGTTTTCTTTTCGGATATCCAGCCTGTTGCGTAGACCAATACATACGCCAACCATACGCCCCGAATAACATGCCCGCCGAGGAGCAGAAGATCCTATTTCACTGGGCCTGTCGAGACTGCAAAATCACGCCTTTACTATTACCCGCCTACAAAAGCGTACACAATCTACTCAACCATTGCTAAAAACAGCAAAAATTCCTTTTGCCGCAAAATTCGGTTGGATTATGATAATTCAGCAGCATTTTTTTGCCTTTGAAATTGGCTTTGTTTGGGTTTGTTTTCCCCGCGTCTGCGAAGTGGTACATTTTCATAATCCTTTATAACATATAAGCTTACGTCCATTTTGGCTTTTCGGAAATTGGGTTTGATTTGGCTTTGTTTTTTCATAGCCCTTGGCCACATTTTTCTTCATAATCCTTTGTTACTACACACTTTGCATCAATTTTACCCTCTGGCAAATTGGCTTTGTTTGGGTTTGAATTGGGTTTGTTTTCACCAAGTGTCCAGTTGGATTTATTTTCATATTCCATTGTATTATATAGAGTTACATTCATTTGACTTTTTCGGAAATTGGGTTTGTTTTGCATAATTTAGTCCATGCCGTTAACCAGTATTTCTCACCGCCGAGAACGCTGAGGTCGCAGAGAAATTTTTTACCCGGATTTACTCGTCTC
>CAYNKI010000402.1:0-2709 GCA_964397675.1 uncultured Pirellulales bacterium
TATGACAACGAACAACGAACAATCAACAACGAACGTTATTCAAAACAAACCCAATCAAAGCCAATTTACATTTTATCGCAGGGAACGCTAAGTACGCAGAGAAAAAGAACGCCCTTGACATAATGGCTTCTGCTACAAAAAATGTAGACTTAATGGTTCTTAATAAAAATTGAAAAAATAGGAAAAAGGAAGCAAATGCAGCCATTTACGCTTTTAATTAAACCATCCGGCTCAGACTGCAATATTGATTGCAAGTACTGTTTTTACAAGGATAGAGCCCCCGAGGTCGGCCAAGGCAAACAGCGAATGAGCGACGAGGTGCTGGAGAAACTAGTTAAAGATTATATGCAGTTAGGTTTTTCGCCGGCTGGCTTTGCCTGGCAGGGCGGTGAACCAACTTTGATGGGTCTCGATTTCTATAAAAAAGTAGTCCAACTGCAAAAAAAGTACGGCGCTTCCGGCCAAGAGGTGGGAAATTCCCTGCAAACTAACGCCATTTTGCTTAATAATGACGAGTGGTGCCGGTTTTTACACGATAGCAAGTTTTTAGTCGGCATCAGTATCGATGGGCCTAAGGAATTGCACGATTACTATCGCATAGACCATGGTGGCCACGGTACCTTTGATAGAGTAATGAAGGCAATAGAAAAGTGCAAAGAATATAAAGTTGAATTTAATACGCTTACTTTATTAAACGACAAAAACGTAGAACATCCGGACGAGATTTTCGATTTTTTCATCGAAAATGGCATCAATTTCCTACAGTTCATCCCCTGCGTTGAAACAGACCCGGATACAGGTACGGTTAAGGATTTCTCAATTACACCGCAACAATACGGCGAATTTTTGTGCAGGATATTTGACCGCTGGTACGAATATGGCTCCCAGAATCTAAGCATTCGTGACTTTGATTCCATCCTGTCTTATTGCCTTATGGGCAAACATACTATCTGTACATTTGACAAGCAGTGCAGTCAATACATTGTCATTGAGCATACCGGCGATGCCTTCTGCTGCGATTTTTTTGTCGAGCCGAAATGGCGATTAGGCAACATTTTTGAAACGCCGATCGAAAAGATAGCAGCTTGTAGCAAGAAGCGGGCCTTTGCACGGGCCAAGCAAAATCTTTGCAACAAATGCCTTGTCTGTAGACACCTTGCCATCTGTCGCGGCGGCTGTATGAAGGATAGAGCTCCTTTTGATAAAGAAGGCTTCGGCCGAGAAAGCTACTTCTGCGAGGGCTACAGACGTTTCTTTGATTATACCATGCCGAGATTTATGCAGATAGCTGCCCGGATCAATGCCGGCTCGGCAGCAAAGACCCAGCCGTTTGTTTAACGGTTTCCGGCTTATTGATAACAGGGGGACATTAGAAGGGATCGGTTATGAAACTGTTTAAGCGCAGGACATTCCTCTTTCGTTCTGCTACGGCTATTGCTGGTGTTGGTCTTCTTTCTCGTGAATCCAGTGAAGCGGCCAATGAAAAAACGATGGGCCGTGCCAATCGCATCGCGGTCTCCACGTATTCCTTTTGGCGTTTCAAAAAAGATTTGAAGCTTCCTATCGAGGCCTGCATAGATGAAGCTGCTCGGATGGGATTCGATGGCGTAGATATACTCCACATTCAAATGGGAAAGGAATCTAATGACTATCTGCAGAGACTCAAACGCCGTGCGCTGATTAACGGGCTCGACCTGTGTTGCCTCTCCACGCACCAAAGCTTTGTTTCACCCGATAAAGCAAAAAGACAAAAAAACATCGACCACACCATAAAATGCGTTGAGCTGGCCTATAAACTCGGCATACCAATAATACGCATCAATACCGGTAGATGGGGTACTACCGAGAGCTTCGACGAGTTGATGGCAAACCGCGGGATTGAACCGCCGCTGCCCGGATACACCGAAGAGGATGGCTTCAAGTGGGTCATCGACAGCATCGAAAAATGCCTGCCGGCTGCTGAGAAGTGTGGCGTCATTTTAGGCCTGGAAAACCACTGGGGTCTTTCCCGAACGCCCGAAGGGCTTTTGAGGATTATAAACGCCATAGATTCGCCCTGGCTAAGGGTTCTGCTGGACACCGGCAATTTCCTGGAAGAGCCTTACGACAAGCTCGAGCAGTGCGCCTCGCAGGCGGTCTTTATGCAGGCCAAGACTTACTATGGCGGCGGCATCTGGTACAAGCTCGATTTGGATTATTCGCGCATCGCACGGATAATGAGAAAACATAATTACCGTGGTTATGTCTCGCTCGAATTCGAGGGAAATGAAAGCTACAAGACCGCGATACCTAAGAGCCTTGCGCTGCTGCGAAAGGCCTTTAGTTAGTGCGATTTAGAAGTGAAGGTTGAATAAGTGTTAGCCAATTATTGTTAGTAGTCTTTAAAACTTCTCATCCATTGCGGCCAGTCTGATGGCTGCACAGCGCCGGCAGTGGTCCAAGGGCAAACGTTTATGTCGTATTCGCGATTCCACTTGAATGTCCACAGTTCCTTAAGCCCTATTCTTCTGACAGCGAGGTCCAAAAAAACACTATTCATTGCTGCATTGTGTCGGTTAAGGCAGACACGTCTCATGTTGTCACCTTTCCAATGACCGGTACTGCTCTGTATATGGCCATCATATTCTGGAGGCTTGTCAAAGTGTAGAGGTCCAGCTCCATACCAAGAACAATCCATGAATAGCGGAATTTGATCTGTACCCTTAACAT
>CAYNKI010000403.1:0-2707 GCA_964397675.1 uncultured Pirellulales bacterium
GCTTCGGGGATAAGGTACTTGATGTTGCGGATTCGGGTGGCGTCGGCTGGATGCGTGCTTAAAAACTCCGGCGGTTGCGCTCCCTTCTTTTCTGCGGCCATTCTCTGCCAAAAAGCAACGGCTTCGTTAGGATTGTAGCCTGCCATAGCCATAAAGATTAGGCCCAGCCGATCCGCTTCGTTCTCGTGCAGCCTGCTATAGGGAAGCAGAACTCCCAACTGCGTTCCTAAGCCGTAGGACAATTTAAAAAGCTCCTGCGTCTGGGCAGGTCTTGTTTCTAAAGCCTTCGATAAAGCCATACCGCCAAAATCTACCAGAAGTCCCTGCGTCATTCTCTCTGAACCGTGCTTGGCGAATGCGTGCGCAATCTCGTGGCCCATTACCACCGCCAGGCCCGCCTCATTCTGCGCAATCGGCAACATGCCGGTATATACCACGACTTTTCCGCCCGGCATACACCAGGCGTTTATGTTGGGGTCTTCAACTAAATTAAATTCCCATTGATAACCCTGAAGTTTCTCGGAGCAGAGGGTCTGCTCGCAGTATCGCTCGACCGCAGCTTGGATTCGATTACCAACGCGCTTGACCATCTGGGTCTGCTCTGCATTGCCGCTGAGCTTGTTCTGGGAAAGAAATTCGTTGTAGGACTGGAAGCTCATAGAGTTTATGAGGGAGTCGGGAACGATATTGAACTGTTGTCTGCCGGTGATTTCGACCTGCGAGCAGGAAGATAGCAATAACAGGAGACCACAAAGGACAACTATGCGATATTTTACATTTTTACTCATTGGATTTATCTCTCCTTGATCGAGTTGGGTTTATTAGCATTTACCTATAGTTTTCAACCAACTTATTTGGGCTTTATAATTTTCCAAATATCATTGATCCCAGTGCCAGAAACGGTCGGAAGAACCAGTTCACCGTCCTTTTTTAATGGCAGCCTAATCACTCCCAAAGCTGGTGTTTCGACAGACAAGCCCAACTCCGCGTTGTATGGGATATTTGAGCCTGGCCTGACGCCCTTCAACGCTTTTAACATCTCCACGTAGTTGATTTTGGCTGGTAAGGAAACTGTTTTTTTACTCTTCGCCGGCACGGTCATTTGAAGATTGGCACTGCCTGTGAGAAACTTCTCCGCACGGCTGGATAAGCCATAATCGAAATTAGTCAACGGCAAAGCAATTGGATAGCGGTTATCAATCTCAACATCAAATAGAAGCGTGGCTGAGTCTAACTTCACGTCTTCGAACTTCAGGCTCGTCAATCGCGCAGTCGGTCTGTTAAGATTTAGAGCTTCCTGCACGGTTCCACAGCCTGTCAAGAAAGCTATTATCAAAATCAGAGCAAAAATAAAATATTTTTTAGCTATCATGGTTCCAACTCCTTTCAAAAACCGTTAGCGTTACGATGGCACGTTTTGTTAGTGAGGTCATGTTTTTCAGAGGAATTTCTCTTTTTTTAGCTTTGCCCCTTACCTGTGAATCGAAAAAGATGATCCAGTTTGGGTCAAAGCCATCAACCAGCCGCTCCTTGACCTTAAGTAATATTTCATCACTTATCATAGGTTGGCCTTTTCTTCTTGTTTTATTATATATGAAGAATTTGCGGATTACAATTGCCAGTTAACGGATGACAGACGACTGACAACAGACGACGGATAATTATTTGTTCTCGAATTTCGCACACCATTTCTCCGGTTCGGCCATCATTTTGCCAAGCATTCTGCCAATTCTTTTGCATTTTTCTAACAACCTACTGTGTTCTTCGCTCGAGATATATTTACATTTAAGAGAAGTATCCAACCAGTGTTGAGTTTCCGCTTGTTCACCATCGGCATCAGACAATTTGCTAACAAAGTGGGCAGGATACCGACGCTTTTGCCAAGACTCAGCGATATTAGCTCCTATGGAACGAGAAGAACGCCTGATCTGGTCTGTAAGCGAGTAGAGTTCTTCTTTAGGAAATTCCTTCGTGAGTGCAAAGATTTCCTGTTGTAGTTCAAATGCCATTTTATACACATTTAGCTCCCTAAAACTTTCTATCCGCTCACTCATTAGTTCTGTCCTCTGTCGTCTGTCATCTGTCATCTGTCTTCCTGTGTTTCGTTCATCTCTTTTTTTATCTTGTTCAGTAAATTTATCGCTTCTAGGGGGGTAAGATTATCTATATCTATTGCGCTGAGTTTGTCTAAGACACTCTTATGCTTTTGTACAAACAACAGCTCTCGGTCCGGCTTTTTTGTTTTGTGGCGGGCGAGGCGGTCTCCCGTTGCCTCTTCGGCGAAAGTAGCTTCCAATTCCTCCAATATTTCCGCACTTCGCTTGACAATGGATTTTGGTACGCCGGCTAACTTTGCCACGTGGATGCCATAACTTTTGTCCGTTCCGCCGGGCAGAATCTTGTGCAAAAAGACCACCTCGTCCATCCATTCGCGGACAGCGACGTTGCAATTCTTAACATTCGCAAACAGCTCGGCTAATTCAGTTAGTTCGTGATAATGCGTGGCAAAAAGCGTTCGGCACTTTAGTTTGTTTGCTATGTGCTCAGTAATCGCCCAGGCCAGGGCCAGGCCATCGTAAGTGCTGGTGCCGCGGCCGACTTCGTCAAGAATTACCAGGGATTTCTCTGTGGCGTTGTTTATGATGTTTGCGGTTTCGGTCATTTCGACCATAAAGGTGGATTGGCCGCGAACCAGCTCATCGGAAGC
>CAYNKI010000404.1:0-2701 GCA_964397675.1 uncultured Pirellulales bacterium
CTGCCTAAGCCCGCCATAAAATGGTTCTGGCTTTCGGTTGCCGCTATTGTAGTAATCCTGACTATCTGGGTCTTTCTGCCCGATGACAATGAAGGCTGGCGGCCCTATACATTCGATGAAGAATTAGCCGCCCTCGAAGCCAAATACGCAATACCCGATTCCGAAAACGCCGCAAAAATATATGATGAGCTGCCTGATACTATTAGCAGCGATCCAAACAAACCAGAATTTTTCATGAGATCCACCCCCTCATCAACAGATAAGCCCTGGCTTTTAAAAGACCATCCGGAAACTGCAGAATGGTTAAAAGGTAAACAAAGCACGATAGAAAAACTGTTGCAGGCTGCGAAAAAAGACAAATGTCATTTTACCATACCTGCTGACCCACAGGATTTAGGCCAAAACATGGAACGATTAACCAAGATGCGTCGTTGCACATTCTTGCTCCTCTCGGCTGCAAATAATGATATAGCAGAAGGCCTGATTGACGAAGGACTTGAAAAATATCTGTGTATTATGCAAATGGCAAAACATCTATATCAGCAGCCAGTAATGATAGATTTTCTGTCAGGTTTTGCTATTGAACTTTCGGCCTTAAACCAGCTTAACCGCTTCTTGGTAGAAAACCAGCCCACACCAGAACAATTCGAACTCATAGGAAATACCATAAAAGGCCTGAAAAATAACTGGAGCTCCGATTTGCCCAGAATTCTCGAATCTGAAAAGCTAATGACAAAGAATTTGTGCAGTAATCTTTACGAGATAAACACAGAAGGTAAAGTAAGACTGAGCCGTGACCCGTTGGCGGGAACAAGAGAGCAGTTGGAAGAGAAACTGGAGGGCGGGGAAATACAGGACCCAGAGTTAAAAGAAACTTTGCTAAAACATTTGTACCCAACATACTGGCAAAGAAAAATTTTAAAAGCAAAAATCATATCAAGATGGTTTTCCATGCCTTCTACGCCACTAAAGCTCTCAAAGATCGTAGACACAAGCTATAAAAGGTTTTACGCAATGACCGAACCTGACTTTGACTGGACCAAAGAACCGAAAGGATACTCTATAGATTCTTTATTCTCGTTCTGGGTCTTACACAACTATCGTCGGCTAATTGAGCATACCGCAGATATGGCAGAGTCAGGTTATTATGGATTTCACGAGACATATTTAAGAAACTTTGCTTTTCGTAGAGGTTCACAACTTTTGTCATCGTTAAGACGCTACAAGAACAAAACTGGCCATTGGCCGGAAAGTCTGGATGAAATAAAAACCTTAACAGACCCGAATGTCTTTATTGACCCTATCAATGGTGATTCTTTTGTCTATAAACTCACCGAAGAAAACTTTACACTCTACAGCAAGGGCGAAAACAAGATCGATGAGGAGGGAAAACAAAGCGTTACGTATAACCAAGACGGTTTTGGATGGCCCAAAGCAGAAAAAGATGACATGTTAATATGGCCAACAAGAAGTAGCAAAACTCAAGGGAAAAAGATAGATGTCGAATAACGCTAAAACTTATATATCTGAATTAAAAAACAATGTAGGCAAACAAGTCACCCTCTCAGGTTGGCTGTATCAGGCCCGCTCCAGCGGTAAGATTCAATTTCTAATCATTCGCGATGGCACCGGGCTTTGCCAGTGCGTTGTTGAAAAAGGCAAAGTACCGGATGAGCTTTTCGAGAAGCTAAAACATCTCGGCCAGGAATCATCTCTGACCGTGACCGGCACCGTTCGCGCGGACGAAAGAAGCGTTGGCGGATACGAGATGGCTATCACCAATGCACAAATAATCTCGCCGGCTGAAGATTATCCCATCACACCAAAATCGCATGGCACCGATTTTCTTCTCAAGAATCGCCATCTGCACCTTCGCTCACAGCGACAATGGTGCATCGGTAAAATCCGGCACACCGTTATCGATGCCATCCGCAGATTTTTTAATGACAACGGCTTTACGCTAATCGATACGCCCATACTCACAGCCACAGCCGGAGAAGAAGAACAAACACTTTTTGAAGTTGACTATTTCGGAAAACCCATAAACTTGACGCAAACCGGCCAATTATATCTTGAATCGGCTGCAATGAGCTTTGGTAAGGTCTATTGCTTCGGCCCCACTTTTAGAGCCGAAAAGAGTAAAACCCGCAGGCATCTGACCGAATTCTGGATGGTCGAGCCGGAAGTTGCTTTTATCGACCTCGATGGATTACTTGAATTGGCAGAGAGTTTCGTCTCCTTCATTGTCGCTCAGGTCCTGCAAAAAAATAACAGCCAACTCGAAACCTTGGGAGCCGATATGGAGGCCCTGCAAAAAATCAAGCCGCCTTTCTATAGACTGACTTACACCGAGGCTGTTGAAATCCTGACCGGTGAAAAAACCGAAAAGTTTCTCGCAGACAAATTACAGGAGCACAAAAACCAAAAACAGCAAATCGAAAACAGAATCGCTGAACTCGAACAAGAGCAAAAAGGCCAAATTAAACAGTGGAAGCGTGAAAAAAATGCAGCCGAGCTGATCGAGCTGCGTTCCGAGCTGGCCGAAGTGGATACGAAAATTGAAAACAATCCCAAACACGCCAAATTAGCTGCCGAATTTCAATGGGGCAAAGATTTAGGCGGCTCAGATGAAACCATTATTTCGCAGATGCACGATAAACCCGTCTTTGTCACGCACTATCCTAAAGAGGCTAAGGCTTTT
>CAYNKI010000405.1:0-2694 GCA_964397675.1 uncultured Pirellulales bacterium
TTTTCTAATTCTCGTCATGGCGTCTCCTTTTAACTTTCATGATGTTGTTACAATTATACTCAATAGATTTGCTTGGTCAATGGTAGATTGCCGCGTTACCCGCCGAGGCGCGTCCTCCCCGCAAACGCGTCTTTAATCTATCTCTTCCGGTCAGAGTTTAATCTCAATCCGGATCTGTGGTGTTTTTATGTTTTTACCATTAACGGCAGGTCTTTGCCTTATGGTGTCAATGCCCGGCCTTTTTGGTGTTTCTTTATTAATCGGTTCGTTTGATCCACCAGAATATTGTTGAAATTGAAAGGAAATTCTGGTATTTTGGGACTTTGAGTTTGCAGGATTTTTTCTGTGAGTGCCTCTGAGAAATCACTGTGAAAGGAGCCTATATGTCAACATTGCTTATTCTGGTGGCCCTGAGCCAAATGGCAGGGTCTGTGACAATAACATCAAGCACACCCGCTGATCAGCAGTTTGAACTACTTGCCGCACGATATTTGGATGAATTTCCCGCCCTGTCGCCAGTATCAGCAACTTCGCTGGGCGACCATCGCTTTGACAGCCAATTAGATATGGTGAGCGAGGAAGCGCGGGCTCAGAAAAGATTGTTTTGCCGCAAGTACCTGAAACAACTCCGCAAGATAAAACCAGCCCAGTTATGCCGCGCGAACCAAGTGGACTACATCCTATTGAAACAGAATCTAGAAGGCAGGTTGTGGCGGCTGGAGACATTACAGGAGTGGGCCTGGAATCCAATAGTGTATACCCGTTTGTCAGGCGGGTCGATTTACAGCCTGATGGCCCGGGATTTTGCCTCACTTACAAAACGCCTTGAGCACGTAGCGGACCGTCTTGAACAGTTCCCACGCCTGTTCCGCCAAATCCGTGCCACACTTGATCCCAAACGCGTGCCGCAGATTCACGCCGAAACAGCAGTCAAACAGAACCGCGGTGTGTTGAGCATCTTGGACAACATGGTCAAACCCAATCTAAACGAACTGGGAAAAAATCAGCGTGATCGCCTCAAGCAAACCATGTCAGTCGCCAGAACCGCTGTGGAAGAGCATCAACAGTGGCTTAAAACCAAATTGTTGCCTAATGCTCGTGGTGATTTTCGTTTGGGTTCACGACTCTATGATAAGAAGCTCGCATTTACGCTCAAAACTCCACTTACACGAATCCAAATACGAAAGCGAGCAGAGCAGGAACTCGTACGGGTGCGAGACCAGATGTATCGTATTTCGCAGAAGGTGTACAAAGAGAAGTATCCTTACACGAAGTTTCCCACAGAACCCTCGGCTGCGTACAAGCAGGTCATTATTCGCGCTTGCCTGGAATTGGCCTATCTTGATACACCGAAGGCGGACAAGATCGTGGAGACAGCGAAGAACTCACTCAAACTTGCGACGGCCTTTGTGCGGGAGAAAGACCTCTTAACCCTACCACCGGACCCCGTCGAGATCATCATCATGCCTGAGTTTAAACGTGGTATTTCACTGGCATACTGTGATTCACCCGGCCCATTGGACGTGGGTCTGAAGACATTTTATGCAGTTGCTCCACTTCCTGAAGACTGGACCGACCAACAGATACAATCTTTCCTCCGTGAGTACAACGTGCGGTCTATTCACGACTTGACAATGCACGAAGCCATGCCCGGCCACTTCGTTCAGTTGGCCCTTTCAAACCGCTACCCCGGCAAGCTTCGGGCCGTACTCTCCTCGGGAGTGTTCATCGAAGGCTGGGCGATCTATAGTGAACGAATGATGATCGACGCGGGCTTTCTTGACGGCGATCCCATGATGCGATTGATCAACTTGAAATGGTACCTCCGTGGAATCGGCAATGCGATCATCGATCAAGCGATTCACACCGAGGGAATGACTCGTGAACAAGCTATGAAGCTGATGATGGAAGATACTTTTCAGGAAGAGCGAGAAGCTGCGGGGAAATGGGTGCGTGCTCAACTAACCTCAACACAGCTTTCGACATACTTTGTAGGTACTGTGGAGCACTTCGACCTTCGGCATGATATCCAACGAATTTGGGGCAAGAAATTCGATCTGAAGACCTATCATGACAAAATCTTATCCTACGGTTCTCCACCAGTGCAATACGTGAGGGCCTTGGTTCTCAACGAAGAGATCCCCCACAAATAAAATCAACCATCAACCTCAACATACGCTTCTTGCATTGTTTTGAAAACGGCCATTGAATCCTCTATTGGCCCGATATTTTTTTGAAAATTGCAATATTCAGCCAAAAAATGATATATATTCAGTCTCGATTGACGCAGAATTAGCATCTGTAGTGACATTTTGGTGACAAGGTTTTGTCGAAAAATTCTGACGTTTTGCAGCTCGTGGGAAAGATAATTTGCTTTCCTCCTGCTTTTCACAAAATGGTTTTCAATAGAAAGACAACTATGCGTCGAGCATAAAAAAGTGACTTTGGAATGATGCCGAATATACCCAGCCAGATAAAGGGCTGATATTTTCACTCACTAACAAACTCAAACTGACTATTCAGCAATAAAGCATCATCCAGAAAGTTCCAAGACTACAACAAATTCAGATTGGCTCTGTGTAAATACTCATTCTATAGTCGCTAAAGTCTCGTGCATTTTATCTTTCCTGTTTTCCTCACATATCAAAGCTCGCCGCCCCAGATATCTCCCACGGTGAATCCTTCCGGGAAGGG
>CAYNKI010000406.1:0-2683 GCA_964397675.1 uncultured Pirellulales bacterium
TGTGAAGCGCCTGCGGAATCTGCTGGAACGGCACGTTGATGATTTGGAAAAGAACAATCGGCCCGCCGCTTTTGTAGAAAATCCCAAACCTATACTTCCCTTTCCTGAACAGTGATAGGAGAATATTATGAATCGAAGGAGTTTTCTAAAAAAAATATGTGTTGCAGCAGCAGGGGTAAGCTGCTCAGCCGTATATGCTATGGGCAAACCCCAAACCTCAAAGCCGAACGTTCTGTTCATTGCTATTGACGACATGAACGACTGGATTACGCTGTTTCACCCTGATAACCCAATCAAAACGCCGAACTTAGAGCGGTTAGCTGTGCGAGGCATGTTTTTCAGTCGAGCCTATTGTATTTCGTCTGCCTGCAATCCTTCACGTGCGGGTATTCTGACAGGTCTTCGTCCATCGACGAGTGGAGTCTATGGAAATCATGATGCATGGCGTGAACTGGTTCCAAATGCGATAACACTCCCACGTTATTTCAGGAAGTGCGGTTATGCAACCAAAGGTGCGGGCAAGATTTTTCATCATGGTGATGCGGGGGTAGATCATCCGGATCGACCTTCCTTTGAGGATTTTTTCGACATGCTGCCGGCCCGCGCACCAAAGCAGAATCATAACGGTTACCGTACGGGGAATTTGTCCAAGGTCTGGTTCGATTGGGGTGAGCACGATCAGAAAATGATCGATCTGGATACGATCGAATGGGTGGAAAATGCAATGGAGCAAAAGACGGATAAACCGTTGTTCCTTGCTGCTGGTATTTTTAAGCCGCATCTGCCGTTCTACGCCCCACCAGAGGTGTTCAAACGCTATCCCTTCGATGAAACAAAGCTCCCACTAATGCCAGAACATGATCTGGATGACGTTCCTGAAATCGGGAAAAATATGGCGTTGAAGGAATCTTTTATTTATGAGAACACCACCAGGCAACCTGTCAATAGCCCCGGAAGTTTGAAGAAAATGGTGCAGTGCTACCAGGCCTCGGCCGACTTTGCAGATCAGATGGTAGGGCGTCTGATTGATAAACTCGATGCCTCCGGCAAAGCAGACGATACAATTATCGTGCTCTGGTCCGACCATGGCTATCATCTCGGTGACAAGGAGAGCTGTGTGAAATTCACCTTGTGGGAAAAGGCTAATCACGTCCCGTTTATTATAGTCGCACCGGGTATAACAAAACCAGGTTCGGTATGTGAAAAACCGGTCAGTCTGCTCAATATTTATCCGACATTGCTCGAGTTGTGCGGGTTGCCTCAATCAAAAGAAGTCGATGGTACGAGTATGGTTCCGCTGCTTAAAAGTGCAGATGCTGAATGGGAGCGACCGGCCTTAATGACAATGGGTCGCGGCAACCACGCGGTTCGCTCTGAGCGATGGCGCTACATTCATTACAGCGATGGCACAGAGGAACTTTACGATCACCAAAATGATCCGTGGGAATGGGATAACCTTGCGAATAATGCGGATTACGCAGCGGTCATTAAAAAGCACAGAAAATGGCTGCCCAAGAGAGAAATCCCTTGGAAGATTGACGAATCGCAAAACTGGATTTACCGGCGTGTGGAATGGAATGACGTTCCCACCAATGAAGAGAAAGAGAAATAATTACAGGAGATTTAGATCATGAAAAAGAGTATTGTCCCGGAAGTATTTGTTTTAGTGCTTACAGTCTCGTTGGCCTGTGCGCAAAATAGTAAAAACTTTTCTACAAGAGATAATCCTAAGTGGTCGAAAACGTCGCCAAACACACCCAAGGAACTGGTTGACTTAAAAGGAACAGTGGTATATTTAAAGGATATTGACAACCGTGAATTTCACCACCATGATCCATCAAGCATTATTAAATATAATAATCAATTCTATTTCTGGTATACAGAACACACCTTAAGCACTAACGGCTGGGATGGGTATATCACGTGGGCGACCTCTCCGAATGGATTTGATTGGACCAATCATGGAATTGCCATTCCTGTGGGCGAGTCCGGATCGATTGATGACAAAGCAGCCATTACGGGCTATGTGGTCCCCCATGATGGGAAGTACTATATGTTTTACACGGCTTTTGGATCTCCTAACAAATATAAGGGAATTACCTATGCGGTTGCTGAGACACCTGACGGTCCGTGGACGAAATCAGGGAAAAAAATTCTCTGGCCCAGCGGCGATCCGAATGACTGGGATGGAACACATAATGATGATGCAAATATCATCTTTTTCAAAAATAAGTGGTTCTTGTACTATAAGGGAAAGCCGCCTGTGAAAGGCACTAGAAATGGCGTGGCAACCTCGGATAATCTTTTGGGGCCTTACGTAAAATATGCCAGCAATCCGGTATTTGCAGGACACGCGGAAACAGCATGGGTACATCGTGACGGGGTGGCAGCCTTCGGCTACAAAACCTATTGGTCAGAGGACGGATTTGATTTTGTAACAGCCTCGGATTGGTCTCCGGGAACCGTCGGGCTCTATTGTCCCGAGAACTTCGGAAACGGCAGGAACTACCACGGGGTATCATGGGGTTTGGTGGTGATACATCGTCCACGTCCAAGGCATATCGGTCGCCTTGAGATTCCTCTATTAATAGAGGAATGCCCGTGATCAGACTGCTGGTGTTATATTCATTATGCAGACGGCAGCGAAGAGCTTTACGACCACTCCAATGACCCGTGGGAATGG
>CAYNKI010000407.1:0-2662 GCA_964397675.1 uncultured Pirellulales bacterium
TGAACTATTAACTAAATATTATACTGTATTTGCCTTTGTAAGTAATCTTTTTTCTTAGAGTATTGTTTTTGTGTTTCGTTCAAAGCACAAATTGTTTAGC
This sequence comes from uncultured Pirellulales bacterium, assembly GCA_964397675.1. GTDB lineage: Bacteria > Planctomycetota > Phycisphaerae > Sedimentisphaerales > Anaerobacaceae > CAYNKI01. Next base: position 101 of record CAYNKI010000407.1, read on the forward strand.
TGTCGCCGGGACGGCGACGGTTGAACAAGATATTAGGGAATCCTGCGGGTGACAAGGTAACAGGCAAACTCGGGGGCATAAGGGCCTGTCATTCTCAGCTCAATGGGTGTGTTATCCAGAATCCCTTCGGCAACTGGCTTGCTCCAGATGTCCTCAACGTTAACAATTCGGTATTGGTATTGTTTGTTTTTTTTCATTTTCCATAGCTTTGCAAGATCAATGGAAACAGTCTCAGTCTTAGGCCAGTTGTAGATAATCAAGTAGGCGCGATCTGGCTCATATTTGTTTGGGCGGAGAAACACCCAGAGATCGGTGGGTGCTTCGATGATGTTTGCGCTGTTTATGTCCCAGCCGGTTTCCGCTTGCCAGATGTCAAGCGTATGATAGTCGATGCCGTCCAGGTCGGCTAAGCGGCTGGTACCTAAATAATATTTGTTATAATCAAGGTTATATTGAAACAAATCGTCCGGCGTGTCTATACCTACCAGCCAACCGTTTGGGGTGTAGCAGGTGTTGTTTTTAAAGGTTACTTGTTCCCAATTATTGAACGAAACGGCACTTAAGCCACCTACGAACACGTTGTTCTCGACCATCAACCTACCGTTGATTTCTGAGACATATCCATACTCGGCGCTCGACCTTTCGTCACGTGTGAAATAAGTCAAGCAATCGCGGATGACAAAATTGTCATCGTATTCATTGCCTCCACTGAGGAAGTTGCCCTCTTTGTTTCCATAGGCGACCACGCCGTCGTAGAGCATGTTTGCCAAACTTGGATTCTCACCATAGCTATGGATGCCCCAGCCATAATTGTCAAAGGCCAGACAATCTAAGAGGTTCATCCAGGGCAACTCTTCCACCGAGACACCAGCATTGTCTGGACTGTTCTGGCAGTAAAAGCCGTGGGAATACCCATTAGCCCATTGCCCATTACGGTAGGATAGGCAGCCATAGAGTTCAGTGCCGATACCTGCGATAAAGAAACCGCTGCGATTGGGGCAATCATGAACAACCATGTTGATATATTTGGCACCCATCCCTGTATCTTGTTTAACTGCATTGCCCCACAAGCCCAGCTCGGCAGCGCCATCGACAGTCACCTCAAATCCCCAAAACCAAACATAACTGCCATAATTCTTGAGGACCATTTGGTCTGTTCTATTGGCGGTAAGTGTTACTCTGTGACCTGGCATAGCTCGGTATATGATGGGTGCATTCTTTGTCCCTGATGGACTTACAGGCTTTTCAAACGGGCCGTGGTAGGTGCCATCAGCAATCCAGACCGTGTGGCCTGGTTCCACCAGTGCGCTGCATAATGCCGTAGCAAGATCCCATGGATTTTCTTGTGAGCCATCGCCATAAGGTAAACCATTGGGTGACACATACCACTTAGTTTCAGGACGAAATGTAGACCTATGGATAGCTAAGCTAAAGCCGTATCCACCTGAGATAGCGACAACATTATTCCGCGTAGAGTTTATCTGCGTTGGGATGTCGACTTGACCATCCTCGCCGGAGCCCCAACCAATAACCGAGCCATGGCACTGCAGTGCTAAACAGTGCTGACCGCCTGCAGCTATGGCCTTAAAATCCTGACTGGGCGGCCGAATAATCTTGGCCTCAATAGCCCCCCAGCTGACAACCGACCGGTCGGCTTTTAATGCGACACCATGTTTGTCACCTGCAGCAATGGCGATAAAATCATTGCCATCAGGTACATTGCACTGACCAGCGTCATTGCTGCCCCAGCCAACAATTGAACCATCTGATTTCAGTGCGAGATTGTAAAACCAACCAGCAGCGATGGCTATGTAGTCTCCATTCCCTCGACCGCGCTCGGGACAGGCAGGCACATCAAGCTGACCAGCATTGTTTGTACCCCAGGCTACCAGTGAGCCATCAGATTTCAGAGCTAAATTATGACGGAACCCGGCAGCTATTGATACAAAGTCACAGCTTATGGGATTACTGGTAAGACCGTCTTTTTTTGAACCCCAACCCACAAGAGAACCATCAGACCGAAGAGCAAGACTGTGCAGACATCCCGCGGCGACAGCCACAAAATCATTACCTGCAGGTACATCACACTGGCCTTCTGAATTGTCACCCCATGCTGCAAGTGTGCCGTTAGACCTAAGAGCGAGACCATGGTGCAGCCCAGCCGAAATAGCCACGAAGTCATTACCATCAGGCACGTCCCATTGGCCACAATCGTTCCGGCCCCAGGCAATAATCTCTCCGGCAAAGGTTGAATTGCAAGGCCGGAGACTAACCACAAGCAAAATTACCATCGCCAATAGAAGCATTTTCATACTTTTCACATTCCTACCCTCTTCCACCAGAAGATTTGCCCAGTATTTAGTGCATACTTGATGTGGAAATGTAACTATGAGATTTACAAAAACCCAAAAACCTCCATCGTGTATTTTCTCCTCCCTTTGGTCCTCCGAAGGCACTAAATACTCCATAATTTTACACTTTTTGTAGCTAAATATCAAGTCAAAAAGTGGCATGGTTCAAACAGCACAGATTCTGGGTAACATTGATTTGTGGCTCCATAGT
>CAYNKI010000408.1:0-2655 GCA_964397675.1 uncultured Pirellulales bacterium
GTACGCCAATATCACACTTATCCAGATAGCTGACATATTCGGCGCAGCAGGTCTTTCTTTTTTGATAGCAATGGTTAACGGACTGCTGGCCGAGTTGACAATTGCTGCCATTTCCTGTCACCCTGAGCGCAGCGAAGGGTCTCCTCTCTCGGTCACAATAATGAGATTCTTCGCTTCGCTCAGAATGACAATTCTTCTAAAGACAACATTGGTGTGTGCAGCAGTAGTTGCCACCATTGTTTACGGGCGATGGAGAATAAATCAATCAGAGAAATTCGTGACATCCGGTCCATTAGTCGCCTCCCTGCAGTCAAACGTTCCGCAGTCAGCTAAAAGAGAGGCCCTTAGGGGCCAAGGCGAACATGCTGAAAAGACATCTGAGGAGATATTTAATGAACTAATGCAGTCCAGTTATGCAAGCGCCGAAGCCGGTGCCGAACTAATCGTCTGGCCTGAAACTATGGTGCCGGCAACATTGAATCCGGAAGTGTTAGAACTCATGGAGCCTGCACATCCCTGGAAGATTTTTGACCAGGCACTACGAGAGCATTCCAGGGATACCGCTTTTGTGCTCGTGGGTGCTTACGGAGGTATGCCGGACGAATCAAAAACCAAGCTGGCACAAAATTATAATTCAGCTTTTTTATATAAAAGCGATGGACAGCAGTATGAGAAACACTATGACAAGATTCATCTGGTTCTCTTCGGCGAGGTACTTCCCTTCAGAAAAAGTTTTCCTTTGCTTTTCAAGCTGATAATGAGATTTAATCCATACGGTTTTGATCATTCACTTGATGCAGGCAGTGAATATACTGTCTTTGAAATGACGTGCGAAAAAAGATTAACCGCAGAGAACGCAAAGAACGCAGAGAAAAAACAAAAGTCGGACTCGGCGATCTCTGCGAACTCAGCGGTAGAAAAGCAGGGGCAAGATTACAAATTTAGCGTAATGATTTGTTACGAGGCTACTATCCCTGCAATTGCCCGAAGATTTGCATTAGACAAACAAGGCCGAAAGCAGATTCACTGGTTAGTTAATATCAGTAATGATGGATGGTTTGTTCGATTTAAGGATGGAAAAGTCCTACCCAGCACAGAACTTGCTCAGCACGCCGCTATATGTGTCTTCAGGGCTATCGAAAACAGACTCGCTGTCGTTAGAAGCGTTAATACCGGTATAAGCTGTTTAATCGATAGCCTCGGACGGATAAAAAATGATTATTTAGCCGGCACCCTGCCCAACAAGGCTATGCAACGAAAAGGTATGGCTGGATGGTTTGTCGATGAAATGCCGATAGATAAAAGGGTAACTTTTTTTAGCAAACATGGCCAATGGCTGGATTTTGGCTGTGCAGCTTGTTTAGCTTTATTCATAATAATACCGCTTTTGGCAAATGTCATTGCGAGGACAAAAAGGTGACCGTTAGCAGTCGCCGTGCCGGCGATGGCTAAACAAACAACATAATACAAAGTGAAATATAATTTATTCCTTTAGAAAAAGGGAAATCAATAATATAGTCTAAAATGCAGAATCCAAAGCACGAAAATAGGAAACGTGTAGCCGTTTTTTTTCTTCAGATTTTGCTTTTTACTTACCCTCCGATTTTCTTTGTCGGCTGCGATGGTTCTATACCTTTACAAACTGCTACAGACCAATTTGAAACTGTCCCTGTTAGCAGCCTTATGTTCCAAGCTTTCCAATTTATTCAGGAAAGTTTAGCTGATGCCGATCCACAAATCAGGGCTAACACAGTCGAAGTTGTCGCGGCAACTAAACAAATTCGGTTAATGCCAAAGATACATCATCTACTAAATGATGAAGCTGCACCGGTCAAATTCTCGGCTATTTTGGCTGTCGGCGATTTGCAATACTCACTTGCAGAACGCGAAGTACAGTTTTTGCTGAAGGATAAAAATGAAAATATCAGAATTGCCGCGGCATACGCGATGACCAGGCTTGGCCATACTCAATACTTTGACGTTTTACGAAATGCTATAGCCAGTGAAGACCAGACGGTTCGAGCCAACTCGGCCTTACTAATGGGCAAAAGTGGCCATAAAAACACACTAAAGCTGCTGTATTGGGCCTTACAACGCAAAGATTCGTCTGATATGGTTAAATTCCAGGCAATGGAAGCCATAGCAATGCTGGGTGATGAACAAATATTTCCCAAATTGTGGGCAATAGTTTATAGTGGTTATGCCGACGATAGAATCATAGGCATAAAAGCAATGGGGGCATTGGGAACGTCAAAGGCTAAAGATGTGCTAATTACTAAGCTGGATGACGATGTATTGGAGGTCCGTTTGGCTGCAGCAGAACAGCTCGGCAAGCTCAAATACCCTATTGGAGAGCCGGAGGTCATCGAAGTTTTTACTAAAGATCTGACTGTCGGCCTGGATAAAAAGGATATCGATCGTATTAAGGTGCTGACAGCACTGGCGATAGGCCAAATCGGCACAAATAATCTTCAAAAATTTCTACCGCAGCTTTTGAAGGATGAATCAAAATTTGTCCGTATTGCTGCCGCCAAGGCTGTTTTTCAGTGTGCAATGCGTAAATAAACACGAAAAATCGGCATGATTCGATCCTGGGTGGAAGCCTCAAAGCCTGCCCTGAGCGAAGTCGAATGGGCACAGCTTGGGGATGGCAAA
>CAYNKI010000409.1:0-2633 GCA_964397675.1 uncultured Pirellulales bacterium
TCCACCTAAACACCCCACCATATACATGCGCTCTCGTATCTGTGGTACGCCAAATCTATGAGGCGATAGCTGCGCATGTTTTACTTCATAACCTAACGATTCCAAAGATTTTCTTACCCTATAGTAAGTATTACCCTCATCATGCCGAACAAAATGGGCAACATTTTCCAGGATAACAAATTTGGGCTGATGATGCCGCAAGATTTCAACGATGTTGAAAAAGACCGTCCCTCGAACAGCATCCTTCCAGCCCATTTGGTCTCCTGCTTTGGAAAAAGGCTGACATGGAAAACCCGCACAAAGAAGATCGTGTGGGGGGACATCTTTAACATCAACTTCTTTAATATCTCCAGCAGGCTCTATCCCAAAGTTAGCTTTATAATTCTCCCGTAGTTTTGAATCAATCTCGCTGGCGAAAACACACTCTCCCCCCAGCTGCTTTGCAGCCAAATGAAAACCGCCAAGACCGGCAAATAGATCAACAAATCTCATATTTTCAATTGTCCGCCTCTTTGAGTCGATTTTTTACAAAAACTGCAATGTCATGCTCAAGACATTTATCTTTAGATTTAAGCTTGTCAATGAGATTGACAACGCGAATCCTATCAAACAAAATTCCTCCTTCTTTTGAAACATCATGCCAATCACGACTAGAAATTACACAAGGTACGGCAAAGGCTTTTATCGGATTATTAGACCAATGTATGTATTGTTCCCACGATCTCAAAGGCAAATCTCTTGTTTTACTTCGCCAGTCTTTACCTGATGCACACTGTAATAGCACAATAACTTGACTGGTGCGTTGTTCGCTAAATGGTTTCCATGCAACAACATCTACTCCTCGATCTTTGTATGTTTCTCTTGGTGATTCCACATAACGTTCATTTAGTCTTGATGCCACTTTAATGATACGTTCACGAATTGAGGTTTCTTCACCTGGCTCCACAGGCCACCCAAAAACTATTCCCTCTCCGTCTAGGTATTGTTTTATGGCTAAACAACTGATCCTTTCAAAAAGCTTTGCTATCTTATCGGAACTGTTTACAGGTCCGTAAAGAGAAATTAATAAGCACGCTATGTATGTAATCTCTGGACTTTGGTTCTCTGCGGGCTCAATTGCAAGTTTATCAATTGTAAAATGTGTAGAATTATACAACTTTTGTCGGCTGTTAAGCTCTCGCCAAATATCACCAATAAAATACTCTCTTGGTTCTTCACCAGATGAGCCTTCAAGTAAACTACTCAACTTGGCTTTCGAAATCGTGTTGCCTGTCGTTGCGACATATAGTTCAATCCAATCTGCAACAACAGTGAATGAATCTGGATTAGGAATTTTAATCATTCTATTTCTTTAACTGTTTTAAGTAATTGCTTTGTAGTCTCGCTACACTTTTCGACTTCGTCTATAACATCCTCTGTTTTGTGACGGTGTATGAGTCCTAAGATCGTTTGTAATTTGTCATTTGCATTTGCCAAATATCTAAGTACCATCTGCTCTTCACCATCACTTAAATCATAAGCTGCCGATAAATCTCGATTCCTTTCGAGATGTTTAAGTGCTTCAGGGCTTTCAACAACATGTGATAAATAACTTGTTATATCCCTTGACTCTTTGAGGACAGGATCGTATCGTTCATCTCCAAATAACCAACTCATAAGGTTTTTTAAATTATCCACATTTTCATTAGGAGTTGGTGACTCGGTATCAGTATCTTTGATTCTTTTTGGTAATCCTAAGTACCGTTTAATTTTACCTTGTCCAATAGCGAGTATAAGTAGTGAGAAATCCTCCTCTGCTGCTTTCGTATCATAATCAAATTCATCTCTTGCCTGCTGGAGAAGCTTATAGCTTATATAATTTTTTCTAATGGAGCCTTGGCTGTCTCCAACTTGTGCTTCAACCTCTTGTAGCTTCTTACCCTCGTCAATCAACTTTGCAATATATCTAGCTTTTGCATATGAACCCCATTTTTGAATTCCTACAATGTGCCTAACACCAAGATATGGTATAATCTCACTCCTGTCGCGATATACTATAGCTGGTAAATATCTCAGGCTTTCTATGATTTGAGTTGAAGGGTCTTTCCAGTGCTTGATATTTAAAGAATTTCTAATTTCTTGTGATGTTATAAACTTAGCTGAGGCAAGCCGTCGATTTCCTTCAACAACAGTAAATTTTGTTTTCTCATCATTTATATAATCCGCAAACTTTTTTGAACAAACATCTTCTCTCTTAAGTTCTTTCGATAACTTTTGGGGTATTACTACTAAAGGTTCTTCTTGAAAATAACCATTTTGACTCATTGAATTAACTAACTCATCTAAATTGAAACCCCTATATAGATATTTCATCAGTTCAGATTCACTTTTACCCTGAGCATCTTCTGGTAGTCTCGGATTGTCGGGGTCCAAATAAAGCCTATCTACACTAATTTCTATCTGGGGATGTTTTCTATGAAGTTTTTTTGCCAATTTGAGAATCCTCCTAATGCAACTTCTTAGATTTTGGATATTTGAGTTCTGAGTCTATGACCATGTCCAAACTCATTTTTTCGCAACTTTCTGACGATCCGCCATGCCTCTTCTTCTAATAGCTTGCTATTGCAGCATCTTACAAAGACCCAAATAGTATA
>CAYNKI010000410.1:0-2158 GCA_964397675.1 uncultured Pirellulales bacterium
AGCTTGTGCCATGGGTGAAAGCCATCGACGAACCGGCTTTTTGAGGCACTAAACCCGCCCTTGCCGTCTTTCAATTTATTATCGATTATCCCCCTTTATTAAACTTCGGGAGAGAAGTGATTGTTTTCTGAGGAACTCTTTTTTAAAACTGTTCACGGGAATTAAAGTTGTCCGGCTACTCCATGGTGGGTGCTTTTCGTCGGGCGTATTCGTCTTTCGTAGTCCCTATGGGATGCCTTACGGTACTACGGAGAATGGATTGCGCATATCGTATATTGATTCACGAACACTTAAAATCTATCAAATAAAATCTTATGCACGACATCTCTGAAAAATAATCATAATAAAAGGTTCGTACGTAAAGCGCGTACGCGCTTTACGTATGGAGGGTGTATAAAACGAATGATTTCTATTTGAAGCGAATCATCGTTTGTAGTTCATAGCTCATATGAGCAATCGGCGGATTAAATATTTGATATCGAGATCCATTCGCCCCCGTGCTTTCTTGCGAAAGCAATGGACTTGGCCATCCCTTATGGGAGGACGGGGGCTCAGGACGGCAAAAAAAATTGGGGGGTTAATGGTAATATTTAAAGTCAAGGTCCACATCCCATATATCCGGCAGACCCGGCTTTTGAGTAAGTATGATCTTCGTACATTGCAGGTTCGGCCAGCGAATCTGAATCATTGAGAGGAATCTGGTGAATTTTGTTATGTCAATCTGTTTTAATTTTACATTGGCGCTTTGGCTTCTCTGGTCAGAGGTCTCCTGAATCGAACGTGCATCAAGCTCGCATTTACTTGGCGGTATGCCGCACAAAGAGGCAACTCTATCAACTACACGGTCATAAGTGAACTCTGCAATACTTTCATTGGGATCGGCAGATTCAAGCCGACTCAGATCGAGATTTATTATCTCCATCATTACAGGTTCGGCATCTTCTTTGTATATTGTCAACATCTGTTCCAGGTCTTTCTGTGCCGCCGGCAGTTTTATCGCCCATACTAATAGAGGCCAAATTCCGATTAAGACAGGGATGGCTATATAATACAGGATCGGATTCTTGTGTATGTTTTTCATAAAATATATCCTCGATTATTTATTTTTAGGCGTAACCGTTATGCTAAAGCCGTCGCGATTGCCTTTTGTTGTGAAACTTGGAGTATTAACAGTCAGCCCATTCGCACGAAGTGTATTGAAAAACGTTGTCGTTTGTTGCCGTCCGGATGTGTCACCTGCAATGGTAATATTCTGGCCGGTAATTGCGAGCCGTTTTATGTTAAGGTCTGTTTGGTTAGCACATTTGTTAAACGCGGTAAGTACAAGGGTCAGCTTTGACAATATCGGTGCCTGGTTTGTGTCTCCGAGGCCCTTTTTTTGTGCTTCAATTTTCCTTTGTAGAGAACCAAGCTCTCGAGCAGCTTTTTTAAATGTGGTTTTATCCGGCAACTTTTCCAGAGCAACAGCGGCATAGTCCTGTGAAAACTTATTTTTGAGATTTTTCCTGTCTCTGTTGACATTGAACAGTTGTGTTTGAAAGTACATGCCGACGGCGATAAAAAGAACGGAGACGGAGACTGCGGCGAATTTCAGCGCGTTTTGCGTTTTAATTTTTTTGCCCTGGAACGGGCTGAAATCATCGCGAAAATTCACGTTGTGTTCTTTTTTGAAAAGGGACAAGGCAGCGCCGTAGGCAATTGCACAGTCAATCCGGTCTGAACACTCGCCGATATTTTGTATTTCTCCGGGGGAGGCTTCGAACAAGTCGAGACCGGTGGTTTCAATACCCAGTTTTTCACTAAGCAACTCATTGTCAATATCCGTAGTCGAATCGGAAACTCTCAGGCTCTTTATCGGCTCGTCGCTTTGGGCCAATGCCGAAGTCATGAGTACTTCTCTGACAAGCAGTTCAACTCTGTTTTGTTTTGGTCCGACCAGAAACGTTCGAACTATAGATGATTTACGCGGGCCGCTGTCAACAGGTGGCGGGGGTACAATCAAATAGCCGCTTTGGCGGGAAAGCATTGTGAACAAAGTTCCCTGCCGGCGTTGTTCGGGAGATGTTTTATGGTTGATGAATCTTGAAAGACAGTGTATGTCCGGCTCCATGGTTATGGGATCAAGATTATGCTGCTGTAGAGAGAGGATAACTTCTGA
>CAYNKI010000410.1:2213-2625 GCA_964397675.1 uncultured Pirellulales bacterium
CGGTTAGAGTTGAGCCGCTCTCGTTAATTGAAGTAATCTCGAAAGCCAGTGCAATGTCTGCGATATCGGTCGCGAGTGCTTCTTCGGTATCGAACCTGATGGTTGCTGCGATTTGCTTTAGATCGGTGAACTCGCTTTTAACGCTGTGCTGCATGAACATCGCGCAATCCAAAGCCACGGCCACGTCTGAAAATATCAGCTTTCTCTCGGCACAGCCCTGGGCGATTAGATTTGCCAGCATTTGTATGCTTGGCTGCTCCTGTTCCTGGACCGAAACGCTAAAACTGCCCTTAACTTTTTCGCCACTGCCGTGCGAATTGACATAGACTACCGTTGCAGTGTCCTTGCTTATGTAAATTCCCAAGTAGTTCTGAGATTGCACTGTTAATTAACTCCTATATAGTTTGTATTC
>CAYNKI010000411.1:0-2623 GCA_964397675.1 uncultured Pirellulales bacterium
CTACTTTCTTTATCAGGCCATGTACTCGAAGTAACTTTATACGTCTGGTTGTTCTTGACATATATGCTTGGGCCTAATATAAAAAGTTTAAGCATTGTGGATTTTGTGTCGAAATTTCCTTTGCTTGTTTGTTACTGGTACGGGGCGTAGAAATGAAAACAAGAGCTTTTACCTTGATTGAGCTGTTGGTCGTAATGGCAATTATCGCCGTACTAATGGCGATTCTGATGCCTTCACTACGCCTTGCCAGAGAGCAAGCCCGCAGTATTAGCTGTCGCAGCAATGTAAGGACCCTGACGCTGGCATGGCTCATGTACAAAGATGAAAATGACGGCAAATTGGTTTGGGGCAATACTCCGGGCTATTCTTCTCAGGGATCAAGTTGGGTATACCTTCCACCTGACTGGCGGAATGTTGGTATCGAGGAAAAGAAAGAGTGCATAAAACAAGGTCTCCTGTGGCCCTTTGTCAAGAAGTTAGAGGCATACCGTTGCCCCTCTGACCGAAGGATGAAAAGTCCGTACCATAAATATTCCTATCGTACCTATTCGATTTCCGGTCTCATGGGAAGGCAAGCAACCGCAGCGTGCGAAAGATATTCCGAGATAAAACAGCCTGCCACCAAATACGTCTTTTTAACGGAGTGCGACCCCAGAGGAACCAGCCTAAATTGGTGGCAGCTAAATCACACGAAAAGAGAATGGGCCGATCCATTTGGCATCTGGCACAGTAGTAACAGCAGCACTCTGGGCTTTGCTGACGGCCACGTAGAAATGCACAGATGGTATAGCGAGACCTTAATCGAATGGAACGAGCTGGCTTTGCACGAGCCCCACAAATTCTCCTTCCATAGAGACCCAATGATCGGTGATAGTCTGGAACTGGAAGACTTCGAATGGGCGCTGAAGGGCTATATGAGCAAGGCCCTTAAGTACAGTGGGTAAAGGTAGATCGCTCAGATTTAAAATAGAGTCTGAAAATGTTCGATATTTTTAAGCAGCCATGGACGCTAGTAGGGACAGCAGTTCTCACATTCTTTGTGTTGATTCAATTCCGTAGCATCTTTCCGGAAAAACGCCATTGGTGGCAGTGGTTGATACCAGCCTTTCTGGCCTTATCTGCATTTGGATTTGATTTCTTCGTTAAAACTGATTTGGAGAAAATCAACGGCTTAATTAAGAGAGGAATAAAAGCAGTCGAGCAGGAAAACTGTCCCGCAATTGAAGTGATCATTGCCGATAACTACAGAGATTCATATCACAATAGTAAAGCAAGTTTAATGGTTCACTGTAGAAGCAGGCTGTCAAGCTCTCCGGTCGAGAAAAACAAAAAGGCTGGCTTGCTAATAGAAATGTCACCGCCACAAGCGACTGCCGAGCTGACTGTATGGATGAGATTTGATAAAATTAGTCAAGTCGCTCAAAGCTACAAACAGCTATTCCTGATAAAAGTAAGACTCAATCTACACAAACAGCACAATAAAAGGTGGCTCATAAACCGAGTTGAGCTACTTGAGCTCGACAGACAACCGGTCAACTGGCGACAGGTCAGATAAGAAAGTCAGAAAAATGAGAGTTTTTTCTCATTTTTCAGCAAAAACAGACATGTTTTTAGCAAAAATTTACAAAAGTTGCGCACTTTTTTACAAAATTTAGACGCCCCTGAAAATTAGCCTAGACCCTGACTTCCGTTCTCTGTCTTCTGCTTTTTTCCTTTAAAACTATCATGGTAATTGGGTATTTTTGCATTGTTATTTGATATTACACCGCTTTTCTTTGCTTTTTCCCTTCTTTTGTACTACTATCCGTCAACTTCTTGTTCTTGTTTTTTGTGCGTGTTTTTTAAAACAGTCAACTGTAACCTATTTATTTTTAATATGTTATGAGACTTTTTTCAAAAAGGAACTTTTGACCTTTATCATGCATATGATAAGTACACTGCCCCGATGCTTTAAGCAGATTAATATGATTGCAGGTTTCATTTTCCTCCTCGAAAAACCCCCACTTATAAAGAAGAGTTTGCTGCACCAGTAATGTGGCTACAAGGCGTGCTCTTTTTCTGCGAAGTATGAGCTGCGGGCAAATGGTGATGAAATAATCCAGAAAAATCCTGATTCGATTGCTTTTTGTTTCCAGAAGTCAAATTTTGAAGGACTTATGTATTCAGCCACATCCAGTGAATCTTTTGATGGTTTAAGATATTGGCCGATAGTAATTCTATCACAACCAACGCTGCGCAGATCTTTTAAGACCTGCTCAACCTGAGCATCAGTCTCTCCTAAGCCAAGCATAATTGAGGATTTGGTAACTATCTCAAAACTGTCACCCTGAGCGAAACGAAGGGTTTCTTTGGCCATTTTAAGCAGGTTCAAAGACCTTTGATAATCTCCACCGGTCCTGGCAATCCGGTATAGAGCTGGTACCATCTCAATGTTATGAGCAAATACAAAGGGTAGGGCATCCTGCAGGATTTCTATAGCCCGTGCCTGGCAGTTGCGAAAATCGGGAGTCAATATTTCGAATCTCATATCGGGACACTGTTTTCTTACCTGGCTAATGCAATCACGGAAATGGCTGGCGCCGCCATCCGGCAAATCATCGCGGTCGACGCTGGTAATTACCAG
>CAYNKI010000412.1:0-2548 GCA_964397675.1 uncultured Pirellulales bacterium
CCTGCCAGAATTCGCTGAAGCAATGTAAACCACCCCCTCCCCTTCCTTAATCGCTGTGAGCTGTGAGCATATTTTGAGAGCTCACGGAGTATAAAAAAATTTCGTGCATGAAATACACTTGCTTAAGAGGTGTGTGTTGACTGATACATCACAGAAACAACATCAAGAAAACTCATTTTCCAGATTAGCCTGGAAAGCAGGAGCAGCCACGTTATGCCGTCTCGTCCTAAATACGGCGCGACGTTTTGCCTATCCCTTTGCCCCTGCGTTAAGCCGGGGGCTGGGAGTTCACTTAACCGCAGTTACATCCTTAATCGCAGTCAATCAGGCGACGAGTATAATCGGCATCTTTTTTGGGCCTCTGGCGGATCGTTTGGGCTACCGGCTTATGATGCTCGCTGGTCTTGTAATGCTCGTCGTAGGTATGCTTGCAGGAGGTTTTTTACCCTTCTACAGCGTTATCCTTCTGTCCTTTTTTTTAGCGGGGCTGGCGAAAACTGTGTTTGATCCTGCCCTGCAGGCGTATGTGGGTGAACGAGTACCTTTTCAAAAACGAGGGCTGGTCATTGGCCTTCTCGAGTTTAGCTGGGCAGGAAGTACCCTTGTAGGAATCCCTGGAATTGCACTTCTCATCGATCGGCTGGGATGGCGTGCTCCCTTTTTCGTCTTAGGTGGATTGGGGATTTTCGGTATACTCACTCTCGTAATCCTTATACCCAGAGATATAAGAAAAACAGATGCCCATCAAGACCCTCCGAGTGTGCTGAATGCCTTAAGACAGCTCGCTCAACAACGGGCACCCTTAGGCACCCTCGGCTTTGCGTTTTTATTCGCCATTGCTAATGATAATCTTTTTGTCGTGTATGGGGCGTGGCTTGAGGAATCATTCAGCCTGAGTATTGTCGCCCTGGGAATGGGAACAAGCATAATTGGAGCGGCCGAATTATTAGGGGAAAGCCTGACCGCTTCTTTTGCTGACCGGCTGGGATTAAAGCGCTCGATCATTATTGGCATTATTCTCTCTGCGATGTGCTACGGGATATTACCCTTCTCATCTCAAACCTTACCCCGTGCCTTTATTAGCCTGTTTTTTCTTTTTTTAATCTTTGAATTTACCATTGTCTCGTCGTTATCTCTGTCTACCGAATTGTTACCCACATCCCGAGCGACAATGATGTCTGGTTTCTTTGCAGCAGCTGGTTTAGGCCGCGTCATCGGCTCATTAATAGGAAGTCACATCTGGCTGGCCGGGGGGATACTGGCAACCGGTATTGTATCAGCGGTAATTTCTGGAGTGGCTCTCGCATCGTTAGCGTGGGGATTAAAGGGGCGGCTTCGATAACCTCTGTGCTTGACAGGCATTACTCTCATCTCGCAACCCGAAACCCGAAACCCGTACCTTGCAACTTGCAACACGGATTTTTAAAAGTCAAACGGAGACCTGACGCATTTCTCATATGCAATGACGTTTAAGATCGCAAAATGCGACCTTAAAGCGCGGACAGCACCGTAAATACCCTTCGGGGTCGAAGATGCCGCAGCGAGGTGGCTCGCGTGCTCTGTTAAATTCCGCAGTACTATTTAACCGGGGTTTGCAGGAACTATCGTAATGGTGTGAAATGGGAACCATATTTCACTGGGGAGCTATCAGCTATTTGCTGCCCGCCGCACCAACGCAGTGTTCGTGGAACTTTTTTATGATTATTCTTGTGAATGACTCTTGCTGTTAAGCAATAAAAACAGACCATGAGTCAAAAAAAGATTTGACCTCTTCATTATTCCTATGAATAAATATTTAAAAGAATTATTAGCAAGCATTTGTCTTGCTACATTATCCCTTGGTTTTTGTAGTCCCGCATACCCAGATACAAGATATGAATCAGTAAACAAGCCAGGAGTTTCATCAAAATTTAATAAAAGCAGGCAAAATGAAAGCAAAAGGAATAATTCTGTTAGATTATTAGCAGATCTTAGTGCTGCAATTGAGGCCGCAGGTGTTAGCGGAGGTGATTATACTGCCATTATAACAAGGAAACTGCAGTTTGATGCATTAAGAATAAGGGACTGGTTTCTACAATTTGGTGTTCGAGAAGAAAGCATGCTTGATCCTTCACCCAGCCAACTTGATCACGAGTTGGAATATTTAGGAATTGGATATAAAATAGCTGATGGTGGGATCAAATTATTCTGGGATCATACATGCCATAACCCAAGCAGGAAATTACCTAAAGAGAAAAGAAACGACATTCATTGGAATGAATTAGGAATTGGATATGAAACAACAGGTATGATGCTTGGCCATAAAAATCATGGAGTCAAATTTAATTCTGGTTCAGAGCGGTTAAATAATATCAACTGGAGAGCTTCTCTAAGTAAAATCTGGATGAGGGCAGAAAACGAATATGAATGGATGTTTGAATTAGGTATAAGGGATGATATTTTCAGAATAGGTAATCAGGTTTTTTACATCCAGTTCAGCCTTAACTCAATCGGTGATGACAGAGGGATTACCATAGACCCTTGTCTTGAGATAGGAGACAGAATCCGT
>CAYNKI010000413.1:0-2539 GCA_964397675.1 uncultured Pirellulales bacterium
TTGTGGGGGCACTAGGTGTGAGCGTCCATCCAGACAGGTCGGTGGCGAAATCGCCATTGGTGACAAGCTCCACCACCATACCGGAATCAGCGCCCCAGCCGCTTGCAAGGATCGCATAGTCCATAAAGTCAACCTTGCAGTCGGTGTTGAAGTCCGTGTCCAGCGGTTCTGTACATATATACCGAATGGTCGTGGCGTTTGCCTCTGCGGACCATTCGGTCTCATTCTGAGCGGTGCTTTTGTCGCTGGCCATGACGCGATAGGAATAGGTCGTGTTATTTGTCAGGCCCGTGTCAGTATAGACAGTGCTATCCTGCCAGTCGGAATCATGATTCGGGTCCGTGTCATTTGCGAAGTAATACTGCACGCCGCTGGCATCGCTGGCTTCAGTCGCAGTCATCGTGATAGTATCAATGCCGGTCGCGGCGGGAGGCGTCGCCCAGGTCATTGGATTCGGCGTCGGGGCCGTAGTGTCGGCTATCGGCGTTGCGGATTCGACTGAAGAGTAGCCGGTCTCGTTGTGGTTTGTGCTCTTGTCGCGGGCCTTCACCTTGTAGCTGTATGTAACGCCAAAGGTCAGGCCGGTGTCAGTATAGACAGTGCTATCCTGCCAGCCGGAGTCATGGCCGCCGCCGGCGGTGCAATCGAAGAAGTATTCGACGCCGCTGGCGTCCGTAGCCGTTGTGGCAACCATCGTGATGGAGGTCGGGTTTGCTCCATAAGGCGCTGTCGCCCATGTCATCGGGTCCGGCGTCGGTATGGTCGTGTCCTCCGTATTGACCAGACTGTCGAGGTATACCTCCAGATTTGTGTAATCGGTGCTGAGCGTATAGTAGTTCCTGTCGGCCGCATTGGTGGGATTCAGCCCATTGGCTGTCTCCCAGTCATCAGGCATGCCATCATGATCGGAGTCGGCAGGAGCTGTTCCGCTATTCAGTGGTGGCCAGCCGCCAACCTCGCTCGGGTTACTGATATGACCGTTGTCGCCATAGGTAGCAGTACCAGTACGGACTTCTTCAATAATACGTGCATCTACTGCATCGCGGTTGGGATATGAACAACCTGCATGGTCAAGTACAGCTAAGTAAGCTTGTTCAGGAGTTTCCTGGTTAATCGCCATGGCTGGCCATGGTGCACTAAGCCTAAAACATGATTCCGACGCCTTTGTAAAGCCCAGCCAGTTGTCGGCTGTAACATCGGGATAGCCCCACACATAATTATCGCCAACCCACCATTTACCAGCATCATCGCATCCATCGCGTGTCCAGGGATCAGCAATGCGGCTCCTTACACCCGATTCAGTTCCAGGTCCATACTTATAATAATTGGCTATCATATTGATATTGGAAAAGTCGAATTCCGGGTTCCCTGGTTGTTGTGCTTCACCCCCGTAGCAACTGTTATAACCCCAGTTATATATCACGTTGTTTCTGTAATCGACATTTCCGCAACCCGAAGCCCAACGTGGATTACGGCTTTCACAATGTGCTATCAGGTTATGATGGTGGGTACTATAGTCGCCACCCCAAATACCGGCAAATCTATGATCGCTGGAGCAGGCTTCCGTAATCATGCACCATTGAATCGTATAATAATTACAATGGTAAATAGACATAACCTCATCGCTACTCCAACTGGCTGACACATGGTCAAGGATTATATCTCTATGATACCTACCCCCAATAGCATCACCACTTACTTCATCTCTTACCCGTATATACCTGATGATCACGTTGTCGGCACCGATAGACAATGTGCCTTTAAGACAAATACCATCTCCCGGCGCTGTTTGCCCTGCAATGGTAATATCGTCATTATTAATTGAGATATCCGCATCTATGGTCCCACCAACCCTGAACACGACAGCTCGTGGTCCTGACGCGGCAACTGCAGCAGCAAAGCTGCCCGGACCGGAACTATTAAGGTTCGTGACTTCGTATACCGCACCACCGCGTCCTCCAGTGGCATTTTTTCCATATCCTTCGGCGCCGGGAAAGGCCGGCACGTCAGCCCAAATACTATCAACCCCAAAAAGAATGAAAAGACATAATAGGCAAGTGGCAGTATTTCTTGTAATCATTTGCTTAAATCCTAATAAATCGCGCTGCATTGTATTCTCCTTTCTTTAAATGTCATTAAATCAAAAACTACGTTTTCCCGGCAACTCAGCCGGCTTTACTGCCGATAAATATTATTAGATGAAGTGTTTTTAAGTTTCTAATCGTTCTGCAAACTCCTTAATTTGCAATGAAATTGGGCCACGTGCCCAATGATAAATACCCTTTAACTCCTATTTTTTTATTAGCTTGGCTTGCTCCTCCTTAGCAAATTTCCACCGGTTAAAATCGCCGGCATTGAAACTGGAAGAACAAATAACTTTTTTAAGTAAAACTACTTAAAGCAAAACTACATAACCAATTGTACTAGACGTGAATCCTCTATAATAGTACATTATGCGTAAAAAAATAGCATAATTGCGCATTAAATCCTTGATATCAGCGGCGTTTTAGGCTATAATTATAGGATATGGAGCCGAACA
>CAYNKI010000414.1:0-2526 GCA_964397675.1 uncultured Pirellulales bacterium
ATTGACAAATATGGACTCCGATCCTATAATTGTAAGAGAAAGTGAGTTGTTTTCGGACATCGTTGCGTTTTATTGCTGGGTAGCTGGGTAGAAAGAAAGGACAAGACTCTGGCCAAGCGAAACGGTTTTACGTTAATAGAACTTTTGGTGGTAATAGCCATTATTGCTCTGTTGATGGCGATATTGGTGCCGACACTGAGAAAAGCCAAGGAACTTGCCACCTCGATCCCTTGTCTGGCGAATATGCGTAATATCTCCGTAGCCTTCTTTTGTTACCAGAGCGACAATGACGGTTTTCTCGCATCGTCAAACGCATGGTTCCCTCCTGAACAATTTTGCGATGGGGAAATAGGATATGACTGGGTCGCGTGTCCGCTGGATGAGGACGGGTACCCTTATAGAAACCAGGCTGATATAGAATTCGAAAAGAATGGTATCGCGCAAGGCGTGTTCTGGCCCTACATCAAGGAGTTTGATGCTTATCACTGTCCGGCGGACCAAAGGGCTTCGAGAATCGGCATCGGCTTTAGAAGCTATTCAATGGTGGTAGGTATCCACTCTCAGTACGGTGAGTGGTTCAAATTCGAAGATGCGGCAATTAAAATGCAAGACATCGAAAATCCCAGCTCCAAGTACATAGTAGTGGAAGAAAGCGAAGGCGGCACAAACATTGGTTTGTCATGGTGGAATATGGGGTCCTGGGTTATTGATATTTATGGCGAGGACTGGTACGATCCCGTCGCCGGCTGGCACTCATGGGGAAGCAACCTCGCTTTCGCCGACGGCCATGCCATAAGGATGAAGTGGAAAGACGAACGCACCAGAGAATGGCTCGAGTCCGGCGGCGCAAAAAACCCCAGCGGCCACGAGGGCAGTGAAGACATGAGATACATGGTTGAGCATGTGGCAAGAAAAAGAAAATAACTCTTTTTAGCCGGCAACTTTCCGGCCGGACTTTGCGTCGCGTAGAAAAGAGTATGCATATAACCGCGTGGTAATAAAACGGTTTTCGCTGCACCACTTTCAGGAGTGAGATTATGAACAAGGCGATTGTTTTGATTTCAATTACCATTTTGGTATGCGGTAATTTTGTCTTAGCAGGGACGGTAGAAAAGAGCGGCATCTCTGGGTTAAACTCACTTGAAGATATCAGCATGTTCAGCCACTTCCCTGAAAGAAAGTATACGCCTTAGGTGATTTAGGCAGGGAGTTCAAGATAGATGAAAGTTATTCTATCAGATTGTAGTTGGCATCTTTATCAAGAGAGGAGGTGAAGCCAAGTCCTAAAAAGTTGTATTGATTTAGGTGAATAGGTTGTTTTATTGGAAGTTGTCTGAGACGGGCAGATTACTGGGCCGTTTGCTTGTCAAAGACAGCGGTGTTTTGGTGTGCCCCGCTCCGCCAAAGTCGCCGACGCTCCAAAGCTATGTCGACGGAGAGCGCTTCGCGGAGGCGAGTGGCCAAAGCAAAAAAATCATTATTTCCGCTTTTTTTCAAAGGAGAAATAATCATGTGTAAAAAATTGATAAAATTGATATGTTTAGTTTCTTTTGTTTTAGCGCTGGGCCTGGTCAGCAATGCCAATGCGTACGACTACAAATTTACGGATGGAGGCGCCGACCACCTCTGGACCAACCCAAACAACTGGGATCCTGTAGGAGACCGTCCCCCCGGGCCGCCAAATTCCAGTGCGGATGGTGCTGGGTGTGATAGAGATGGCACCAAATTGGAAATCACGGATGGTATGACGGCGTTGTGCAAGGGCTTTATGCTCGGCATGTACGGGGCAACCAACGAGGCCGAAATATCCGGCGGCACGCTTACCTGCAACTGGTTAAACGTCGGCCGTGCTAACCAAAATGGAGGCAACGGCTATCTGAAGGTCACAGGCGGTGAGATCAACATCTCGGGCAATCTTATGATTCCGAACCAGTTCGACACTTGTGTAGATCCCAATAGAATTGGTGTCGCCCATCTGGACCTGTTTGGCGGGACGATTTCCTGCAGCAACATTACTATAGGAAACCACCAAGTCGGCAAGAATGGCGGAGTTGGCTCTATGGATATTACCGCGGGTACGCTCATAGTAAATGGCGATAATGCCTCGAAGGTCCAGGGATACATCGACGAAGGCTGGATTACCACCTATGGCGGCAACGGCACGCTGCATTTGGACTATGACGTCACAAATGAAGGCCAAACCACGATGAAGGCTGTCCACATGCTTAATCCGAATCCAGCCGACGGTGGTTTAGCATCAGCAGGCGATGTGGAGCTGAGCTGGACTTTGCCTGATCCGTGTGTGCCTGGTCAGCCGGTGCCGGTTGACGTTTACTTCACCGACGACCTGCAAGCGCTGAAAATGTTTACCGATCCGGCAGCCATCCAGGTTGTCAGCAAGCAGAACGTGACTTCCGTTGTCGTGCAAACTCAACCAAAGGCGCGGTACTATTGGGCCGTCGATACTTATGTCGGCAGTGCTGAGGATCCGGTCTTTGGTCCTATCTTTAGCTTTGTTGCAGATAA
>CAYNKI010000415.1:0-2483 GCA_964397675.1 uncultured Pirellulales bacterium
ACAGTGCAGGGATAGAACCTTCTACACTAAACCCTAAAGCTGTTCAGGTAATGAAAGAAATCGGCGTAGATATTTCAAACCAACATTCAAAATCGGCAGATGAATTTATAGAGAAAAATTTTAATGTTGTCATTACTGTTTGTGACGATGCTAAAGAATCCTGCCCGGTATTTCCAGGTAGCGTTAAGCGAATCCATTGGAGTATTACCGACCCTGCCAAGGCAGAGGGCAGTGAAGAGAATGTCCTGGAGGTTTTCAGGGCAGTGCGTGCCCAGCTTCAAGAGAGAATCGAAAACGAGTTCGGAGGGAACTGAATTTTAGTCGAACAGACAAGTACAAATTTAACAGTTGTACTCAAATAAACGGTGTATAGGAGAAATCGGGGGCAAAGAGATGCAAAAGCAGGAAAGAAAAGTAGTTGTGATAGGGGCTGGCTCTGTAGGGACTACCTATGTTTATGCGTTAATGCATACCGGTCTTGTGGGAGAGGTTGTTTTGTTAGACCTTGACCAAAGAAAAGTCAAAGGGGAAGTTATGGACCTCGAACATGGCCTGGCCTTCATTCCTCCTGTAGAAATTCGTTCAGGTGATTATTCTGACTGTGCCGATGCGAACCTAATTGTTGTTACCGCTGGTGCCAAACAGACCCCAGGGCAATCCCGTCTTGAACTTACCCAGCGCAATGCTGACATAGTTAAATCGATTTGTGACCAGATTAAAAAGTGCGACTCCCAAGCTGTTCTGGTAATGGTGGCAAATCCGGTAGATGCGTTAACTTATTTGGCTTTAAAGCGGCTCGGTTGGCCTCGTGAGCGTGTTATTGGCTCAGGAACTGTTCTTGACAGCGCTCGTTTTCGGTTTATGTTAAGCAGGCACTGTGGTGTTGATACACGAAATGTTCACGCCTATATTCTGGGCGAACACGGCGATAGCGAGGTCGCCGCTTGGAGTATGACACACATAGCTGGTATTGCTATGAAGGACTACTGCGGCATCTGCCAGCGTTGTGATTCTAAGAAGCGACATAAAGACATCACCCATCGTGTTCGGGATTCGGCCTATCATATTATCGATTATAAGGGTTCGACATATTATGCCGTAGGACTGTCTTTAACTCGTATTTCTGGGGCAATTTTGCGAAATGAACACAGCATATTAACAGTTTCATTATTGTTGCAGGGAGAATATGGCATTGATGACATTTGCCTTAGCGTTCCGTGTGTTGTTGGAAAAACCGGTGTCGAGCGAATTATAACAGCCCAGCTTTCGGAGGATGAACAAGCGGCCCTGAAAGCGTCAGCCCGAGCGCTGCGAAGTGCATTAAACAGCATAAAGACCTAATTTTGGACGAAGAAGAAAAAATAGAAACTAAAGAGTGATGGAGCTCGAGAGTATTCTAATACCTTTTGGATTAACTTTATTTGCGGGCCTGTCAACCGGGGTCGGCAGTGCTTTGGCGTTTTTTGCCAAACGTACTAACACAAAATTGCTTTCTGCTGCTCTTGGTTTTTCAGCGGGCGTTATGATTTATGTCTCATTTGTAGAGATATTTCCCAAAGCAAGAGACTCTCTCGTTATCGAGTTAGGCCAGGTTGGTGGATATTGGGCTACCGTTCTGGCTTTTTTCGCTGGGATTGTTTTTATTAGTATAATAGACAAGCTGGTACCGGCGTTTGAAAATCCACATGAAGCTCATAGGGTAGAAGAAATGGATGCACCAGAGTTGGCAGCCAGATTCAAGAAGCTGTACCGTATAGGTTTATTTGCAGCAATAGCGATCGCGATTCACAATTTTCCGGAAGGACTTGCCACTTTTGTAAGTGCTCTAAAAGATACGAAACTTGGCATAGCAATAGCTGTTGCCATAGCAATACACAATATTCCTGAAGGAATAGCGGTTTCAATTCCAATATTTTACGCAACAGGTAACAGGAAAAAGGCGTTTGTTTATTCGTTTCTCTCAGGGCTGGCCGAACCAGTAGGTGCGTTGATCGGCTATGCCATTCTTTTCTCGTTCTTTAATGATATAGTGTTTGGCATCCTCTTTGCCTCAGTAGCGGGGATAATGGTGTTTGTCTCGCTTGATGAACTTTTGCCCACCGCCAGAGAATACGGCCAGCATCACTGGGCAGCTTATGGATTAGTTGCTGGTATGGTAGTTATGGCCCTGAGCCTGCTTCTATTTTTATAGAGATTCCCTTTCTCGTAGCAAGTTTCTTACCGCAAATGCACGGAATTAGGAACGGGTTGCATGTTTAAGCTCTTTCCGCAAAAAGCGTTGCAGAATTCCCTTATTTGCTCTATCTATTTACTATTTCAGACATCACACAAATAGGAAACTTGGGTCTGGTAACTGCCCTCAGTATTGTCTTTATAATCATATCCACAACCCAAAAAAAATATTTGATTATATACGAACTATGTGTCACAATGTGAGTATATAGTTGTATAGTAATTTAATAACTTAAATCAGGAGGCTAAAT
>CAYNKI010000416.1:0-2481 GCA_964397675.1 uncultured Pirellulales bacterium
AGTTTTATGACCATCATACCGCTTCTAAAAGTGATGATGGGTCAGGAAGGTATACACGGCTGGGTAGAAAGAAAAATCAGTGCACATCGATACGGCATAATTTTCTCGGTGCCGGAAAAAATAGATTTTGCTGAATCTGATAGTGATTACTATCTCCTGGTTGCAAATATCAAAAAGGATAGTCCTGCACAGAAAGCAGGGCTGCAAAGACATGATGTTGTTATTGGCGCCGGCAATCTTTTAGTCAAAGAAAAAACAGAAAAATGCCCTCCAGCTAAACTGCTTGAAGAACTTGCAGCCGCGCCTGGGGAAAGTGAACTTACCATTCAACTGCTTCGGATTAATAAAGAAGGCGTCGCTGACGCCAAAACGGTAACATTTAATACTGACACAAAACCGTTCTATGTGGATCATTTGGAAAAGTGGTTGAGCTTTTTGCCAAGACAGCAAAACAAAGAAAATCAGAGAAAAACAGTAATCTTTATTATACTGGCGATGGGAGTGGTTACAATTATCCGATGTTTAGCAAAGTTCTATCAGGAATACATGGCTCAAAAAGTAGTGCAGGTAGGAATAAATCATTTAAGGGAGGATGCTTTTGGTCACGCTATAGATATGCCCATCGGATTTTTTGTCAATGAGCGGCCAAGTGACACGGTCAGCAGAATCATTGGCGATACCAGCGTGATGGGCAAAGCTGTAAAGATAATGCTTGGAAAAGCGCTGCGGGAGCCGTTAAACGCCTTCTTTATGGTGGCAGCAGCGATGTGGTTAAACTGGCAACTAACGCTGATCTTTTTGTGCGGTGCACCTTTCGTGCTGGGATTGGTTTTAGCATTCGGTAAAAAAATGAAACGGGCCACGAAAAAATCGCTGATGGCCAGCTCACAAATGCTGGCAAAGCTTCAAGAAGCAATGACAGGGCTCAAAGTAGTCAAGGTCTACAACCGCCATAAGTATGAACGAGACAGCTTCAAAGTGATAAATAACAGATTGTTAAAGCAATTGCTAAAGATTTCGAAAGTTGATGCTGCTACTACTCCGGTAATGGAAGTGCTCGGAATGGCAGCAGGTTCAGCAGCATTGATATTTGGAGCATACTGGGTTACGGCTGGTGACATGGACGGTCCCGAATTCTTTGGGTTATTGATTTTATTAGGAGTTGCCGCTGAGTCGGTGCGAAAGACTTCCGACATCTGGAACAAGATACAGGAAGCAAATGCCGCTGGAGAAAGAGTATTTGCGGTCATCGATGCGCCAGTCGAGTGCGAAAAGCCTGGGGCGGTTGAACTGTCGCCATTGAAAGAGCAAATCGAATTCAAAGATATCGAATTCAACTATCCCGGCACAGATAAGCCGGTCTTAAAGGGAATTAATCTTGTGGTGCCTGCAGGGCATAACGTTGCTATTGTGGGACCTAATGGCTCAGGCAAAACAACGCTGGCAAATCTAATACCAAGGTTTTATGACACAGATTTTGGCCAAGTCTTAATAGATGGAAGGGACATCAGAGAGGTAACGCTGTTTAGCCTGCGAAACCAGATTGGGATGGTCACTCAGAATGTGATAACATTCAATGCTACTATTGCAGAAAATATTGCTTATGGAAAACCAGGTGCCACGAGGGATGAAATTATAGCTGCAGCTAAGCGTGCGTTTGCCCACGAATTTATTGAGCTACTACTTAATGGCTATGATACGATGATAGGTGAGCAGGGCGTTGGGCTTAGTGGCGGCCAGTTGCAAAGGATCATTATAGCCAGAGCGATTTTGAAGAATCCTCCCATTTTGATCTTCGATGAGGCAACGAGTCAAGTTGATGCCGACAGCGAAGCCAAAATCCACAAGGCTATTGAGGAAATTATGCAGGATAGAACTACCTTCATAATTGCCCACAGATTCAGCACCGTTATTACCGCAGATGTGATAGTGGTTATGGACGATGGGCAAATTACAGCTCAAGGCCAGCATGATGAGTTGATGCAAATCTGTCCGTTGTATCAAAGTTTATACGAGACACAGCTTATAAAGGCATAATATTAGGAGTGTAAACAGCGAAGCGGCCTGCGAGTCGGAAAATACGGCTGTTATCACCCAGATTCGCTTACAAAGTTAAGAAATTTTTATACACTCGCACCTAATTCATACTTTCATCTATAGGAAATCGCCCATCTTGCCGATTTAGGTTAGATGATGTAAGCCAAAGCCGAAAAGCTAAAATAGAATTAGATATCAGAGATTATGGTCCACAGCTTTTAGTTTTCAGTCTAAAATATGCCAATGTTTTGGGACTTGGGTTATGAACGAGCTTTTAAGAGCAAAAAAGGCACATGACCTCTTTAAGAAGTTTGATGGCAATCCAATCATAACACCGGAAGATTGGCCTTACCCAACGAATGCGGTCTTTAATCCCGCAGCAGCAAAGCTAAACTCAGAGACACTGCTGCTGATTCGCGTCGAAGATATGCGTGGCTTTTCACA
>CAYNKI010000417.1:0-2467 GCA_964397675.1 uncultured Pirellulales bacterium
TCTATTATCTCGCCCTCACATAAGACAAAGCAGTGTTCAATAATATTCTCAAGCTCACGCACATTGCCCGGATAATCATAGGCCAAAAGGGCTGCTGTCACTTCATTTGTAACGCAGCAGATATTCTTGTTATGCAGACGGTTAAATCGGCTGATAAAATGATCTACTAATAACGGAATATCTTCCTTTCTGTCTCTTAGTGGAGGCAATTCTAATCTCATTACGTTGACTCTGTAATACAAATCTTCTCTGAATTTGTCTTGTTGGACAAGCTGGTCGAGCTTCTTGTTGGTCGCTGTAATAATACGCACATCGGCCTTAACGGAAGCGACACCACCTACCGGCTCATAAGTCTTTTCCTGCAAAACACGCAGCAGCTTGACCTGGACAGTACCGGAAACATCGCCAATCTCGTCCAAAAGAATGGTCCCACCTTCAGCCAAAGCAAATCGGCCAGGCTTGTCCTTTCTGGCATCTGTAAAAGCACCGGCTTTGTAGCCGAATAATTCAGATTCCAAAAGCGTATCGGGCAAGGCGCCGCAATTTACTGCGACAAAAGGTTTATCCCTGCGGAAACTTAGATCGTGAATAGCTCTGGCAAAAAGCTCTTTGCCCGTGCCGCTTTCACCTTCAATTAAAACTGTAGTATTACTTTCAGCAATATTTGGCAAAACAGCAAATAGAGTTTGCATCTTATGACTTTGGCTGATTATATCTTCACAGGAGTATCTGCCTTCGATTTCCTTGCGAAGCTGCTCAACCATGCTCATATCACGAAATGTTTCAACTCCGCCGATAACTTTACCCTTGGAATCTTTCAATAGAGCTGTCGATATGGTTATTGCTCTTCTCTTGCCGTTGGCATCGATAATGTGCACGGCTTTATTCATTATGGGCTTGCCGGTTTGCATTGTTTGTCGCAGTGTACAGTCAGTTTCACAAACATCTGCTCGTAGAACGTCCCTGCACTGTTGGCCTATAGCCTTTTCTCGCTGGATGCCGGTAATCTCTTCTGCCGCCCAATTAAAAAAGGTTATCCGCCAATCCAGATCGACTGTGAAGACACCTTCACTTATCGAATCCAAAATAACACTTTGAACTTTACTTTGTTCCTTTTCGGGCATAATTTACTTGTACCACAAAAAAATGGCCTTCGCAACCATTGTGGCAAATTGGCTTGTACAAGAAATCCTGCCGAAAGGATTTGCTTAACTATGCGGATTTAGGTATTTTAATATCAAATAAGCTTAGCGGCGTGCCTAAGCAGAGATTATCTAACAGGTCCTAGCGAAGGTTAGGTCGCAGGAAGGAGTTAAGTTATGATTGCCAGTATTTTTTTGGGAGTGCTGATTGGAGGGTCAATCGGTGCTGTCCTGGGCTATTTCGGCAAGTGTTCCTCCGGTAGTTGTCCACTGACGGCAAATCCGTACCGTGGGGCGATCTACGGTGCTGTGATGGGAGCCTTAGTGGTATCCGTGTTTGCACGAACACCAAAAGAGGCAGAGGAAAGCCCCAACATTGTTCATATCAACAGCGAGGCTGATTTCAAAGCACGGGTGCTTGACGCAAATCAAATTTGCCTTGTGGATTTATTTTCTAACCGATGCCCTCCCTGCCGGGTTCTGGCTCCAACGATATCGTCCCTTGCCGATAAGTATGTTGGCAGAGTCACCGTGTGCAAGGTAGATGTCGACCGACTTGGTACCGTGGCAGAACAATATGGAGTTACGGCAATCCCTACAGCACTGATTATCAAGAACGGCAAAGAGGTAAAGCGTCTGGTAGGGCTGCAATCTGAAACCAAGTATACCACTCTTCTGGATAAGTTAGTTGACAAGGACAAAGATTGATACTGGAAAAATTTACTTGTCTTCTTACTTAGCATCGTATAAATTCTATTAACAAAATAAGCGGTGTACGAGAAATTCAAAAACATTTGTGAAAGCAAGTTTGTTCGTACTGTAAGATAAGGACTTATAAATGCAGCAACAGGCAGCTTATTCAACCGGAGAAAAGGTAAAAGGATTTGTTTGGCTTTTGGTGGTCACCTTTGTCTTGTGGTTAGCTTTGAGCTCGAAATTAGAATGGCCGGAGCTCATTTCCGGCGGGGTGGTTTGCCTGATTGTCTCCTTTTTCGCAGCTCATATTTACTCAAAGCTGGGTTTACCGCCGTTGAGTATAAAGAGGATTTTATTCTTCCTCATGTACATAATTGTGCTTTTCTGGGAAATAGTAAAGGCCAATTTTGATGTTGCCTATCGGGTAATTCATCCCAAAATGCCTATAAAGCCGGGTATTGTGGTCATAAAGACTTGCCTTAAATCTGACATTGCAAAGCTGATTTTAGCCAATTCTATCACCTTGACTCCCGGCACGTTTACATTGGACGTTATCGGCGATGAGCTTCTTATTCACTGGATAAATGTTAAGACCGAAGATATTGATGAGGCAACAAATATGATAGGCC
>CAYNKI010000418.1:0-2438 GCA_964397675.1 uncultured Pirellulales bacterium
GCCGGTTGGTTTTGAATAAATAAGTTTTGAATTTTAAACTGTGGTTTTTAGCTTTTAGTTTTAAGCTTTAAACCTTTACATATTAAGCTAAAAGTGTAAAGCTAAAAATGCAAAACCAAAACTCAAAACCCAAAACTGAATTAAAGCCTCCATCGATGGGCTGCGGGTTGCCGCCGGTTGGTTTTGAATAAATAAGTTTTGAATTTTGAATTATGGTTTTTAGCTTTCAATTTTTAGTTTTAACGATTGGAGAATAGAAATGGCAAGGATAAAAAAAGTTGAAACAACCACGGAAGTAAGCAGCAAAGAAACCGCTTTGCAGCGTGTGATTGCACAGATCGAGAAGCAATACGGCCAAGGTGCTATTATGCAAATGGACGAGCACAAGTATGCCAAGATTGAAGGTATTAGAACCGGCTCATTGTCGCTGGACATTGCTTTAGGCGGCGCGGGCATCCCACGCGGCAGAGTTACCGAATTATTCGGGCCGGAATCCTCCGGCAAAACCACACTGGCACTTCACGTCATTGCAAATGCCCAGCTTGCAGGCGGCGTGGCAGCATTTATCGACGCTGAACACGCGATGGACCCAACATGGGCGAAAAGGTTAGGCGTTGATGTCAGCAGTCTGCTGATCAGCCAGCCGGATACCGGCGAACAGGCTCTTGATATCACTGAGATGCTTATCAGGTCCAATTCCGTCGATATAATAGTTATTGATTCAGTTGCCGCCCTGACACCAAAAGCAGAGATTGAAGGCGAAATGGGCAACACCCAGGTGGCACTACAGGCAAGATTAATGAGTCAAGCCATGAGAAAGCTCACTGCTATCATTGGCAAAAGCAAAACTGCTCTGGTGTTTATAAATCAAATCCGCATGAAAATAGGCGTTTGGGCCGGTAACCCAGAAACCACTCCTGGCGGAAGGGCATTAAAGTTTTACAGCTCTATCCGAATCGATCTAAGGCGAATTACAACCATCAAGGATAGCAGCGGCGCCATTGGCACCAGGGTTAGGGCCAGGGTAGTAAAGAACAAAATCGCACCGCCTTTCCGCGACAGCGAGTTCGATATTATGTTCGATCGCGGAATCAGCTACGAAGGTGATTTACTCGATTTGGGCATTGGCTGTAATTTGGTGGAAAGAAGCGGAGCCTGGTTGAACTACGGTGACATGCGACTTGGCCAAGGCAGAGAAAACGCCAAAAAATACCTGGCGGAAAACAAAGATCTGTGTGACCAGATAAAAAACAAAATCCTCGTTGACAAAGGCCTGGTTAATGCGTGAAGCGTATCTCGTGAAGCGTGAAGCGAGATACGAGATACGAGATACGAGATACGAAATACGAGATACGAAATACGAGATACGAAATGCTAAGTGCAGCGCAAATTAGAATCGGCTTTATAGATTTTTTCAAGAGCAAAGGTCACGAATTCGTCCCCAGCTCGCCCATAGTGCCCACCGGCGACGAAACCCTGCTTTTCGCCAATGCTGGAATGAATCAGTACAAGGATATCTTCCTGGGATTAGTGTCACCCGAATATCATCGAGCGGCCAATAGTCAAAAGTGCCTGCGGGTAAGCGGCAAACACAACGACCTCGAAGAGGTCGGCAAAGACACCTATCACCATACCTTCTTTGAAATGTTGGGCAATTGGTCTTTCGATGATTACTTCAAGGCTGAAGCAATCGAATGGGCCTGGGAGCTTCTTGCGAAGGTTTGGCGCATTGAGCCGGAGCGTTTGTGGGCAACAGTTTTTGCAGGCGACCCAGCCGATGGCCTGCCCAAAGATGACGAGGCTGCCAAGCTATGGACTAAAGTGACACCAATATCTGCTGAGAAGGTTCTGGCTTTCGGCAGGAAAGATAATTTCTGGGAAATGGGTAATACCGGCCCTTGTGGTCCTTGCAGCGAAATACATATCGACCTGGGACCTGATATGTGCGACAAAAAGGATGTGCCAGGCCATAAGTGCGCCGTCAATGGCGGCTGCAGCCGATTTATTGAATTATGGAATCTGGTTTTTATACAATACAATCGCACTGATGACGGCAAATTATTGCCCCTCGGCGCCAAATATGTCGACACCGGTGCCGGCTTAGAAAGAATAGCTGCAGTACTGCAGAAGAAAAAAAGCAATTATGATACCGATTTATTTATGCCTATAATCAATCGTCTCAGTGACATAACCAGCCACAAATATACCTCTCAACACGGAAGCAAAACCGACAACGCGTTTCGGGTGATAGCCGACCACATTCGCGCGCTTGTCTTTGCCATAACCGATGGGGCAACGCCTTCTAATGAAGGAAGAGGATATGTGATTCGCAGAATACTCCGTCGAGCATCGCGGTTTGGCAGAGAGCTGGGAATGCACAAGCCATTTATTTATCAACTTGTGCCGGTGGTTGTCGACGGCCTTGGCGATGCGTTTGG
>CAYNKI010000419.1:0-2437 GCA_964397675.1 uncultured Pirellulales bacterium
AATTGGCTTGATAGGCTGCGGGGGTCGTGGCGCGGGAGCTGTGGTCAGTGCGCTCACTGTGAATCCGAGCGCCAAACTGACTGCCTTGGCCGAAGCGTTTGGCGACCGCCTCGAGAGTACCCGGAAATCTCTGAAGCAGAGAATGGCGAGTCGGATCGCTGTGGATGACGATCACTGTTTCACCGGATTCGATGGCTATCAGAAATTAATAAACAGTGGAGTTGACATAGCCATCCTGGCGTCACCGCCACACTTTCGTCCCATCCATGCTGAAGCATGTGTGAACGCTGGTGTCCATGTCTTCGCCGAAAAGCCCATGGCGGTGGATGCTCCGGGGGTCCGCCAAATATTGGCTGCCGGCGAAAAGGCACGCCAGAAGAACCTCAGCTTTGTGAGCGGTTTCGAGACGCGCTATAGCGATAGTGCACGCGAGGCGATGAAACGTCTGCACAGCGGCGCTATCGGTAAAGTCCATTCCATTGAGGGAATATATAATGTCGGCCATCTCTGGCACCGAGATCGACAACCGGATTGGACCGAGATGGAGTTTCAACTGAGGAACTGGTATTACTTCACGTGGCTTTCGGGTGATCACATCGTTGAGCAGCACGTGCACCAGATGGACTTGGTCGGCTGGATCATGCACGAAGAGCCGCCTCTGCACGCATGGGGGATGGGCGGTCGTCAGGTTCGCACTGAACCTAAATACGGTGACATCTTCGATCATCACGCTGTTGTCTACGAATACGCCGACGGTACGCGTTTCTACGCCTTCTGTCGCCAACAGCCTGATTGCTTTAGAAAGGTTTCGTTCATGGTTCAGGGCAGCAAGGGCAGGATGACAGGTTGGGGCAGATACGTCATTGAAGGGCAAACAAACTGGGACTCCGGAAAACGGCAAACGCATCCTGAAATCAATACCTTCCGGGAAATGTTCTCCGGAATGCAAGCCGGTAAGCCAATTAATGATAGTGTAGCTATGGCTCGTAGCACCATGCTGGCTATCCTGGGTCGGATGGCTACTCATAGTGGGCAGCAGGTTACGTGGGACGAGGCGTTTGGGTCGAAAAAGGCTTTAGCCCCTGAACGCTACGCCTGGGATGCAAAACCTCCTGTGCTTCCTGGTCCAGATGGGAAGTACCCGCATGCGATCCCCGGAGTGACAAAAGTTTTGTAGCGAAAACAGGACTACAAAGGATTTCATCAGTTTTATCGTTTATCAGTTGACAAGCGGTCGGCTATAGGTATACTGTGACTCGAAACGAGATACGAAATACGAGCGACGAGATACGAACAATGCCCCCATCGTCTAGTGGCTTAGGATATCAGGTTCTCATCCTGGAGACAGGGGTTCGACTCCCCTTGGGGGTATTTTGAGCAACAAAGTTGCTCAAAATAGAGCAGTTGAGCATTCGAACAGTGGAACAGGTGAAAATGCGAAACTGCGGTCAACTGCTCTACTGCTCAACTTTCTAATTCAAAATTTAAAGTGCAAAATGCAAAATTGTGGAGTCGCTTCGCGACAGAATTAGTAAAAAACAGTTTCATAAAAAATCGCTGGGCAAAAAACCCACACTATAGAACTATGTGTTATATGGCAGATGAGTCAAATGAAAATAAGATTCAACCAATGGCAAAAGAAGACATTGACCATGTATGTAATATCTGGCTAATAGGATCTTTGACAACGCACGGGTTTATACCTGCAGAATTCTGGTATTCTCGCTTACCCGATATAAAAAAGAAGTTCGAAAGCAAAAATGAGGACAAAGAACATTACGAAATATATGTTTATAAAGAAAAAGACGGGACAATGGAAGTTACGTATGAGATGGGACAAATGTAAAAAGGAAGATTCGCCAAGCTCTTAATGATAAATATAACAAAAAACGATGAACAATTTATGAAACTTGCCATCGAGCAGGCAAAGATCGCCGAGGAAAATGGTGATGTTCCCATCGGGGCAATCATCGTTTATAAAGACCAGATAATCGGCAAGGCGTATAATCAACGCGAACAGCTCAAAGACCCGACAGCCCACGCAGAAATCATTGCCCTAACACAGGCGGCAGCAGCTCTTAAAAGCTGGCGATTGAATGGCTGTACGATGTATGTCACCTTGGAGCCGTGCCCAATGTGCGCCGGTGCGCTTGTGCTGGCACGAATAGACAGATTAGTCTACGGCTGCGATGACCCAAAGACAGGTGCGTGCAAAAGTCTGTACAACATTGTACAAGATGAAAGGCTCAATCACCGCCTTGAAGTTACAAGCGGCGTTCTGCATGAGCAATGCCGTAAGCAGTTGCAGCAATTCTTTGCTCGCAGGCGCCAAGAGAACAATAACAATAACAAAGTAAACGACTTTTAGTTATTTGTCTTTGATTGTCTGGCTCAGCTCAGCGATGCGAAGCTCCAGCCTCTTTATTTCTCGACTGAT
>CAYNKI010000420.1:0-2437 GCA_964397675.1 uncultured Pirellulales bacterium
ATATTAAGATGGCTAAGGCGGTATTTGAGCGAACAAAACCACATATCAATATTGGAACTATCGGCCATATTGATCATGGCAAAACGACACTGACGGCTGCAATCACCATGAGACTGGCTCACATCAGAGGTGGCGGTAATATCAAAAAGTTCGATGACATAGATAACGCCCCGGAAGAGAAGGAGCGCGGAGTGACGATAAATACTGCGCACGTAGAGTATGAGACGGATAAACGCCATTATGCCCATGTTGATTGCCCGGGGCATGCTGACTACATCAAGAATATGATTACTGGGGCAGCCCAGATGGATGGAGCAATTTTGGTAGTAGCAGCTAGCGATGGCCCTATGCCTCAGACCCGTGAGCATATCCTGCTTGCGCGCCAAGTTAATGTGCCAAAGGTAGTTGTGTTCCTGAACAAGGTTGACCAAGTTGATGATCCTGAACTGCTTGAGTTGGTAGAATTGGAAATAAGGGAGCTGTTGAACAAATACGAATTCCCCGGTGATGATATCCCCATTATTAAGGGTTCAGCCTTAGCAGCTATGGAAAGCGAAGGTAAAGATGACGAGGCTTGTAAGTGCGTTGACGAGTTGATGGAAGCGGTCGATGATTACTTTCCGGTTCCTGAGCGTGATGTTGACAAACCGTTCCTTATGCCTGTCGAGGACGTTTTCAGCATAAAAGGCCGAGGCACAGTTGGTACAGGCCGAGTTGAGCGTGGTAAAGTCCGCGTAGGCGGGGAGGTTGAAGTCGTCGGACTTGCAAAAGAGACACGTAAGACCGTCGTTACCGGTGTTGAAATGTTTAACAAAACGCTCGATGAAGGCCAAGCTGGTGATAATATTGGTGTACTTTTACGGGGCGTGGAAAAGAAAGAGTTGCAAAGAGGACAGGTTGTTGCAGCGCCCGGAAGTATCACTCCCCATACCAAGTTTCACGCGGAGGTCTATGTTCTAACCAAGGAAGAAGGTGGTCGTCATACGCCATTCTTCGCAGGCTATAAGCCACAGTTTTATTTCAGAACAACCGATGTTACTGGTTCTATTCTTGCGCTATTGAGTGAGCATGGAAAATCCGCAGAGATGTGTATGCCGGGCGATAATATAACAATGGAGGTGGAAATAATCTCCCAAATCGCAATGGAGGAAGGCCTTCGCTTTGCGATTCGCGAGGGCGGTCGGACAGTTGGTGCCGGCGTGGTAACGAAAATCATTGCATAAGCATCCCTTGAATAACCAGTGTACTCTAAGAGTATCAAAAGCAAAGGTGCTCGCAGCAGTGAAGTATCTTCAGGTAGGCATCTGCAGGTTAGTCCCGAAATGCTTCGGGATTCCTCGAAAAAGTCCCGACAAATCGTGGCTGGGTAGGATTAGATTTTATGGCGAAAAAGAAGAGCAAAAGGGAGTATGTCTGGCTTGAGTGTACTGAATGTAAAGACAGAAACTATCGCACCAGCGTTAGTTTAGCTGAGGGAGTGCCAAAATTAGAGCTAAAGAAATTTTGTAAAAAGGAACGTAAACATACTGTTCACAAAATACGAAGAAAGTAAAAAGTAAAAAGTAGAAAGTAGAAAGTAAAAAAGGCGATGCTTAATTTTGCCTTTTTACTTTTACCTTTTACCTTCGAGAGAATAGGCCAGTAGCTCAATTTGGCAGAGCGTCGGTCTCCAAAACCGAAGGTTGGGGGTTCAATTCCCTCCTGGCCTGCTTGAGCTAAAAAAATGGTCGATACGGGATTTAAATAATCAAAATGTGCCCGACTGAAATTTTGTTTAATTCGGCATAACTTGTTTGGTTCCGGCTCGTCCGGGTTAGGGTAATGTAGCGTGTTTTTTAAAATTTATAAACGTGGCCAGGGTAAATATACAAGATTATGTAGTGCCCTGGGTGCAGCAATAATTGTCGGATTAGGTTGCTTTCGGCTTTACCAGCTCTTAGAAGCTGCTGACCTGAATTTGTGGGTCGAGACTATGGTGCCCGCTGGACTATTTGTTGCCTTGTGCATTTTGATTTTTTACCTTGCAAATAAATCCTCAATCTCAAATTTCATGATCTCTGCTGAAGGCGAAATGAAAAAAGTAAGCTGGTCAAGCAGGCAGGAAATAGCACTGTCAACATTTGTCGTTATTGTGGTCGTGTTTCTTATGGCTTCGCTCCTTGGAATCACAGATTTAGGATTTGGAATGTTTTTTAATTATCTCTTGCAATGAGAACATATCACAAGAAACGGAAACTATGAATAATATGAGTTGATAATATGCAGTGGTACGTTTTACGAGTTGCAGCAAATAAAGAAATGCAGGTCAAAGAAGTGCTCGCTCAGAAAGTTGAAAAAGAGGGATTAGATGATATCATTGGCAGAATAGAGGTCCCTGTTGAACAAATTAAGCGTATTCGCGCAGGTAGGCAAACAGTACACAAGCGCAAACTGTATC
>CAYNKI010000421.1:0-2425 GCA_964397675.1 uncultured Pirellulales bacterium
TAGAGACGATTGGTCCATATCAGTTCAGTTGCTTCTTTTCGACGAATTACAACACGAAGGTGAGCAAAGACACCGGCTACCGCGTTACCGTAGCGGACCCGAATTTCAACGCCATAGAGGACCGTATGCTTGTTCGCATGCATCGTATGACCAAGCAACGTCTGAGGGAGTTATCTCGTAGTCAAAGAGAATTGGCGATGGGCAGGTTGCGGATGCGGCTGGCCGGCGAAATACGCGATCACCTGACGCTTGTTTACGCTATTCAGACCGAGCATCCGTTGGTCAAGGACCGCTTCAAGCGCAAGACAGTTGTCTTGCGCGACACCTTCTTTCATGAATTAGAAAAAGCACAAGAGCTGGTCCTGACACAGATCAAGAGCGATATTCTGTTCAGTGTCCGCGTTCGCCAGAACGCGATCAAGCTGGCTGGAGCCTTGACCCTTTTTTCATACTTCGCGCAGCCCGATGATCGGCTGGAAATAGGTGAAGATGCTGTCAAGCTCGCTATGAAGTTCTTCATTGAGGAGGTAGCGATCCGGCAAAAAGTTTCAGTGGATGTCGAGTCTATCTTGTACAGCCTCGGACTTAGTGACATCGATAGAGCGATAGGCGCGGCACAGCATGCGAGACAGGAATGCGAGGCTAAATCTCCGGCAGACCCCGCAGAATACATGGATATCTTCCGCAATCAGACGATTCATGAATTGAGGATGCTGGAATCCAAATATGCACCGGACACTGGTTGGGATGCTCAATTAGAAGATATTATCGAGCTGTTCGGAACAAAATGGGACCATATAGATGATGAAGTGAGACGGTTCTTGAGTACCGGCGAGATCTTTCTGAAGGAACTCGAAAGACTTGATGACGGAAATGCAGATTATGCGCCTGTTGTGATTGAGTACGCAAAGGCGTTGGAGTGCCATCTACACAAGGAGTTCTTCGAATCATTCAGAGAATCCTTGCGTCAAGATGGCCTTCTGGCCAATGAAAGCATCTATCAATGCGATTTTGGCCTTATTCCGGTCTCTCCGTCGGATAGGCGTGGTGTTGAACGCACTATCAGTGAGTTGAGGATATTTCTCTCCGAAGATAAACCTCTTACCATGGGGGCAATGTGGCATATACTACTACGAGCTAGGCACAAGGTTAAACCGGCCCCGGTATTGGGAATGCTCGTTGCTCACCTGCGGAAACACAAAAAGGCAGCGCGTCTTTTGGAAGGCGAATTCATCAAAGACTGGGGGCGATTCATTGAGTCGTTCAGAAACGGAGCTGTACACAGTTTATCAATAACCTTGGAGCAGGCGAAGGAGTGTCGCGGCCTGGTTTTCGGAAACGATCGT
Organism: uncultured Pirellulales bacterium; assembly: GCA_964397675.1. GTDB lineage: Bacteria > Planctomycetota > Phycisphaerae > Sedimentisphaerales > Anaerobacaceae > CAYNKI01. The sequence goes on from CAYNKI010000421.1 coordinate 1,347, forward strand.
TCGCTGCTTATGTTCTTGGTGTGACCTCCGGTCAGTTCAGGGCATTATTCAACGTGTTCGGTACTTTTTCAAGGCAGTTGTTACATCCACCATATCTCAACTTTCTAAATCAACGAAATCGAAGAATGTCGCGTTTGTACCGCCGTCTCGCGTCCCTTCAGTTATTTTCTGATCTTGTCAGGATTACGTTCGATTGCACGGAAACCTTGGTCACGGCGGAGCGGGATAAGCATGCCGTCGGTTTTTTCCAGCCATTCAAACATGCGGTTGTTGAGTTGTTTGATCAGGTCCTGGTGTTCGGGGCTATCGATGAGGTTGTTCATTTCTTCCGGGTCGTTTCTCAGGTCGTAAAGCTCATCAATGTCCCAGACGCCATGATAGTGGATGTATTTGTAACGGCTGGTACGGACGCCATGAGTAGTCGGGGTATGGGGGAAGTTACGTTCCCAGTAGTATTCATAGAAGACGCTGTCACGCCAGGGGGTCTTTTTGCCCTGCAGGATGGGCAGGAAGGATTGTCCGTCCATACCATCGGGGGTTTTGAGGCCGGCTACATCCATGACAGTTGGGGCGATGTCAATGTTCTGGATGAGCTCTTCAATAACCGAACCAGGTTCGATCATGCCGGGGCACCAGGCTAAGAACGGTACACGCATCGATTCTTCGTACATGTGACGTTTGTCGATGAGCCCGTGTTCGCCAAAAACGAAGCCGTTGTCGCCCATGTACATCACGAGTGTGTCTTCGGCGAGATTGTTGTTTTCGAGGTACTTGATGACAAGGCCGATGCTTTCATCGACGCTGAGCAGAGTCTCACAATAACGACGGTAAAAGGTGTCGAAGTCCATCTGCCCGTGGTACATGTGGTCCACGCCGTGCCAGCTGTTGCGTTGGGCTTTGACCCAGCGGGGTTTGCCTTTGTAGTTTTCTTCGGTGTAAGCCATGCTCTTGGGATATTCGAGTTTGACGTCTTCGTATTTGCCAAGATGTCGTTTGGCCGGTTCAAACATTGCGTGAACGGCTTTATGGGAGAGATAGAGGAAGAAAGGCTTGTCCTGGTCGCGGTCGTTCTTGAGCCA
>CAYNKI010000422.1:0-2387 GCA_964397675.1 uncultured Pirellulales bacterium
TTGCTTTGCTTTTTGGATTTAAGCCCAAGATTAGATTTGTCGATTAAACAAGTGCCGATGAACCCCGCCCATCCTTTTGCTTACCTTAGGATAGGCTGGGTGAACAATTTTTTCTTTAGCTTATGATATTTCTTGTTATTTGCAATCAGGAGGCTTGCTTTTTGGAGAGATAAGAATGCTCGAAGTGCGTAACTTTATGGTTTTACCGGCACTGCCGGATTCTTTGAAGGATCTTGAGGTTATCGCCGGGAATATGTTTTGGTCTTGGAATCCGGATTTTGTAGACCTGTTCAAACGTATTGACGGTAAGTTATGGACAGCTTGTGGTCATAATCCGGTCAAATTTCTCGGGCAAGTCAGCCAGCAGAGCCTGGAGGCAGTGGCTGAAAATCAAGGTTTTTTGGGTGAGCTGCACCGAGCCGTGGAAAAGCTCAAATTATACCTTGATGCTCCAACGTGGTTTGAGAAAGTTTGTTCGGCGCACAGCAAACCACTTGTCGCATATTTTAGCGCCGAGTTTGGCATTCATGAATGCCTGCCTATTTATGCTGGTGGCCTGGGAATTCTGGCAGGTGACCACTTAAAAAGTGCATCAGAGCTCGGCGTTCCAATAGTCGGGCTTGGTCTTCTGTATCAAAAAGGATATTTCCGCCAGTATTTGAATCTTGATGGTTGGCAGCAGGAGGTGTATATCGAGAATGATTTCTATAATATGCCTGTCGAGCTCGTTCGCAAAAAGAGCGGCCGACCGTTAACCATTAGCGTCGAATATCCGGGCAGAGGTGTGTTGGCCCAGGTTTGGTGTGCTTCCATTGGCAGGGTAAAATTATATCTGCTGGATACGAATATACCTGCTAATTCATCCACAGACCGTATGATTACCGCCAGTCTTTATGGCGGCGACAGTGAGCTGCGAATTCGCCAGGAGATTATGTTGGGCATCGGCGGCTTAAAGGCTCTGACCGCTATGGATATTACGCCAACTGTCTGCCATATGAACGAAGGACACGCTGCTTTTGTCACTCTGGAACGTATTCGACAATTGCGAAGCGAAAAGGATATGACTTTTGATGAGGCTCTCGAAGCTACAAAGTCTGCTAACGTTTTTACGATGCATACCTGTGTAAAAGCCGGGCTTGATGAGTTCTCCGTGAGGCTGATGGACGAGTATTTTGGCAGTTACTTCCCCCATCTCGGGATAAATCGAAAGCGGTTTTTAGCTTTGGGAAGAATACTGCCTGATGACGACATTGAGCCATTTAAAATGGCAATTTTGGCATTGAATCTGAGCTGCTATGTTAACGGCGTAAGTAAGTTACATGGGCAAATATCGCGTGAGATGTTTTCAAGTCTTTGGCCTGGTCTGCCTGTTGATGAAGTGCCAGTAAAGTCCATTACAAACGGTGTACACATCCAAAGCTGGATATCTGACGAGATGAACTGTTTATATGGAAGATATCTTGGGCCAAATTGGCCTGATGTAACTATTGACAAGTCCGTTTGGAATAACATCGAGCAAATTCCCGACGCAGAAATCTGGCGGGCCCATCAACGCTGCAAGGAGCGGTTGATTGTTTTTGCACGCAACCGGCTTAAAGCTCAAATGCAACGGCGAGGTACGTATCATACCGAACTGAGCCGGGCTGAGGAGGTTCTCGACCCTGAGACATTGACCATCGGTTTTGCCAGAAGATTTGCCGGCTATAAAAGAGCAAATCTTTTGCTGAAGGATCCCCAGCGGTTTGTAAGGCTGCTTAGCGACCCGGCTCGACCCTTTCAGATTATCTTTGCCGGTAAGGCTCACCCGAAAGATGCTGAAGGCAAGGACATTATACGTCAGATTATTCACTTTGCCAACCAGTACGACCTGAAACGGCGTATAGTATTTCTGGAAGACTATGATATTGATGTAGCGAGAGTTATGGTACAAGGTGTTGATATTTGGCTAAGCTCTCCCCGTAGACCGATGGAGGCCAGCAGCACAAGCGGTATGAAAGCCGCAATTAACGGCGCCTTGAACGTGAGCACTTTAGACGGCTGGTGGTGTGAGGGCTATAGGCCAGATGTAGGGTGGGTCATTGGTGCCGGCGGAATCTACGAGGATGCCGATTATCAGGATATGGTAGAGTCGCAGGCGATTTATAATATGCTGGAAAGCGAGATTGTCCCATTGTTTTACACCCGTTCGGCCGATAATTTGCCGCGAGGCTGGATAAACAAGATGAAAAATTCTATCAAGTGGATAGTACCCACATTCAACACACACAGAATGCTCACTGATTATACGCGAATGTCTTATAACCCCGCTGCGGCCAGATGGCGTTATTTGACAGCCGAGGCCATGTCGCGGGCCAGGGCGCTTTCGATGTGGAAGTCCAATATGAAAA
>CAYNKI010000423.1:0-2356 GCA_964397675.1 uncultured Pirellulales bacterium
TTTGATGTTGGGTGCGCTACCCAATACGTTCAAAATACCCGTGAACGGTTACAAAATATAAAGATTAAGAGCCTTGGTTAAAAGACAAAAGATAGTAATAACAGGACGTGTACAGGGGGTCGGATTCAGGCCAGCGGTTTATAGAATAGCCCGAGCGCTGAGCCTTTCAGGCTTCATTTATAACGACACCAAAGGCGTAACAATTGAATTGCAGGGCCAAGAAGAAAAAATAGCTGAATTCTTAGCCCGGCTGCAGTCCGATGATAAACCTCCATTGGCAGAAATAAAATCATGTAAGACTGTTGATATACCTGCAATCCAGGCCGAAGATAAATTCATTATCGAAACCAGCGATGCCGAAGGAACTGCTCTATCGCAGGTAACCGCTGATATCGCCGCCTGCCAGGATTGTCTTGCCGAGCTGACCGACAAAGAAAATTTCCGCTACGGCTATCCGTTTATAAACTGCACTAATTGTGGGCCAAGGTATTCTATAATTAAAACTATTCCCTATGACAGGCCCAATACCACGATGTCGGTCTTTAAGATGTGCGACAAATGCGCTACACAATATACAGATGTCAGCGACCGGCGTTTTCACGCTCAGCCGGTTGCCTGTGGCACGTGTGGGCCGAAAATCCGGCTAACCGACAGCAAAGGAAAAACAATAAAAACCGGAACTGACAACACCATAGTTGAAACCGCCAGCTTACTTCGGGCCGGAAAGATTGTTGCAATAAAAGGGATCGGCGGATTTCACCTTGCTGTCGATGCACTTAATGACGAAGCGGTCCAGAGACTCCGGCAGCGCAAAAGGCGTGACCATAAGCCTTTTGCTATGATGACAGATTCAATTGAAGAGATAAAAGAACATGCGGAGGTCAGTGAACCGTCCGAAAAGCTCCTAAAAAGTCCCCAAAGCCCAATTGTCTTGCTGCCGAAAAAGAAAAACTCAGGCGTCGCCCCATCGGTCGCCAGCGGTGTTAACACCTCCGGCTTTATGCTGTGTTACGCTCCACTGCATTATCTGCTATTTGCGCAGGACATAGAAGTCCTGGTTATGACCAGCGCTAATATTTCTGATGAGCCATTGATTTGCAAAAATGAGAAGGCGTTACATCAGCTCGGTCAAGTTGCAGATGCTTTTTTGATGCACGATAGAGAAATTTACCGGCAGGTTGATGACTCGGTTTTTCATTTTATTGACGAGCAGCCGGTGCCTTTAAGAAGAGCCAGAGGCTACGTGCCGACTCCAATTTTTATGGAGCAAAATTGTCAGCAGGACATCTTTGCAGCAGGCTCGGATCTGAAAAATACATTCTGTTTCACAAAGCAGAACCAGTTGATATGTAGCGAGCACATAGGCGACCTTGAGGATGCAGAGGTTTATCATCACTATATCGACTCAATCGAGCACCTTCGGAAATTATTTGAAGTCGAGCCCAAAGTCGTGGTCTGTGACCGTCACCCGGGTTATCTGTCCACCCAGTATGCCCTTTCATTATCCGGCTTACGGATTATGCAGGTTCAGCATCATTGGGCTCACATTGCATCTGTCCTGGTTGAACACTGTCTCGAAGGACCGGTCATCGGCATCGTATGCGACGGCACCGGCTATGGGACCGATGGAGCAATCTGGGGCTGCGAATGTATGATTGCAACGTTGGAAAAATTCGAGCGTTTCGGCCAATTGGCTTATTACCCATTGGCAGGGGCAGATAAGGCCAGTAAAGAAGCTATAAGGCCTGTCCTGGGACTACTAAAGAAAACCTATGGGGACGATTTTAAATTAGACGAATTTATGTGGCTGCTTGAACGAATAGAAGCTACCGCGAATAATAACTCAAAACTCAAAACTCAAAACTCAAAACTAATTTTAGAGCAAATCGAAAAACGGATTAACACGGTTGAAACTTCCAGCCTGGGCAGAGTTTTCGATGCAGTTGCCGCTATGCTCGGCCTGGGCAGCTACAATCATTTTGACGCACAACTGCCGATGGCATTTGAGGCAATTGCCTCCGATGGGATCGATGAATACTATGACTATGAATTTGTAAGAGAGGCCGAAGGACCATTGCAGCTCGATTTGTCTATAATGTTCAGACAGTTAGTTGCTGATGTCAAGAAAGATAAGGATGCAAGTGTTATTTCAGCTAAGTTTCACAACACACTTTCCATCGCCCTGCTGGCGATGGCTAAACAAGCACGAGAAAGTACAAAGCTCAACACCGTTGCATTAAGTGGCGGCGTGTTTTGTAATCGGTATTTGACAAATCGCTTGATTAAACTGTTGAGAAAAAACGATTTTCGCGTATTATTTAATCGAGAGATTCCCGCCAATGATGGCGGAATATCC
>CAYNKI010000424.1:0-2355 GCA_964397675.1 uncultured Pirellulales bacterium
ATATCGCGCAGAACCTCTTCCGATACCTCGACCGCCTTAGCTCTGTCGAGACCGCTCAGGCAAATCCGCTCAACATTCTTTACCTGAGCCTGCTGACCACAACCAACAAATGCAAAAGAAATGCAAACCGAAACAAATATTAATAGCTTATGAACTGTTTTCATTTTTATTCTTCCTTCCTCAACCGAGACTATAAAAAAGCCAATACGGCCGCAAGGCCCTAAAAAACTCAACGAATTATAATAACCGTCCCTGATAACCTCAAGAACCAATTGTTTTTTTGCCAGAAAGACCTATAAATCAAAAAACATCAAAACGTGCGCACAATAACAAGGGTCTAGTGAAATCCAAAGGTCTTACAACTTCTTGACTCATAATGCATTATCTGATATAATAGTTCCTTGTGAAACACAAAATGGGGCAATAAAGGACTATCTCTAACCCCCGATAAACAGCAACGGAGGAAAAACTGAAGCTATACCCGTTTGGAGTGATGAAAATACCCCTAAGTAAAAACATTTTAGTAATAGCGACATTACTATTATTATTTAACTGTACACTCAGGGCACATGACTGGCCGGATATTTTCGAGCCGAGTCTTCTTTTGACATTGAATATAGAAATGGACCCATCTGACTGGAACGATGTCGTAAACGACCAGACCTTCGAGGACGAGAGGCAGGCATTGTTTTGGGCGGACGGTGAAGAAGCTAACAAGCTTCTGGTATCGGTTAGGCGCAAGTCCGCTGACCCGATACCGCCGGCGTGGGGGAACGGCGGGCCTAAAATCAGCCTGAAAATAGACATCAACCAATACATTGACCAGGATTGGCACGGTCTTATAAAGCTGAGCTTGGAAAATGGTGATGACAACAACGTCCTGACCGAAGGCATTACCGCAAACCTTCATCGGATGGCTTCTGCGTGGCCGGGCTACGGATACGATGCCTGGCACGCCAACTGGGTCAAGCTTTATGTGAACGGTCACTACTACGGCGTTTACGTTAACGCCGAGCAATTGGACAAAAGGTTCTTGCAGAACCGTGGTATGTATGCATGGCATGAGACGTGGCTTTATCAGTATCGCGGCGAATACAACTTCACACTTGAGGTGGGGTGGGATTTATATCCTCGAAGCCCCGCGGTGGCTGAGCTTTGCTACCGCCCTTTCAGGCATGAACACGACCCGAACTTGAAGCCTGACGCATTCTGTGAGCCTCCGGATGACAACAATCTCGTCACACAGTTAGGCGAGCTTGTAAACATGCAGGGAATGCTGTCGCTTGCGGCTGTTGACGCTTTTACAGCTAATCCCGATTCACTCTTTACACACCAGAGAAACGCCCATTTTCTCGATTTCAATAAGGATAATCCCGCGGAGACGAGGAAAAGAATGTACTTTCCATGGGACGTGGACGCAGCTTTCCAGAGCACAGCTTTCAATATTTACGGGAACAAACCGACCGAGTACCAGACGCTTATTCTGGGCAATCCGGTTTTTCGAGCACAGTACGACCGGATAATCTGTGACCTTCTCGCAGGTCCTTTTTCCGAGGATAACCTTCTATCGTTTGTTGACACGATAGAGCCGGTTCTGGTGCAGGCGGTGGCTGATGACCCATACAACCAGCTTGACACAAACACAGTAGAAGGAGTAACAGAGGAATTTGACGGCATTCGGAACTGGCTGGTGGCCCGGATTGCCAATATCAGAAGCCAGGTTCAATGCGGATGCGCCGGGGTCAATCTCAACGGCACAAGCCCGGTTAACTTTGACGATTTTGCCATACTTGCATCCGATTGGAGACAAATCGGGTCGGGGCTTGCCGGAGATGTTGACGATAGTGAAAGCGTAGATATGGAAGATTTGCGTATTATGGCGCTTTACTGGTTAAGCGATTGCCCTTAGATTTTTTTAAAAAAGGCTTGCAGCTTTTTAATAGTCCGTTATACTATTAATATGAAAATAAACTTTCCAAGTTGTTCTATTTCTCAGGCTTTTCGAGGCCTTAGCCTGCTCCTTTTGCGCCGTAAGGCGCAATAAACCCACTACATACGCATACTATCCCAATTTCGTTTTTTTCGCATAAATTCGTAGAATTTTTGCTTATATTCGTGCATAATAACCTTGTTAAGTTCCGATTAGCAAAAAACTTGGAGTAAGAAAAATGACTAATAAACAAAATGAAAAGATAATAATTTTCGATACAACGCTGCGAGACGGCGAGCAGTCGCCGGGCGCATCTCTTTCTATTGATGAAAAGCTCGAAATCGCTCAACAGCTCGCGGTCCTGGGCGTTGACGTCATTGAAGCGGGCTTCCCCGTCTCATCGCCCGCGCAGTTCGAGGCTACAA
>CAYNKI010000425.1:0-2299 GCA_964397675.1 uncultured Pirellulales bacterium
TCAAAGGTCTTGTTCAAAACCGCAAATCTTCGGCGCGCGTAGTAATTTCCCTTCAGGTAGTGACAATCTCCCGGGAGGCATCCGGCTATGATTACGCCATCAGCGCCTCCGAGAAACGCTTTGACCACGAACATCGGGTCGACGCGGCTCGAACACATCACACGGATAACCCTGAACGTGGCAGGCATCTGCAGCCTGCTGACGCCGGCAAGGTCTGCACCGGCATACGAGCACCAGTTGCAAAGAAATGCCACTATTCTTGGTTCGAATTCCTTAGCCACTTTTCTCTCCCCAGGCTGTTGCCGCGTCAACAGCTGAAAGTATCTGGTCTCTCCTGAAGCCATTCTGTTCTATCGCCCCGCTCGGGCATGCCGCTGCGCAGCAGCCGCAGCCTTTGCAGAGCGCTTGATTCACTTTGCATACCATCTCGCCCTCCGGTGTTTCGACAAGTTCAAGAGTGTCAAATTCGCATACCTCGACACAGGTGCCGCACCCGGTACAGATTTCTTCATTCACCGAAGAAATCGTGGCCTCGGTTTCATACTTGTCTTTGCTCATGATTGTTGCCGCACGGCAGGCGGCAGCCTCTGCCTGGACAATGCTTTCCGAAATCTGCTTCGGGCTGTGGGCAAGCCCCGCGAGAAACACGCCATCGGTGGAAAAGTCAACCGGTCTCAGCTTCATGTGTGCCTCAAGGAAAAATCCATCACTGTTTAACGGAACTTTTAATAATTTTGAAATCTCTTCATTGCCTTCATCTGCAACTATCCCGGTGGATAATACAACTAGATCTGCAGGTATTTCAACCGTGGTTTTTAATGTCAAATCAAAAATTTTCACATGCAGCCCGTTTCCGTTTTGGGTTACTTCAGGCTTCCGGTCTTCATCATACCTTACGAACACAACATTCTGCCGTCTTGCTTCTGTATAGAAGCTTTCGCTAAATCCATAAGTTCTTATATCTCGGTATAATACATATATATTTGTTTCAGGTGAAAGTTCTTTTATTTTTAAGGCGTTCTTTACAGCCTCTATACAACAAACCCTTGAGCAATAAGGCCTTTCATCATCCCGTGAACCAACGCATTGAATCATTACAATGTTCCTGAGCATTTGATTTTTATCTGGAGTTGACCACTCACCGTTTGTGCTTAGGCGCTGTTCAAGTTCAAGTTGGGTTAAAACCTTTTCATGCTGACCGTATAAATACTCTTTTGGCTTATATTCTTGTGCACCGGTTGCTACAACCACTACACCATGGTCAAGCTCTATTGATTTTCCTTTTGTGGAAATAGTTGTTTTAAAATTTCCAATTGAACCTTCAAATTTTTCTATTTCGGCTTCCGTATATAAATGGATTTTTTTTGCTTTTTTTACCTTTTCAATAAGCTTTTTTAATTCATCTTGCGTATTTTCTCCGGTTACTAAGTAGTGAATACGTCTCAGATTTCCACCCAGCTCTTTTTCTTTTTCCACTAAATAGACATCATATCCTTGATTTGCCAGTTCAACTGCAGATGTCATCCCAGAAAGCCCGCCACCGATAACAAGCGCAGATTTTATTATTGGTACTGATATTTTTTGCAGAGGTTCTAATAATCTTGATTTAGCTACTGTCATTCTTACCAAGTCTTTAGATTTCTCTGTGGCTTTTTCAGGTTCATGCATATGAATCCATGAGCATTGATCCCTGATATTTGCCATTTCAAAAAGATATGGGTTTAGTCCGGCTTCACGGATCGTATGTCTAAATAGAGGTTCATGAGTCCTTGGTGTACAAGAGGCAACGACTACACGATTCAAATTATGTTCTTTTATTTTCTCTTTTATTATTTCCTGAGTATCATTTGAACAGGTAAATAAATTATCATCTGCATAAACAACATAAGGAAGTGTTTTTGCATATTCAACGACTCCTGGAACATTTACCACTCCGCCAATATTTGTTCCGCAATGGCATACAAATACTCCGATTCTTGGTTCCTGCCCTTCTACATCTATTTCTGGCGGATATTCCTTTGGAATTATTAAGCTGCCTTTAACATTTTTCAAAAGGGATAAAACTTTTGATGACGCACCTGATGCCTGCATTATGGTCTCAGGTATATCTTTAGGCTCCGTGAATGGTCCGGACACATAAACTCCTTCGTGTGTTGATTCAACAGGTCTAAAGGGATTTGTCTTACAGAAATTAAATTCATTTAATTCGACACCAAATTTTTCGGAAATTTCATTTACAGATTTTGGAGGTACTATACCGACAGATAAAACAACCAGGTCATATTCACGAGAAACTTTC
>CAYNKI010000426.1:0-2289 GCA_964397675.1 uncultured Pirellulales bacterium
ATGCATTTGTAAGTGCCAGATAGGCGTCACTCCACTTACGTTTGGGTTGTTCCTCGATAGTTTGATTTCCCGAAAGACTGAAGGCCTCCGCCTTATTACCGGTGTGGCAGCTGATGCAGTGGCGGTCAAGTATTGGCTGAATCTCTTTGATAAAACTGAAACCTCGCGGTGGACCATAGAAGGGCTTGAGTGTTTCAGACCCGGCTTTGGCTGCCATTGTGGTTCTTCGGCTCATTAGCGGTGCCTGGTTTTTGGGTTCGTGGCATCCGACACACGAGAAGTTCTCGCCGGGCTGTAGAGTGGACCAGCTCCGCATTGTTTGAACGACATAACCGTTTTTGTCCAGGGCCTGGAAATAGACCGGCGTTCGGGCCGGAACAGTAAAAAAGGACGAGCCGTCTTCATAGACCCTGGCCTCACCCAGGATGCGCTTAACATCCCAGGTCCCGTTGCCTATCGAGACGGGGGTGCTGCTCATGGCACTTCCGGCAGGTCCGCTGCTGGTGTTTCTACCAATTTGGGCGGCGCGGAACTCGAGCGCAATGACGCGAAGTCGTTTGACAGTGCCGCGGGTAACCCCAGCAAGGCCGGGACCGGCATAAAGGTCCTGAATGTAATATGTTCCTGTTTTTTTGCAGTAGTCAACCAGAGACGGACGGATATGTGGTTTTTTGCGGGCGACAAGGGGAACCGGTTGGTTGCAGGAAATATTTAGGTCTGCGACAAGAAGCTCGCGACGACCCTGGATATCCATGAAATAAATAGCATACGGAGATATGTATCTTCGATTGCCGGCGGGGTATGGTTCATAGGTTACCAGGAAAGTGGTTTCGGTTATGGGATAAGGATACTGAAATTGCTCACCGTCCTGCCCGTAAGAGTCAATGCGAACAGCTTCAGTCTCCTGCACCGGGGCAATCAATTGCACACCGCTGTTTTCCTGGCGTCCCTTTGCCCGGTCAATGATAGCCAGCTTACCCCTTTGATGGCAGTGATGACCGGATAGGACGGCGAGAACTTTCTGAGTGCCGCCGATGCCGCGAGCGTGGAGGATTGTGGTGGGAAACCAGGAGTTATTGCCATAAAATTCGGTCTGGCCTGTCCCATCAGGATTCATCTGGAAGAGTGGCTGAGGGTAGATTTGCCCACGGTCGTTGTAGTCCCAGCGAGTATAAATCACCCGGCCGTCATCCAGGACGGTTGGGAAGTTGGTGTGTACCTGGTCGAATGACAGGCGTCGCAAATATTTCCCGTTTCGGTCGCAGGTATAGAGATTACTGACTTCCGTTTTCCAGCAGTCCACTATTTGAACGCAGCGGGTTGAGTTGAAGATGATGTCGTCGTTGGGCAGGTAAGCGCCTTCGTAATCGGCAAAGCCCAGTCCAAACGTCAACTGTCGTACTTTGCCGGTTTCAATCTCCATCTCGTAAAGATGATAGTCATCGTGACGGTCGGACTTTTTCCAGGCAAAAAGAATACGCCTGCCGTCGAAAGAAACATCGGGGTCACGAATTACCCCATCAGGGTCGTCGATTAGTGTTATGACGCTGCCGTAATTGCCATCCATCTCGAGCACGCACAGAGCCGAGCCGGGAACAAAAGTCCGTTCATCCTGGGCGTCGGACTGGGCTTCTGTATAGGCGTAATGAGAGCCGCCGATGTTGTAATGCTTTGTGAAGACAATCTTACGAGACTTTCTCAGAAGCGGCTGCAGACGGATGCCGCGTCGCTTTTCACATGCCCTGATGTACAGGTCCAGCCAGCGGTGGTCGTTTGGTGATAGTTCGGATTGACATAGCAGCTCGAAATCAGTGGCCGGTTTCCTGCCGTATGCGCCAAGTTCGTCCAGCACCTTACGTATAAGCTTTTTCTCAATTTCGACGTCCGCATCATTACCGAACCACTCGTGGAAATCCATTCCATAATCCTGGCTTACCCAGTCCCACTCGACGGGAAAGTCTTTTTCAATTTGCTTCCAGAGCTGTTTTTGAATCTTGTCCTTTTTCTTCTGCGATGCCTGCAGTTTTCTGAACTTTTGGCGCGAAGCAAGGACGGTTTGTTGCCAGGTGTCTTTCTTTGCATACAACATTTCAAGCTTTTCTGTTTCCTCAGCGCCGGAAGGATGGCAGAGACCTGCAAACACAACACAGGTGATGAGGAATAAAACATTTGTTGTCTTTCCTTGTATTACTGTCATTATAACTACTATCTGGCGTTGATATTGGCGTCGGGCTTATACCACAGCGACCGCCAATATGCGCGGTCGGTCGCATAAACATCTATTGCGGC
>CAYNKI010000427.1:0-2244 GCA_964397675.1 uncultured Pirellulales bacterium
TGAAAAGGCCATCTCTGATTACACAAAGGCGATTGAAATAGACCCGAAGTATACTGTCGCCTACAGAAATCGGGCGAATTCCTGTCTAAAAGAACATTTATATGACGAGGCTATTTCTGATTACATAAAGGCAATTGAATTAGAGCCGAGGACTTTTAATGTAGGTTTATATATAGATCGGGGGACTGCCTATGAACAGAAAGGTCTGTATGACGAGGCTATTTCTGATTACACAAAGGTGATTAAGGTAATTCCGAATTATTATAGTGCTTACATAAATCGGGGGCTTGCCTATGATCATAAAGGTCTGTATGACGAGGCCATCTCTGATTACACAAAGGTAATTGAAATAAACCCTAAGCACTACGTTCTTGCCTTTTACTACAAAGCATCATCTTATGAAAAAGCAGGCCGTATTAATGAAGCGTTAGAGGCATATAAGGCTTTTATACAGAATACTCCCCCCAACAAGCATGCCTCCTATATTGAAAAGGCTAAGAAGAAGATAGAAGAACTAGAGAAGTAAATAATTGCATTTGTTTTAAGGAAAAAAGAAATGTAGGGTGTGTTGCAGAAAAATGAAAAAATCCAAGCTCATCCGGTTATTCCTAACCGGTTCTTTTCACACCTCTAGGCCTAATTTTTTGCCAGCAGTAATTATCCTGCTGGTTTCCTTTTCTTTCCATGTACTTTATCTTTCCGCAGCGGAGAAACAAGAACCGGCTGAGCAAAGGAAGCCGGAACTGGCTGTCCAGACAGGCCATGTTGGTTCTGTTGTGCGTGTCGCCTGGTCACCGGATGGAAAATATGTCGCAACATTAGGGAGTCGTTCAGACCAGGATGGCACTTTAAAGGTTTGGCAAGCTGAGGGCGGCCGTCTTGTGGCAGACCTCAGACCAATAACGTTTACAGCATTTGTTTGGTCTCCTGACGGAAAATACATCGCTGCGGCAGGTTTAGAAAGGACTCTCATCTGGGATACAAATAGCGGCCGGTTTGTAGCCGAACTAAAACAGGCACAAGCGGCTGACGATGTCGCATGGTCTCCTGACGGCAGGTTTCTTGCTGTGCTGACAAACAGAGGAATCTTATTATGGAAAACGCAAAGCTGGCAGCTTAAGGTGGAATTAGAGGCGGCGCGGGGTGCCCTGGGACCAATTACATGGTCGCCAGAAGGGGACTACCTCGTAACCGCTTCTATTGTTTGGGAAATGCCCACTGCTCAAGCTGTGGCCCGGTTGGAGAACTATGAGAGACATTTTATGGGTTGGGACCCTATCGCTTGGTCCCCTCGGGGAAACTTTCTGGCGGCAGGCAACAATAATAATCTGAGGATTTGGGAGGCGCACACCGGAAGGCTCCTGTTCCAAACAGAGCACACTTCCAGGATTAAAACCCTAGATTGGTCTCCTGATGGACATTATGTGGCTGCAGGCTCATTTACCGGATTAGTATGGAAAATTGTTCCGCGCAATTCTGACAATAAGGTAAGTCTGGACGTTTCCTTTCTCAAGGAGCTGAAGGGCCATTCCACCTCGGTTGATTCTATCCAATGGTCATCTGATGGGAAGTATCTATCGACAGGGAGCAGCGATGCCACAGCCTGCATCTGGCATGTCCCAGGCTGGGACCTGGCGGCAGTACTCGAGGGACATAAGAGAGAGATTCTTTCCATGGCGTGGTCACCTAAAGGCAAATATCTGGCGACAGCAAGCGCAGACCGTACGGCCAGGGTATGGGAGCCTGAAGCTGGCAGGGTGATTACTGAACTTAAAGCTCAGGTGGGAGGGCAAAGGGCGGTATCATGGTCACCGGATGCAAAGCTATTAGCAATGGGAGGAATGGAAAGTCCTGCTCGCGTCTGGGAAGTGGCGAGCGGCCAGGTGATTACCGCATTCAAGACTCCGAAACGCATTGATTCTGGTGTTGCCGAGTTCTGGAAATTACCTGGTGCATCCGAAGTACTCAAAAAACCCACACCTGTTAGCAATGTCCGCTCTCTTGCCTGGTCGCCTGGCGCGGATAAGCTGGCTGTGCTGACTACAAACGGGGATGCACTTTTAGAAGTGTGGGAGCCGCAACTTGGACAATTGGTCTCCAGATGGAAGGCAGGCCAAAAGCGTGTCTATTCAGTTTTGTGGTCTCCTGACTGCAAATATCTGGCGACAGCCGGGAGTACAAGAAAAAGAGGAGAAGCAGGAACAAAAGTGTGGGAAGCTGCCACCGGTCGACTTGTTGCGGAAA
>CAYNKI010000428.1:0-2240 GCA_964397675.1 uncultured Pirellulales bacterium
GATGAACGAGCATAAGACGACCTGCTTGAGCCGGAAACGACATTCTTATTGCTATTGAGTGCAGATATCTGGCTCTTGAGGTTGTTAGCCTGCTCTGTAAGACCAAGCGTCTCTGCTGCCACAAGAAGCTCTTCTCTTTGCTGAGCATCGAATCTGTTACTCATTAGACGAACGATGGCCTTTTCCCCAATACTAATTTCATCTGGAAATTTCTGTGGATCAAGGCCCATTGCACTTGCAACAATGGCACCGTCAATTAACTTCATATATTGAGGTGACACAGACAGCGACCTGGCCTTGTCAAGAAGGCCAATGACTTCCAACGGCTTATCATTCTTAGCCGCCAGACTCGCAGCGATCATATAAGCGGCAAGGGATGTTTGATCTTTGTCCAGTAGATCTCTGGTCATCTTCTCTGCGTCTTTGTGCCGACCTGATACCATCGCAATAAGGATCTTAAGGACTGGATTTTGGACCTTATCCAGATAGCCCCCAAGCTTTGCGGGACTTATTTTACTCGCTCTGGGAAACACAATGGGACGATAATATGGGCCATCAAGAACCATTTTCACAACATGATCCGGCAAATCAGGGATGTTTCTGAGAGGATAGGACAAAGGCTTGATCAGCGGTTTGTAAGGTAAATTAGGAGTGACTGCTGAGGCGCGTTTTTGATAACCTGAAACTTCATTGTCCAGGAACCTGGTGTATTCACTCCAATCCCTTCTTTTTGCCAGCAACGATCCAACGTGATTAAAAATGCTGATACGGTAGTGTGTGGCCTTTGTTAATCTTGAATACCAATCAATAAGATGCCTGTCTAATAAATCCCTTTGCGTGCCAGTCAGTTTAGAAATGTTGTTTTCGTTCTGCAGAGCATATGAAATGGCCATAGCTTCATAGTAGCCGGGGTCAGGGACATCTTGCAGCATTTTTAAAGACCTGGAAAAAAGTCTCGATGCTATCTTATCCGTGCCGTAACACCGTAAGCCAACTATTAATGCAAGTCTTGGATTCGAATTTGCGAACATATCAAATATGTGTTCTGCCTCTTTAAGGGTACATCCCTTACCCTCAATTCTGTGTATTATCCACACGGCCTGAATTGCTTTGTTGTTTGGATGTTCGGATGCGAGATTGTCAATCGCCCGGTTAAAATCTCTTGTTTCAAACTTACTGACATCCATCAAAACATCTATGTTGGAAATACCGTACCTGTTAAGATCAGATTTCACCTGTAATCGTCGAGTACCCCCCAGATCCCCGGCCAGGGCCAGAATATGGCTTACTGCAAAATCCTGGAGGTCCTCTACTGTTGGCGGCAATGCAACATTTGGCGCCATACCGGCAGGAGGATTTGTCCCTGAACGACTGTAGCGCGTGCGATTACGTTGATAGCTGTATGCAGTTGAGTGATACTTATTGAATCGCAGCAGTTCTATGGCTTCGGCAGGAAGGATATGCTGAATATTTATATCCATTCCCTGCCGCTTCCATGAAAACTGGATCTTTTTGCCCGTGTTTCCGGGTATTTCATCTTTGAAACCCAACAGGTCAATGAATGCCTCCATGGCTTCCTTTTTGCGACCATCTTCTTCCAGCGCAACAGCATATTGATAATGCAGTTTGTAGTCTTTTGGATGCAGAGACAATATCCCCTGCAGGAAGCTTATCGCCGTATTCCACGCACCAGTTGACATGATTGTGCCGGCAATAGATTCAGCATCCCGAGGATCCATCCTATCTCCTCCCGCAATTTCAGTCAGGATACGAAATCCATCATCTTTATTCCCATTTTGAATATACAACCTGGCAATCTTAAGACGGGTTTGGCTTGTGTTGTCCAGAGTAATAGCCTTTTGCAGCGTCTCGACCGCCTTTTCCCAGTCACCCTGAGCTGCTTCAACTGCGGCAAGCTCATAAATCAGCTCAATATCATCCGTTTGTATGCGGGTTGCTTCCAGTAGGGCATGCCTGTGTTCTTCATATTTGCCCATCTGCTTATAAACTTCCGCCAGGCCGAGAAGGGGAACTGCTGAAGAACGGTTCTTTTGTTGTTGATGTTTAAGCCTTTGAATCAGTTCCTGACGCTTGCCGGTCTGCCCTGCTGCTTCGGACATATTCCGAACAAACTGAAGTTTTTCTGAGGCGTTCCGGGCTGTCTCATATAAGCGCCAATAGATATGCTGAGCATCTTCATACTTACCGTCTGATGTGTATAGTTTGGCCAGTTGTGACAG
>CAYNKI010000429.1:0-2227 GCA_964397675.1 uncultured Pirellulales bacterium
CCGTCTTCTGTCTTCAAAAGTCACTCGCCCCAGCAATTAATTAGGATGGCTGTCCCTATTATTTCAGGCTTATCTAATTTCACCTTTATGCCTTTCGATAAGTTCGGTATATGCATGGAAGGCCTTGCTAAAGTTTCCCATGAGCCCTATGATCAATTGATCAATTGCTAAGTTCATCGTGCTGCCCCCTAGCATCACATCTCTCGAGTCAGACCACACTACCTTTGGTTCTTTGACCTGCTCGATTTTTACAACATGGTGAGCCATAAGAGATGTCTTCTCTTTCCCGCGGTCACAAAGTCCTAGACTTGAAAACATCAAAGGCCGATGCGTCTTACCAGGACCGCACAGGACAATAGCCGGCCCTTCAAGTGGACAGGAAATACAAGGGTTTACTCCTAAGGTTCCAGCAAGGGCTAGATTCTCACCCAATGAGATACTAATGTTTTCCAGGGGTGGTATCTTTTTTCGTAATTCCAAAAGTGGAGCAATCAGCGCCTTTTTGCACTCCTCGAATATGTACTTGTATTCCTTATCTTTGGTGTCCTTTGACAAAAATGGTACCAAGGATGTTTGCAGCCGAGCGTTCAATTCGGAGATTTGACCATTGAAGTTCCCCATCTTGGCGAAGCCTACTTCAGTCCAAGCGCGTAATTCTTCAGAGAAGACCGCCATGCTGATTCTTTTTGAAGGATCAAAATGTGTAGCTGATTCGATCAGTTTATCCAGAAGACAGCTTTTTGTATGAAGTACATAGCTTGAGGCTCTTGCTTTGGGCTCAGTAGCTCGCTGTTCGCCAGGTGGTGGAAATTTCTGCCCAGTTACAAAAACCCACAAGGTTTTTGCCAGCGAATATACATCAGCACGTGACTCATCCACCCCTCTTTGATATTCCAACATCTCCGGTGCAATATAATGAAGTGAACCTATCTTCTTGCCCTCAAGAGTCAATGCCTCTTTGCTGGGATATGTAGCAAGTCCGAAGTCACCTATCACAACCTCATTATTGTATATAAAAAGATTCTGAGGTTTGATGTCCCGGTGGTAGATACCTTCCTTAGCTAATTCAGCTAAAACAGTCGCCACACCGGAAAGTGCCACCACAATTTCTTCTAAAGGAGTTTCATCAAGAAAACCATTCCCAAGTGAGCGCGCTTCGGGCATTGATAACCATGGTACATCAGGAGGATTCTTATCTTCTGTAGGCAGGTTGAATGCTAGCAACGGGAGGATGCCTTTTCTATCGCCCAAATTGCGCAAGAGCTTAATCTCGTCGCAGAACCGATTGTACGCCAAGCTATCAACATTAATTCGCTTCAGAAACTTAACGGCAGCGATTTTTCCATCAGGCTTATGTTTACAGCTCCAAACCTCTGCGTTGCCTCCATGTCCAAGTTTCCTGCGCTTTATCCAAGGACCTATTTCTTGCATCTCTTGTCCTGCCATACTGATCACAATCCTTGTTTTGAGGGATGGCTGTCAAATGTATAACTTCAGTATATATGGTTACGTATAAGAATCTATAGTCGTTTCACTGTCCGCATAACACTGGCTCTTCCTCAACATGTAAGCGCTTTTGAAGTACAAGCGCCCTAATCCTGAACGACAATCCCAAGATGTTCTTGCTCACTCGCTAGTTAATGAGAAATTTACATTACTGAAGCGAGATTAGCAAGGAAAAAGTTATAAGAGAACAAGGCACAAGAGCATAAGTGCACAAATTTTCGTCGCTCATGAAGCGTATCTCACGCCGCCGTGCAACCGATGGCTTCTTTTTTGTCATGTCGAGCTCAGTCGAGACATCTGGCTGCGGAAGATAATTATCTTCTATCCGAGACCAGATCTCTCCGCTCCGGCCTGCCGTTGGCAGTCCTTCGGTCGAGATGACAGGGTCACATCCGGCATTTCAATTTATTATTTTCTATTGTATTTCTCTGCGTCCTCTGTGAACTCTGTGGCTAATCCATTTCGTGTCTTTGAGTCTTTGTGGCAGTTAAGATAGGCAAGAATCTTGCTAAAAATCAATCAAAAACGCAGGTAGCTAAGAACAAAAATCGAAATTTTTGAAAATTTTTTAATTCCTTTAATAATAGCAGGTTAATCCCGTCAATCCTGTCAAAAACACTCCAAATTTCGCATCAAACGTGCAGGTTCGTCCAATTATGGAGGCGTCTCTTTTCGCCCTCCGGCCGAAAGTCGCCAAATACGAAATCCGAATATCGAAATT
>CAYNKI010000430.1:0-2205 GCA_964397675.1 uncultured Pirellulales bacterium
CTGCTCGCCAGCTAAGAGTCACATTATCCACGTCCATATCTGTTGTGCCGGAAGCTGGATTAGGCTCTCTGGCCAAAACGGGTACGTAGAAGAAGCATACCTCGCTCAGACCGTACTGTGGCACGAAGCCTCCCCAGTTGCTGTTAGCGGTTATCTTGACGTATTTCGCTGCCACGCCACCAAGATCAACCGTGGTATTGGATGCATAACCAGCCGCACCGGGGGCCCGGGCAAATTCGTGGGTACCCAATGTGGTCCAGTTAGCCCCATCGACCGAATACTCAATGGTAGCATCCTTGACGCCGAAACCGATAGCATCCTCAACACGGGTATTATGGTTCCATACCAACATCTGATGCAGTTTATAAAGCCTGTAGAACTCATACTGGATCCAGGTCGGTTGCTCCCCAATCATACTACTGAGCCACATATCCGTGTCCATTGTCGAGTGCATGTCATCGGCATCCAGTCCAGAGCCGTTGATGGTATTTTCAGGACGCTCGCCTGCGCTGTTGGAGCTGGAAGCGGTGGCGGTTATGTTCTCAGAAGGCATAGGATAAGCAACCGGCTCGACCGTAAATTGCCAGATATTGCCTTCGTATACCGTATAATCAGGTGGTCCATTGACCTCATCGATGCGCCAGTAGTAAGTCTGCCCAAAATCCAAGGCTTCGCCAATGGCATAGCTGTTAACACCCTGGCGGGCTCTGTACACGTTATCCGGCCCCATCGGGTCCAGGTTGGTGGCATTGTTCACATCGTCGAAACTGGTGCCGAAGTACACATCATGTTGGTCAGCAAGCTCTCCCGGCGTCCAGCTAAGGACCACATCAGGCGGCACATCCGTGGCGCCGTTTGCAGGGCAGGGCCTTCCTACGCCTTCAGCGGTGTTGAGCAGGAACTCATCAACCGAAAGGGCCGCATCCGACAGGCGCACCTCATCGATTCGGCCATGGAAGAACTGACCGGAGCTTCCCGGCGGATTCACGTTGTCACGAATGATGCAGCCGATACCCAAGGCCCGCGGAGAGTCACCGGGCCTGTCACTGAAGGCAGCCGTACCTTTCAATTCTCCGTCGATATAGATCTTCATCGGCGCTGCAAGGTCGGTTTCATCGAATACAGCGGCGACGTGATACCACTCATTTGTAGTCACCGCACCAGCGCCGGCAACGACGGCATTCCCATCAGAGTTGATAGAGAGGCGGACATCGCCGTCAACTCGCAGGTCGATGAAGTACTGCCCGGGACTGCCCCCGTATTTTCTGACTATTACGCTCTGGCGAAGACTGTAGGGGCAAATAAACGCCTCGATTGTAAATGCACCGACTGTGCTCAGATCGAGCGGTGTGCCTACCCCCGTGTCGGGCACTACGAAACCCACACCAGGGTCGTTGTCGCCGGGATCGTTTAAGAGCTCGGCGCTTGTCCCGTTGGCGTCATAAGTGAGATTCGGCGGGCCGTAGAACACATCTGTCGCGACATTTGCCCCGTAGGTGGCATCGTAGAACTTGTACGCGATGTAACCGCTTTGGATGTCGGTATCAGTGTCAATCTCCTGCCCGGGCGTTCCATTGAACTGCCAGTGGGCAATCGTCGCGCTCCTGGCCGCACCAACCAGACCCAGAACCAAACCAAAACAAACCAAATAAATCAATCTTTCGACTTCGCTCAAGACAAGCTTTTTGGACATAATAGTCCTCCATCAAAAAAGGTTAATAAGGTAACTATGCTTTGGCCACACACCAAAACACTCACAAAACAACCAATAAAAACTTACACACTTACTCTATCCCACACTGAAAAACAGAACTCTGATGTGACATAACATTATCTCCTTCCTTCAAGAGCCCAATATCAGCTATCAATTGGGATGTAGATGTTCTTAGCCTTGTCTCCAGATGCCAAATTCCACAGATTCTCTCTATTTCATTTATACCAAATTATCCGCCTCGCTTCAAGTACAAACTTTTTAGGTAACCGTTCACAGGGTCAAAATGTCATTTAAGTTTCTAAGCTTCATTAAAGAGATTTTTTGTTATTTAATCAAGCTTTTTTTGCGTTTTTTACCAAGTAGTTGTACAAATCGCCCATAAAGTCCAAAATCGGAATATTTTCCCCGTGAACGGTTACGTAATTTTTAGAGATCCCCATCATATTTTCATTTATCTTGTGGGTGATGTCGCATTTGTCTTTATAGAGGTT
>CAYNKI010000431.1:0-2156 GCA_964397675.1 uncultured Pirellulales bacterium
CATATCTGTTGTGCCGGAAGCCGGGTCAGGCTCTCTTGGCAAAACGGGTACGTAGAAGAAGCATACCTCGCTCAGACCGTACTGTGGCACAAAGCCTCCCCAGTTGCTGTTAGCTGTTATCTTGACATGTTTCGCTACCACGCCACTAAAATCGACAGTGGTATTGGATGCATAACCAGCCGTACCGAGTGCCCGGGCAAATTCGTGGGTTCCCAATGTAGTCCAGTTGGCCCCATCGGCCGAGTACTCAATGGTAGCTTCCTTGACGCCGAAACCGATAACAGGCTCAGTGAGGGTATTATGGTTCCATACCAACATCTGATGCAGTTTGTAAACCCTGTCGAATTCATACTGGATCCAGGCCGCATTCGGATCAACAACACTGCTCAGCCACATAGTCTTACTTTCTGCTAAGTGCAGGTCATCGGCATCCAGTCCGGAGCCGTTGATGGTATTTTCAGGCCCCTCGCCCGGGCTGTTGGAACTGGAAGCGGTGGCGTTCACATCAACAATAGTATAACCAACCGGTTCGGTCGTAAAACTCCAGATGCTGCCTTTGAAGATTGTATTATCGGGTGGCGCGTTGACCTCATCTATGCGCCAGTAGTAGGTCTGTCCCAGGCCCAAGCGGTCCAGGGCATATGTGGTCTCACTTTGACGGCCCAGAAACTCCGCGCTGGCATCAGTGGCGTCGTTCACATCTTCGAAGCTTATGCCGAAGTATACATCGTGTTTGTCGGAATAAATTCCCGGAGTCCAGCTAAGGGACGCATCTCGCGGCACATCGGTCACCTCATCAGCAGGATCAGGATTGAAGGCTGTGCCTATGGCGGCCTCTGGTGCCTGAATGTAAAACGTTGTCTCGCGGTCGAGCTGTGGTATGGCACTTTTAAACACGCCTGCTCCCCCCGGGTAATCATCTGTAGCACCGCGTGCAATGAAGATGCGCCCGCCACTATCTGGTTGATTGCTGCCGAAGAGCACGGAATACTCCGTATTTGCAAGCAGCGTTCCGAGTGCACCGGTCTCCTCCGCAGACAAAGTGAAAGTCACGTAATCTCCCCCTAGGAAGGATAAGCCGGACATACTGAATTTAGCCGTCCCCACCAAGGTGCCATCGGTGACAGTAGTTGGCACCGTGTCTGGGTAACCGGTATAGACTTCCATGGTGACCTCGGCCCCGGCGGGATAGGGATTGCTCTGGGCATCCGTTCTTATATAAAACGTCACAGCGCCCAACATGAAGTCCTGGTCGTGTGTAA
Source organism: uncultured Pirellulales bacterium (assembly GCA_964397675.1). Lineage (GTDB taxonomy): Bacteria > Planctomycetota > Phycisphaerae > Sedimentisphaerales > Anaerobacaceae > CAYNKI01. The sequence goes on from CAYNKI010000431.1 coordinate 1,263, forward strand.
AACTCTGTCCAGATTTAACGGTGTCACTCACACGATAATTGGAAGGTTGCGGTAAAGTGGGATTCGACTGAAGGATGTTCTCCGTGGGAGGGTTGGGCGAGAAGGTAATCGTCCCGCCCTGGGCCGCCCCAAACAGTCCCAGCACCAGAACAAAAGAAACCAAATAAATCAATCTTTCGACTTCGCTCAAGACAAGCTTTTTAGACATGGTATTCCTCCCTTCTTTCTATAGTTTTGAGTTTTTAGTTTCTCATCTCAAACAACTTCCAACAAAACAACTAATCAGACTTCCCCCTCCCATGAAGTTCTGTGTTTACTTAACACAACTTTTTAGGATTTGGCTCTACCTCCGTCCTTTCCGACTCCGCCCAGGCTTCGCTCGTCTTGGCGACTCGTCACGGCGTAGCGTGCCGTAGCCGGGAGCGCCTCGCCGTAGCCAGGCCGGACGCGCAAAACCTCAAACCTTACCAACTTTATTTATACCAAATTAGCCACCTATTCGTCAATGCAAAACTTTCACTAAAAACTATTGTGTGTTTTTGATGATAAGTCAAAATTATAAGTCTTTTGTTTTAAGAGTCTTGGAAACATATATGGAGAAAATATCATCTACAAAATGCTCATTACTCCAGATTTTTCGTATCTCTATGGCCCTTTAACAAGGGAAAAACCTTCTGGATATTACGCCCAACAATTTTTTAAATCTTAATGTTGCAATAAAATCTGGTTTTTGATATATCAAAAACTAACAGAACAGAAAGCTGATTTTACGCATTGAGTATATACATGGGCGGAATATGGTTATAAGTAAAAAAAAAAGAGGATTTACATTAATAGAACTTCTGGTGGTAATTGCCATCATTGCCTTATTGATGGCGATATTGATGCCATCTT
>CAYNKI010000432.1:0-2130 GCA_964397675.1 uncultured Pirellulales bacterium
AACTTTCTTTAATGTCCATTCATTCAATCTATGTCGGCATCTTTTACCCTTCGGGCGAGCCGATCTTACTGCATCTGCTTTGTTGCGGCCCAATCGCGGTGGATAACCACAGTTTCATGGGCCACGCCTCGCACCTACAGCAACCTCGACTCGTGAATAATCCACGTTAGTTTTGATAGAGCAAAAGCTCCACGCATATAATATCCGAACAGTCTTCCTGAGTCCACTTCTCCTTCAACTTGGCGGAATAAAGGACTTCCCCCAGCAGAGAGACAGCCTGTATGACGCTTTCTTTTGGGGAGGCTTTGTATAGTCCGAAATTTGAAATGGCCGGCGTATTATTCGACTTTTTGATAATCAGTTGAATTTTATCTGCGTGTACGGGTGGTATGCGCAATATTCGTTTGTAGCCAATCGTTGTGCCTTTGGCCAATTGGGTCCACTCACCATTGACGAGGCCTTTTATTTCAAATTCTGAAATTCGTTGGCCCAAACGGATCGGCTCCTGTATGAGAATGCGGTCAAAGACCTCCGGTTCTCCCAGGTCGATTTCAAGAGTGGCTTCCCGGTCATGGTCATCTGCCGCCCAATAGGAATCAAGATTCTCATCCACCACATTCGCGGGAGTGAATTTGTCATGTTTCTGCCGATAATTGGACGCGTTAACTCTTTTCCCCAGGGCAAGATTGGTCTGGAATGTTTCATCCAGAATCGATCTAAATTCCAGAAGCGCTTGAATATCATTTTCATGAAACAGTCCCCGTCTGTCAGGCGGTATGTTGAGCAACAGGACACCATTTCTCCCCACAGAGTTGTAATAAACATCCAGGAGTTGCTGTATCGTTTTCACACGGCTGTCTTCCTGTTGATGATAAAACCAGCCGGGACGGATTGATGTATTGCACAATGGGACCACCCAGTTTTTTCCATCGGGGTCTCCCGAATTCAGGTAGCTGGGATCAGCATCCCCCACGACGATAGTCTCGCTGTTTATGGTCGACCAGTTTGTTTGACCTGCATAGCCTCTCTCATTGCCGATCCATCGAATATCGGGGCCGGCATCGGAGAATAAAAGCGCATTGGGCTGTAATTTTTTTATCATCGCCCAGGTCTCGTCCCAGCAATAATATGTGGTGCGGTCAATACGCCTTGTTTCTCTGGCGCCGCCATAGTATCCTGTTCCGCCGTTAGCCCCGTCAAACCAAATTTCTGAAATTTCACCGTATTCGGTGAGCAATTCCCTGAGCTGGTTCCAGTAATACTCGATGTATGCCGGTGTGCCGTAATCCGCATGGTTCCTGTCCCATGGAGAAAGATAGAGACCGACCTTAAGGCCGTGTCGACGGCAGGCATCGACGAATTCCCGAACGATGTCGCCTGTCCCATTTTTCCAGGGGCTGTTCTTGACGGAGTGCTCCGTATACTTGGAGGGCCACAAACAGAATCCGTCATGGTGTTTGGCGGTTAATATAAGCTGTTTCATGCCGGCGTGTTTTGCCGCGCGAGCCCATTGGTCCGCATCAAACTCGGTCGGATTAAAGATCTCCGGAGATTCATCTCCATACCCCCATTCTTTATCGGTGAAGGTGTTGACCGTGAAATGGATAAACCCGATAAACTCCATTTGCTGGTATTCGACCTGCCTTGGAGTGGGAATGACAGCGTTGGGATCGATGTCTTTTGGCGCTTGACCACATGAGGTCAGCAGAAGAGCGAATAAGAAGATACAGGCCTGAAGAATAAGGTTATTTTTTTTCATGGCTCATTATCCTTTCCGGCACAATCGGCCGCGTCATTTTCATAGATGAGGATTATGCCCATTTCCTTTGCGACTCAAGGTTCTTGAACAGCCATGATGAGCGATATTTGCTTTGACTCATCCCATGATTGCCCGGTTAACGGTTGTCGAAACTAGTTAAATAAAGATGGTAATCGCTAAAATCCGAAAGGAAAACTATTATACGCGATTTATTTTTGCTGTATTTTTCATAAGGTTTCCCTTTATTAAGCGTCAAAATTATAGTGATTATGCAGAATTAAAATCAAGGCTTTTCCTTAAGCTCGAATTTGCAGATTTAGCGGTTTATGTTTGTAAGAAGTTATGAGATGGATGACTTAATCCTGACACCC
>CAYNKI010000433.1:0-2095 GCA_964397675.1 uncultured Pirellulales bacterium
ACTGCCACAATCATTACCGAGCCCACGCTTTCAGAAAGCGAGCAAAAGCTGCTTGGTGAAACGAAGTTTACTACCCCGAGCTTCGAGAAAACCAAAATCGAGAAAGGTGAGTTCAAGAAACCTAAGATCGAGAAAGGTGAGGTCGACAAACGTGACATAGCAGAAACACTCGACCTGTTATTGAAAAAACTGGGGCCGTCTGGCGACTGATTATAGAAGTCAAAAATCAGAAGTCAGAAAAAATATCGAATGACCAAAATGACAATATTTATGTCATCCTGAGCCGAAGGCGAAGGAACTGGCCTGCGAAAAAGAGGTTCTTTGCGGAGTTTATGCTGAGCGGAGTGAAGTGCTCAAATTGACAGCAAAGCTGTCAGTTTTGAATATTTGAATTTCGAATTTGTTTCGTATTTCGATATTCGAATTTCGGATTTATGAAACAACTAAATCGCTTATCGCTTGGAGCAAATCGCTTATCGTCTGGCGGTTTCCGAGGTATGGGCTACAATCCTCTTATACCCACCATCTCACCCGGAATCAGCTTCATGCCTAACGGAATCTCAATCTGCACAGCCCGCCCCCACCGGGGGATGGCGGGGTCTTGCCATAACCGCACCGGCATTTGCTCAACCCTTGGACTAATGTGTGTTACCTTTGACCGTCCAATCTGTTTCGGCTCGCTGCCTTTGATAACTTCTATAGGTTTTCCTGCCGCAAAATGACCCACCAGTTCTTCGCCGGCATAGGCGATAATTGTGTTTGGCTTCTCTTCTGAGATACTCAGTATCGGAGCGTCAGGTATGATAACAACCTCACCAACCCGGCCATCAATACTGCTGACAAAACCGTCGCATGGTGCCGTTAGAACCAGCTCTCTCTGTCTTTCCTCCAATTCATTCTTCTGCCGCTCTAAAGCCTCCTTCGCCAGGTCTATAACGCGTTGAGCCTCGTTCGGGTCGGTACCGACAACGGGACGATAATCCTTATATCTTTCTTTCCGTTGCTCTGCTTCTTCCAACAACTTCTTATATTTGTCCAGCACTCCCTTGTCCCGCACAATCTTCCTCGCCAACGAGTCGTGGTTTTCTTTCAGTGTTTGCAGCTTATTATATATGGCAATATCCGCCAAGTTAGCCTGATTCTCAAAGGCAAATCTTTTGATTCCCTGTTTCGTCTCTTCAAGCATTGCCTGGTCATTTTCAAGCACCGCATTAGCATCAACAATGCGGGCCTTGGCCACCACTATATCGGCGGTAAATGCACGCATTTCAGCCCACCACTCGGATTCACGATTGTTTACGTCAGCTACATAGTTTCTACGCAGTTCAGTTAACTGCGCCTCCGCGAAGTCCATTTGTGCTTGTATAGTTGCAATTTCGGCCTCTATGCGTTCATCATCGGGTACAGTATTGACTACAGCTAAGGGGTCACCTTTGTTGACTTTCTGAAACAATTGGACGGAAACACTTATCAGGCGGGCCCTGGTGTTGGTTCCAACATCGTGCACTTCCGCCCGAGCTACGCCTACAACTTCAAAACGTGCTGCACGGCGATGAAACAGCCCGACCACACACAATACTGTACCCAACCACACCAGCACAGGCAGAGCACGAAGAAATAAACGACTTTTTCGGGAGCTTATTCTTCCCATACCTAATCTAAACCTCCAGCAACTGCTCCTGCATCGTCAGGCTGACGTTCTCGATACCCTCGACTTTTCTCAGTTCGCTCAGCATCAGCTCATTTTTTTCCGCATTGCGTATCATCAACTGGTAAGCGTACTCAACAGCGGGGCTGCCAAAACCGCTTTCTTGTGACGATATAAGCGTGAAGTTGCCGCAAAAACGCTTTAAAATGCCCGGAATTGGGTGTTTAGGCTCAATATGGCCTCTAAGGGTGAACCGCAAAAAGCCGTTGTGAGGTTCATGGGTGCCAAAGCTCGTCAGGTATAAGTATACTGTTATCAAACTCAGAATAGCGGTTCCGACAATAGCAGTGGTGTACCGGTGGGAACCGACCGCCATACCGACAACCAGTGAGCAGAAAATGAAAGCTATGTCGCGGGTATCCTTGATGATGTTGCGAAAACGTATAA
>CAYNKI010000434.1:0-2090 GCA_964397675.1 uncultured Pirellulales bacterium
TCGCCTTCAGCCGCTCGGCCACTGCTCCGGATTAAATACGTATTTTGCGAGCATATTCGAGTTTTTTTTACCAGCTAAGCACCATCCCCAGGCCCTTCGGCCTTGAGGCTGCCACGTAGTTGTATTCGGCAGATTTAAATATATTTTATAGAAAAAGCAGCATCTTACAAGCAAAATCGGCCTAATTCGGGCTAAAAAGCAGGGTACAAAAAAATTTTTGAAATTTTTGGAATTATTAGTTGACATTGTATAGTATGTATGGCATAATAAGCATAACATGATATAAGCTGAATGAGTGCAATATGTGGTTGAAATAAAGCGAATTTTGGAAAACAGAGGTCAAAAAAGGAGCATTTTATGAAATTTGAAAGTCAATTATTAAAAGGTGTTGCCCCGGTTGTCGTTCTTGAGATTCTCTCTCGCGGCCAAATGTACGGCTACGAATTGAGCCAGGCCATCGAAGAGCGAAGCGGCGATATCCTGACCCTTGGCAAAGGTACGCTGTACCCACTGCTTTATAATCTCGAAGCCAAGAAACTGGTTGAGGGAAAGTGGGAAGATACAGACTCCAGACGAAAGAGGCGATATTACTCAATCACCAGCAGGGGCAAAGGCCAGTTGGCAGAACAAAAGGCGCAGCTCAAGGAGCTGCATACAGGGCTGAATCTTATCTTCAGCGGAGCACTTGCACCGGCCTAAAGACAGAAAAAAAATTAGCCACGAAGGCACAAAGAAATTAACAATTAGAATTAAAACTTTAGTGTCTTGGTGCCTTTGTGGTAAAAAAACGGAAGTGGAGGTCCCGGATTATGACAAAGGGACATAAGAAACCCGATTTGCAAAGTCTTCCCGGCTGTGCAGGAGAATACATAGACTGTGTAATTAAGAAGATACGCTACCGCAGGAAAGTTCGTGAAGACGTACGGGCGGAATTAGCAGCGCATTTTGAGGATGAGCTTAAAGATTGTAAAACCGATGAGCAAAGAGAGCAGAAAGCCCGGCAGCTAATCGGAGAGTTCGGCGATGTGAAACTGCTTGCGGTTTTATTACGCCGGGCCAAAAAACGCTGCCGGCCACTCTGGCGTAAGGCCCTTGTGCGGAGTCTTCAGGCGGTTGGAATAATTATTTTATATATTCTTATATGTTTTGCCACGCTGTTAGGCAGGCCAAAAATATCTGTTAATTACGTTGACTGGCTGAATAACAAGGCTAAAGCGGGCAGAGATGAGTCGGAGAATGCTTATCCATATTATGATAAAGCTGTTGCGGCTTGTGTGAAAATACCGGATGGGTTAATGAAGAGTAGAGTTAAATGGCCGGCCGATTTGAATGACGTAGAAATCCAGATATTTTTGAAATGGATTAGCGATAATAAAAAAGCCCTCGACTTTTTGATAGAAGGCAATAAGAGGCCTCACTATTGGCCTGTTTATAGTGCAACAGGTACTGATTTAAGCAAAGGTATTATCGACGCTGTTCTTATAAAACATTTTTCCGAATATAGAACTCTTGCTTGGGCCCTGGGTTGGCGCAGTCGCTACAAAGCCTACAAAGGCGACTTAGAATCGGCGTTGGATGATTGCGTTTCATTGGTGAGATTCGGAAGCCGCCAACAGGGCAAAGGCTTGTTCTATGAACAGACAGCCGCTGTTGCGTTTGGGGCCCATGCTCACGACGTGATTTGGACGATTATAGAAAATGTGGATGTCCCGGCCGATGCGCTGAAAAATCTTCAGGAGCAGTTGCAGGCCGAATATGCCAGGTACCACAGCCTTATCAATTTGGAAATGGAAAAAGTGTTCGTGTATGATTACATCCAGCGGTCGTTCACGGACGATGGCGAAGGAGGCGGACGGATGCTGGCCAGAGGAGCGCCCCTTGCCGTCGGCGACTGGAAGACCGGCCTGTGGAGATTTGTATCTTTGAGTTATCCGGACAGGCGCGAAATGACAGCAAAGGTTGACCAATATTTTGAACTCTTCGCCCGGTTACTGGACATAACACCATGGCAGTTGCATCAAAAAGGCGGGCTTGGGGAATGGGATGAAATCGCCAGAAATTCGCTCTTGCTGAAAATCACAGCGCCTGCA
>CAYNKI010000435.1:0-2033 GCA_964397675.1 uncultured Pirellulales bacterium
TTTATCCTTTCGCTGCCGGGACGTTCAACATCTGGGATTCCAATCGCCACGGCATCGGCAACCGCTGGATGTTCGTAAAGCACGTCGTCAACCAGCCTGGTATAGACTTTTAGGCCGGAGATATTTGCCATATCTTTAACCCGGTCTGTGATGTAGAAATAGCCCTCATCGTCCATTTTTACGACATCACCGGTAGGAAGCCAGCCATCCACCAGTCCTTTGCCGGGTTCAGGCCAGTAACCTTTCATAATCTGTGGCCCACGAAGATGTAGCTCTCCCTCTTTCCCGGGGGCAGCTTCCTCACCTGTCTCGAGGTCTACAATTTTGACTTCTATATCTGGCATTGGCACCCCTATGGAGCCAAATTTTTCAGAAGGCATAAAGCCCGTGATCTTTGAAAAATAGGAAAGATTGATGTGGGTAGCGCCGCCTTCCGTTAGACTATAAGACTCTATTATGGGCGCACCGGTTTGCTGTCTGAATTTCTGGGCAACTTCCGGAGGCAGGGCAGCTGCACTAGACGTGAACATGGTCGGTATCCTTCCAAGTCCTTTCAAGACCAGCCTGTTGTATTGAGCAGGCACACATGTGCAAAAAAGGGGACGATACTTTGTTAACATCTGCACCAGCATATCGGTATCCCTTGGGTCAGGAAGCAAGTACATCTTCATACCCCAAGAAACAGCAAGGTGCATCATGCCATATCCATGCGGTAGAAAAGGTGGAATAGTCATCAACATTGAGGTTTTCCCCCTGATTGCTACTCTCAAAGCTTCTAAACTCCATTCAAAATGGGTCGCAGATACTACCCGGTTGTAATGAGTTAGCATTACACCTTTTGGTAATCCGCTAGCGCCGCCGGTGAATACGAGAATTGCCAGGTCTTCCACCGGGTCGATGTCAACCTGTGGAGGCTTGGGCTCGTAATTGGCTATTAAATCGCGAAGTTGATAGGTGCCCGGTATTTGTTTTGGTTCCGGCTTCTCCAACGAATAATCCTTAAGCGAGGTAACGATTATCCTCTTAATCTTGGTCTTGTCTTTTATTGAATCAACAGCTTTGACAGATTCATCAGAGCAAATTACCGTCGCAGCTTCTGAGTTGCCAATCTCGTGTATCAAACCAGCAGCTTTATGCAGGACACTACATGGGACATGCACGGCTCCGGCTTTCAGTATGCCAAAATGGCTTATGATAAACTGCGGGCAATTTGGCAGGATGGTGGCTACCCTGTCGCCTTTTGTTATACCCAGGTCTGCAAGTGCAGCTGTTAATCTATCTACCTCAAGCTTCAACTCTTTATAGCTTATTTCATTCCCCAGATAAAAACACGCCGGATTATCAGGGTACTCAGCTGCCGTAGCATCCAAAAAGCTATAAAGAGACTTCTTTGGATAAGGTTCTTTTGTCTGCGCAAGCTTAAATGGCCCTGACCTGTAACCTTTAAGCCAGGGTTTTTCAGCGACGGAAACCATAATCTTGCCCCCCTTTATATTTTATCGACTAATATCATCTAGTCCCAGTTCTCTAAGCTTTTCCGGGGTTGGTTTGCCGGTTTTCTTATCCCATCCCCGAAATTCATAATAGGCATCCAACAACTAGAGCTCCGTCCATAGTGTTTTCACTTACCCCATGCATCAAGAGCGAAGTTACGATTCCACCGTCCTGACAGGCTTTTTCTATGCTCTGTTCAGTTGTTCTTGCAGCCAGAAGGCGCTTATATATCCCGATACTTCCCTTTTCCCCCCAACCCAAAATGCTCGCCTCGATGTTCTGAATCAAGCCTCGCCTGAGCATATAGCAAGCATCGTAGCATGTGCTACAGCTTACGCAGTCCAGTGTCCTTTTGGGCCTCTTTGGCTTTCCATCAACAAACTTAATATGAGAATTGGGGCAGGCTAAAATGCATGCCCCACAAACTGTACATATACCACTATCTATTATCTGTGCTTCTAAATCTTCATAACTCGGCATCTTTCATATGTAGTATCACAAGGGCGGCGTTTTCAGCTTCGGTTTGGTTGAGCTTTAGT
>CAYNKI010000436.1:0-2028 GCA_964397675.1 uncultured Pirellulales bacterium
GCGTTTGCAGGTTTCCTTCAAGCTGAGCGATGTACAACTCTTCAGCCAACTGTCCCAGTGCAGGTCCTGGTACAGCACCTAATCGAATCAAATCGTGGCCATTAAGTAACGGCTGCGGCTGCAGCTCAACGTCACCAAGGTCCCGTATCCTTTTTCGCAGCTTTATCAAGGGGGCCAAGCACCCTCTGCCAGGACCGATGGCTTTTTGCATTGACTGTTGCAACGCATACAGGTCCCAAAAATATGGTTCTGCAAGGAACTTTTTCAGCTCAGCCAAAGACATTTGGGCATCGAGGAGTCTTGCTCTATTAAAAAATAAGAACTTTATGTGCTTTTTTTGATTTCTGCTGAGCTTTAGAATATTCAGTTTTTTCAAGGCTTGTTCTGCAGGATAGCCAGCGAAAAACGCTGCAAGCGCCAACATAAAATCTACCTTCTTTCGCAGTTGACGTAATACGCTGACTGCGAATTCCGAATATTTATAAGAATATCCTGGGAAAATTACTTCAGCTAATCCACACTCGAAAAGCATTGATGCTCCAGCAGCGCGGTTTGGATTGGTCAGGATTCCTTCCAGCTCGATTGCGATGCGCTCCCCACTTACTGCAGTTATTTTTTTTGCGTTGCTGCAAACCGCCGACCATGTCCCCGGCTCAATCACAAAGCCAAGCTGCGTGGAAAACCGCACTGCCCGCAACATTCGCAGGTAATCTTCACTAAACCTCTCCTCCGGCTTACCGATAGTCCGTACTATCTGCTTTTGTAGATCCGCTTGTCCATTGACATAATCGATTACCGTATCATTAAGAGGGTCGTAAAACATGCCATTGATGGTAAAGTCTCTTCGGCTGGCATCTTCAGCGGCACCGGCGAATTTGACCCTGGCTGGGTGTCTGCCATTAGTATATCCACCTTCGGTCCGGAATGTAGCCACTTCGACCTGACGGCCTTGGATTAAAACAATCACAACACCGAATTTTGCTCCGACTTTTAATGTGCGTTTAAACAATTTTATTACATCTTCGGGACGAGCATCCGTCGCGACATCATAGTCACTGGCCGACCGACCCAACAGCATGTCGCGCACACAACCACCTGCTAACAAGGCCTCAAAGCCATTACTGCGCAATCTTTTAATTACTTTTATAGCTGCCTGCTTATTTGTCATTTATCTCAAAGCTAAAAACTTAAAACCAAAAGTGTAAAACCACAACTTAAAATTCAAAATGCTTTTTAGAAAACACCATAAACCGTCATTTCGAGCGAGCCAAAGGCGAGCCGAGAAATCCATTAAAAACAGATTTCTCCACCCTTCGACTTCGCTCAGGGCAGGCTTTAGTTCGGTCGAAATGACTGAGTATCTTCTCAACAGAGCAAATTCAAAACTGTTATAAATGCGTTATAGAAAAAAATACCTATTTTAAGTTTTGAACTATGGCTTTGCATTTTACACTTTGCGTTTTTACTTTTTCTCTAATACAGTTAAAGCCATAGTTCCCCACTGGCGTCGCTCTATTACTTTGAATGCACCATATTGCTCCTGTAAAAAGCTATTACGGTTAGTCCTGACCACGACAATACCATCCGGAGCTACCTGCCTACCTAATATATATAGTAACTCACCCAAAGGTGAATCAACCTGAACATTTTTCGTTGAAGCATACGGCGGGTCAACGAAAACAAGATCATACTTTTGACAACCAAAATCAACTTTCTCTTTTACCGCCGAGATCGCAGAGTTCGCAGAGATTTTTAGTATTTCATCTCTGCGAAACCTCTGTGATTTTATTCTCATTTTATTATTTTTTTTCTCTGTGTTCTCAGCGTTCTCTGCGGTTACAATAAAATCAACTGGAGCACCAATCTTAAAGGCATTAGCTTTTATAACTTTCGATTCTTTCACAAAACCGGCTTTTTCAATGTTTCTGTTCAGGATTGCAGCAATCTTTGGGTCCTGCTCAACGAAAGTAACAAACTCAGCCCCCCTGCTCAATGCCTCAAGCCCTAAAGAGCCGACGCCACAAAATA
>CAYNKI010000437.1:0-2025 GCA_964397675.1 uncultured Pirellulales bacterium
AAACTTGGCGGTATCAACACCACCGCCAAACCGACCCAACCCCATAATCAGAACATTTTTACCCGCAAAAAAATCCTTGTTCATAATCAAAGTTTGGTCTGCATTGCATTTGCAAGGTCAATCTTTGCGTCTATAACCGCCTGCTCGATACATCTTTTCCAGTCGTCACCGAATTGCCCCTTGTACTTGGGCTTCTCATATGCATAGATTATCGAGCGTGAAGCGTTGATTAATGCACCGGTGCCGTCGGGCTTGCAGAACCGGATACAGTCAGCCGCTGTTGCCCCTTGAGAGCCGTAGCCTGGCACAAGAAATAATACCTTATCATATTTTTCTCGTAGAGTGGTTGTGATCTCCGGTGCGGTTCCGCCTACTACCATTCCAATGTTACTGTAGCCGTTTTTGCCGATGCGTTCGGATTTATTAGCAATTTCGCCGACCAGTTCAGCAACCTTTTCATACATCGTTTGGCCATCGGCATCAGCGAAATCCTGAATGGCTGCTGCGGAAGGATTGCTGGTGCGAACCAAGACGAAAATGCCTTTGCCCTGCGTTGTAGCCATATCGGCAAAGGGCTCGATGCCGTCGGCTCCTGAATAACCATTGACAGTAATAGCATCAGGAGCAAGTGTATCTTCCAGGCCGGCAAGTTCCGGATTTTCCAGATGAGCCGCGGCATACAATTCCGCGGTGTGGCCTATGTCACCACGCTTTACATCGCCGATTATCTCCAAACCTAAGTCATCAGCTTCAGTAATCAACGCGTAGTAAGTCTCTATGCCCTCCCATAGATACTTTTCAAAAAAAGCAATATTTGTCTTCACGGCTGGTACCATCGGGGCGACGATGCGCATTGTCTGTGTGCAAAAATCGAAAATTGCGTCCACCGCAGCAGCAGCGTCAAACTCATCGTTCATCTGGTGATGACTGGTTATCGCGGGTGGTAGTCGGCTGTAAACAGGGTCTAATCCGACAATTAAAGAAGTTTTTTTAGCTTTTACAGCTTCGCAGAGCCGATCAGCAAAATGACTTGCCATCTTTTAATTTACCTTCCTTTTTCGATGCCTACATATATGCCGGGAAAAATCTTTTTGTTATACGTCTGATTCACTATAATCGTAGTATTGGTTTTGAGCAAGGTAGAAATTGGTTAATTGATGGTTAATAAAAAGAGAAAGTATAGAAAAGCAGCCTGCTGGCTTTTGGTGGATTTAGCTATCGCAAGTATTATCTTTGCTTTACTGTTATATAAGCCGTCAAGTTATATTCCACCTGAAATTAGTCCTGACGGGCAGAAGCAAGGTCGAGTTCATCCATATCTTACGCACCTATCGTCTGAACTTTATAATGAAGCGCAGCGAGATGAGCCATTCGAGCTGGTGGTCATTGAGGAGAGGATAAATGAGATCATCGGTCGGTCTAAATGGCCAAAGGTATCTGAGGGCGTCACGTTTTCGGAGCCCGTGGTGCTTTTTGTGCCCGAAAGCATTATATTGATGGGAACAGCCAATATAAAAGGTGCGGATTTCATTGTTACTATCGTGCTTCAGCCCAGTGTTAATCAACAAGGTCTTTTGAATTTACAGATGACTAAAATAAAAATTGGTGCCATGAATATCACTCCTCTTGCCAGGATTGTAGCCAAAAGGATGTATCAAAATCGGATTGCGACCATACCTATTGACATAGAGTCTTTACAGACAAAGATAGCAGCATCTTTGCTGAATAATGAGCCGTTTGACCCCATTTTCCCGGTTCCGGGCACAAGAGTTCGAGTGCGGGTGGAGAAAGTAACTGTTACCAAGGGCAAGCTCATACTGCGGCTGGTTCCGATCCATTCTCTGGTCAGGGTGGAAGAATAAAAATAACAGATTTAGTCCCGCCACACTGATGGCGGATAAGCTCCTGTCCCTTCGACTTGGTTCGACTTCGCTCACCACAGGTCGCTCAGGGCAGGCTTCTGTCGCCTGAAAATTGGCTTTGTTTGGCTTTGTATTGGGTTTGTTTTTCATTAACCGCCGAGTT
>CAYNKI010000438.1:0-1968 GCA_964397675.1 uncultured Pirellulales bacterium
CCATCCCTTCTGATGCAACGAAACTTGTCCCTGAAGACTTAATCAAAAGACACAATATCCTGCCGCTGAACATGAATAACAGCAAATTGAGATTGATTATCAGCGACCCAATGGACCTGGACATGATGGATGCGATTCGGCTCCGCTTAAACACCGAATTAGAATGTTTTCTTGCCAATCCGAATAAAATTCGTACCTACATTCAGGGGCTCTTCAATACTGAACAAAAGGAGGAAGACGATAGGCTAAGACATAGCATCGATGCAACGGCTGCTGAACTTGCTGAAGTGGGTGACGAGTTACAAGCAGTGGCCTTACAGGCACAAGCTGGAGATGATGAGGGTCCCATTATTAGGCTGGTAAACCTAATAATAGATAACGCCTACTATATGCGGGCCAGCGATATACATGTTGAGCCAATGGCTGACCGGGTACGAGTAAGATATCGTGTAGACGGTGTCTGTTTGGAAAAGGACAATATTCCCAAGAACATGCAGGCCCCCCTAATCGCCCGTCTGAAAATTCTATCCGGTATGGATATCGCTGAGAAAAGATTGCCACAAGATGGTCGTATTAAACGCGAGATCGGAGGCCAGGATATCGATTTTCGTGTTTCAGCTTTGCCAGGTAGCCACGGCGCAAGTGTGGTGTTGCGAATTTTACGTCCGGATGCGGTTAACATCGGCATCGAAGCGCTGGGCTTTGAACGGGATAACTATGAACTATTCCAGCGGATAATAAGAAGGCCTAATGGCATTTTTTTAGTTACAGGACCAACCGGTAGCGGCAAGACCACAACGTTGTATGCAGCGTTGCAGGAGCTTAATAAGCCGGACAAGAAAATCATTACCGCTGAGGACCCTGTTGAATATAACTTCGATGGGATGAATCAATGTCAGGTTAGAGAAGAAATTGGGCTGTCATTTGGAAGGATACTGCGAGCAATGCTCCGACAAGCTCCCAACGTTATATTAATCGGCGAAATTCGAGACAGTACCGTAGCAGATATTGCGGTTCAAGCAGCGCTTACAGGACACCTGGTCTTTAGCACACTGCACACTAATGATGCCTGCAGTGCGATTACGCGTCTAATAGATATGGGTGTTAAGCCGTTTCTGGTAGCCAGCTCAATACAAGCTATTATGGCACAGAGATTGGTGAGAGTCATTTGCAAAAAGTGCAAAGAAGTTGATAACAATCCAAATCCACAACATTTGAAAATGCTCGATATCACTGCGGAGGATATCGAGAAGCATCCCATTTACAAAGGGGCTGGATGTAGCCAATGTCAACACACCGGTTACAAAGGCCGACTCGCCATCTTTGAGATGATAGAGCTAAACAGCGAATTGAGAGAGCTGGCCTTTAAAAAGGCACCGGCTGGGGAGTTGAGAGAAGCAGCTAAGGCCAGTGGAATGAGAAATTTGATGGAGGATGGAAAGGTCAAAATATTTCATGGGATAACGACACCTGCTGAAGTGGCAAGAATAACGCAGACGGAAGGGGTAGAAGTAGGTTAAACAGAATTTAGTTAGCTGAGGATTGTCAAATGGCAACAGTGAATATGGACAGACTTCTTAATGCCTGTGTCACGCAAGGGGCATCAGATATCCACCTTACGGTTGGACGACCACCGGTATTGCGGATAGACAGCCGACTTAGATCTCTCGAAACAAAGGTTCTTGAACCGGATGACACCGTGGCTCTGATGAAAAGCATCACGCCTGATCGAAATCAACAAGAGCTACAAGAGGAAGGTGGAACTGACTTCGGTTTTGCCTTTGGCGATGAAGGCAGATTTCGTGTCTCTATTTTTAAACAAAAAGGTAATGTCACGCTGGTGCTGCGTCTTATTCCATCAAAGATTATGAGCTTTGAAGAAATAGGTCTGCCCAAAATTTGTGCTGCTTTATGCCGTAGGCCGAGAGGGATGTTCCTGGTTACCGGCCCAACCGGATGTGGCAAAAC
>CAYNKI010000439.1:0-1966 GCA_964397675.1 uncultured Pirellulales bacterium
GTAATAGGCACAGGAGAGACCACCTGTTTACAAAGCAATCCTTCCTGCGCAACGGCATCGATATTCGGGGTTGTTTCCAAACGAAAACCATAACAACTTAAAAAGTCTGCTCGGCAGGTGTCTATGCTGATTATGAGGACGTTACGAATCTCCTCAGCCCAAATAAGCCGGCTGAAAGACAACCACAGGACGCAGCAAACGATGCAAACAATTACCAGAAGTATGATGATTTTCGTAAAAGCTCTGTTTTTCACTTGACATTCCTGATTTACAAGCTGCCCTAAATATAAATTCGGTACTTTCTGTGCAAGTCTTGACTGATAAAGCCACTTCATATATTTACCAGCATCATATCTTTATAATACGCCATATGGAGGGTTTTTACCACTGAATATTAGCCCAAAGAGGGTACAATAGATGAGGTAAAAAGGATTACCGAAGAAACAATCAAAGCCGACAAGCCCGGCGGTAAGTTTATATTACAGTCGGCGGACTTTCTTGAATACGGAA
Organism: uncultured Pirellulales bacterium; assembly: GCA_964397675.1. Classification (GTDB taxonomy): domain Bacteria; phylum Planctomycetota; class Phycisphaerae; order Sedimentisphaerales; family Anaerobacaceae; genus CAYNKI01. The sequence continues at coordinate 511 of CAYNKI010000439.1, forward strand.
CCCCAATCGAAATTGTTGAAGCGTATGTTGAAACCGCCTTGCAATATGCCAACTACTGGCAAAACTAAACCTGTCAGCGAACTTATCCCTCACAGGGCATGTCTTTTGAGCTAATCCCGACTAATTGTAGCCATTTGATTTTTGTGGCGATTTATTTTAGCGGAAACAGTGACTTTTTTCGCATATTTGCCAAATATGGCGGAAGAAAAACAAATTATGGCGTTGTAAGGCCGGGTCGAATAATAGTATAATTAAGATTCTAAGGATTTTTAATGTTACGCATCCAGGGTGGAGCATAACCATCCTGGGAGGAGATGATGGAAGTGTTATCCATCAATTATTGCGTGATAATTTGTGTTGTGTGAAAAGGTACATTGATTTTGCGCCTATATAAGTTGTTGAGGTGTGTGTGATGTCTGCTCGTTGCAGGCTGGCGCATTATTGAATGTATCTTGCAAAGGCGCTTTACTGTGAAGCGCCTATATAAGGTTAATGTTTATGGTTGGAGGAAATGATGAAGAAAGTTTTATTGATATTTCTTGTAGTGTCATTGATGCCTGCGGCATTCGGTGAGCTCGCGCAAAATTACGATTTCAGTTTGGGTCTCGACAACTGGTCCACTTGGTCATCGTATACATGGTCTGTGCCTTTTGCCATGAATGACCCATGTACTGGGGACGACCTCGTCCGTATGTGTGGCTGGGGTTACAATACCGCCGCCTGGGGTTGTACTGCGGTCTGGCAGGACACGGGTGCTACCTATCAACCCAATACAGAGTACACCTTGACTGTTGAATGGAGAGATCCTTCATCTGCGGTCGAGATCGTCGAAACCGTTGGGCTTTCTCTTGCCGACGCAAGTACTTGGGCAGATGTTGCTGCAAATGTGTCTGGTCCGGCTGTTGCTGAAGACTTGTGGACGATTGCGACACTTACATTTAACACCGCATCTGATCCTTGTTTAGTAGGAAAGGGCATTGGAGTTGGTTTTCGCGCGACGTCAGGGACACTTGCCTGGGTGGATATCAACAGTATGTCACTGGTTCCGGAGCCTGCTTCGATCTGTCTGTTTGGTCTTGGTAGTGCGCTGATCCTTAAGAGAAAAAGAAAGTAATTCTTAATAGCTAATAACTGTTGAGAATTCGAAAAGAAGCCGCAAAGGGGCTCTCGATGCGGAAACATATTTTTTGCGCGCAGAGAAATATTCTGTCCCCAAAAAGTGACCGTCTGTATGAGGGATGTTTTATCGCGTTTTGTTATATTATTGGAAGGAGCTTCACAAAAACAAGAGTAACTGTGTCAGTAAATCAAGCTATATTATTGTTCTGTATCGCTGCCGCGAGGCTTTTTTAACTGTTTTCCATATATGGTGGACAATGGTTTAAAAATGGCGTGCAAAATGCAGATTGTGTTTGGTATAATATTGTGTTTGGTATAATATAGCCTATAGTTATAT
>CAYNKI010000440.1:0-1947 GCA_964397675.1 uncultured Pirellulales bacterium
TCACATCGTCATTAAATACGGATGTAATCAAGGCAGTTCTTCCATTACACATAATACTCGTATCTGCTCCGGCCTCCAAAAGCAGGCTTGCTAACTCAACATTCTTGTGGTAGACCGCTGTAAAAAGAGGTGTTCTATCGTAAATGGCTTTAGCATTAACATCGGCTCCTCTCGAAAGCAGAAACTTAACCATTTCTACTTGTTGAGCTGCCACAGCCGTTCCTAAAGCTGTATATTCATCTATACCTTTAGCATCTATATAAGCACCGTGCTCCAATAGCACTTTTGCTGCCTCTATATGACCGCCTCTTGCGGCATAATTTAGCGGAACTTTAGAAGTAGAGCCAAGCTTAGGGTCGGCAAAGGCTCCGTTATCTAAAAGTATTTTGACTATTTCAGCATGACCGTTTTCCGCAGCACGATGAATGGGAAGTACAGAGGCTTCATCTTTGATGTTTACATTGGCCCCTTTTTCAATAAGAAATTTTACAGTTTCAATCTGGCCGGCGGCACTGGCCCTGTGCAACGCACTACCCTGGTCTCCGAAGTAAGTGCGCGAATTGATATTGACTCCAATAGATAGCAACTTCTTGATATGCTCTATGTCACCTTCACGAGCCGCTTGCTGGATACTCATACAGCCGCTTAAAAACACTGCCACCAGCATCAACAAAAAAACACCGATAGCCCGTATACTAACCATGCAGTCTTTAGTATTCATTTGTCTCTCTCCTGCCTATATTGTCTGATATTTATCAATTAAATCACTATATTTACTAATCGGGATTTTATGACGATAATTTTCTTTGGCTCTTTGCCGGCCATAGCAGCGATAACCTTTTCGCTGGCCAGTGCCTTTTGTTTTATCTGCTCTTGGTCCGCATCGGCGGAGACAACTATTCTGTCTTTTATCTTGCCATTGACCTGCACCGCTAATTCGATTTCCTTTTCTTTGATAAGCTCCCTGTCATATTCAGGCCAAGGCTCATAAGCCAAGCTATCCTTATGGCCCAGTTTTTCCCAGAGCTCTTCGGCAATATGAGGTGCAAATGGAGCAAGAATCAGAATTAATTTCTCAACGACCGATTTGGGCCTGACCGCTTGTTTGCTGAGGTGATTTACAAAAATCATCATTGCACTTATTGCTGTATTAAAGCCGAAACTCTCGATATCATCACCCACTTTTTTTATCGTCTGATTCAGCAATCTCAGCGTTGCCTCTTCCGCTTGCGTTTCTTTCACCGCCCCGCTGAGCTGGAGTGTATCTTCGTCAATAATCATTCGCCAGGTCTTCTGTAAAAACCGATGCACGCCTTCGACTCCCTGCATACTCCAGGGCTTAATCGCCTCCAAAGGCCCCATAAACATTTCATAAAGCCGCATCGAATCCGTACCATAATCAGAAATAACCTTGTCCGGATTGATTACATTGCCGCGGGACTTGCTCATCTTTTGGCCGTCTTCGCCAAGAATCATTCCCTGGTTGACCAGCTTCTTGAACGGCTCTTTAGTGCTGACGCAGCCAAGGTCATAAAGCAGCTTGTGCCAGAACCGCGAATATAATAAGTGCAGCACAGCGTGTTCGGCTCCGCCGATATACAAATCAACGGGCATCCAGTATTTTTCCTTCTCCGCATCCCAGCCCTGGCTGTTATTGTCCGGGTCAAGGTACCGCAAATAATACCAGCAACTGCCCGCCCACTGAGGCATTGTGTCTGTTTCACGCCTGGCTTTTGAGCCATCGCGCAGTGTAACATTGACCCAATCGTCAATATTGGCTAACGGCGATTGCCCTGTCCCTGCAGGCTTATAGTTTCCAACTACCGGCAGCTCTAAGGGCAAATCTTCTTCCGAAAGTCCGACAACGCAGTCATCTCCGGTATGCAAAATCGGAAACGGCTCACCCCAGTAACGCTGCCTGCTGAAAAGCCAGTCGCGCAGCTTATA
>CAYNKI010000441.1:0-1943 GCA_964397675.1 uncultured Pirellulales bacterium
CTTGTTTTTCCTTTGTTCGAGAGCCACTGTCAGCAGAACCACAAGGATACCCCCCAGAAGACAGAAAACCGCTATCCTGAGCCACCAGGGCACGACCGGATCATCGGCAACGATCATGTACCATGGTATCCCAGCAAATACTGCAGTGAAGAGCCCGAGCACGAAGGCCAGTGAACCAATATGTCGAAGTATTTTCATAGCTCCTCCTTAGATCACAAAAATCTAAAATCCCAGCTAACCCCCAAACCTCGCAGTTAGGGAAAATGATTTTGTAAGTTATTAAAAATAGGATAAAAGCATAAGGAACCGAAGTTTACTATTAACTCTTAATATATGCTTTTTCTCTTACTAAGTCCTTCTTTTTTTGCGCCTAACTATATACCTCACTGCGGGGTTCGTCGAGCATAAGCTGCCGGGAAAAGTGATGTGTAATCAGATGGATACGCCGAACACGTATGCACAGCACCCGGACTCAAGAAGACGCCGAGTTTTCCCGGTCAGTCTTGATGCAATTGTTGGGCGTGTTCCTAGATTGCTACATCGAGTACACTGGCACGAGCGTTTCACGCTCTGCCGGTCGGCGGCCTCGGATGCTCTCCTCCACTGTCTTCAGCACGTTGGCTGAAAAGTAGCGGGTGCCGCACTGGGTGCATACGCCGGCAGGTACATTTTCAACCAGAACATATTGCCCCCGGTGCTTCCGATGCAATGTCACGCGCTTCTCCTTGATGGCGCCTGCGCAGTACTCGCAGGTTTCACCTTCCCAAAAGCTGACTTCTTTTCCTTTCATGACTTTGGCCTATCTTCGTAGACTGTTATAACGCGAACCTTGCCAGTTCCAGTAATTCGACACACGACTCCCATACGTGTCGATCCAGCGCCGAGCCAACGACTTCAAACTTACCTTGTTTGGGCCAGGTCTTCCTGATCTTACCAGTGAGAATGGCTTGTTCCACATCGTAGATGTCGAAGCCGTCCATCGCTGCTTCCTCGTCGGCATGTTGGGTCAGGTAATACAGGCCATCACGAACAAGTCTCTGGATTTGTCCAATTCGGCTCAAGAAAATCCCCCTCTAAATCTCCCACCTCAAGAGCTGATGCCTGGATGAGCATGGACAGCCAAATCGACTGTGCGAGTCCCTTTAGCCGCGCCCAACGGGGAGCTGAGCCGCGGCGGTTTACCGACGTCGGCTCCAGTGACTGGTTCGCCCTTCTCAACTATCTGCTCTTCAAATATGCTTTCATGTCTCTGTAATAATTCTCGTGAGGTCCGATCATTATTAATTCCAGGGCATCACCAACAAACCGGTAGGACAATAGGTATTCGATAGTTTTGATCTTGAATTTGTGAATAAAAACTCCTCGAAGGTCACCTTTTTTCTCCTGACCAACAGCAGGATTATCCAGTATCCTCTGGATTTGCTTGTCCAATATCTTCTTATGGTGTTTTCTGAACCTTTTGACTTTCTTTTCAAAAGAGCGAGATTGTATGACTTTCATTGGCGTCTATCCAAATGTGTATTCTGAAGACTCCCCATGCTCTAACTCTTCAAGGCCTATCAAGATCTCCTTGATTAAACCATATGTCAAGTCAGGGTTTTCTTCAGCACACTTGCCAATTCTTGCCCAGTGTTCGATCTGCCCGGTTACGGATCGGTTATCCACCTTACTGAATAATTTGGCCTCTTTGACCAAATTATCAGAGATTCTCACTGCATTACCCATAGTAAAATCCTCCCAAACATTGATGTTACAATTATAATACATAATATTGCAATATGCAACATTTTATTGGTGTTTGGATATCTATTCTGTTGGGGCGAACGACCTGCATCAGTTGCCGCCGCCTGATGACGTTGATTACAGATAACCTCACAAAAGGAAACAGAAAAACATTGAAAGCGCGCTGATCGGCGGTCAACTGAATGCAATGGTTAGGCATT
>CAYNKI010000442.1:0-1915 GCA_964397675.1 uncultured Pirellulales bacterium
GCAACCTTCGGATTCGAAGTCCGCGACTCTATCCAATTGAGCTACGGGCGCAAATACTCCTAACGATCTACACTATACAACTCACCACACATACCGTCAACTTTTTAAGCATCCAGGGTGCATAGCTCATCGAAAAGCTTCGTTCAGGAGTCACTCATTCCGGTTGTAGTCTTTTCTTGCATTTAATCAATAATTTCTGATGGGTGAGCTCTTTCTTCTTCGGGCCCCTCAAATTTATGCGGAATTGTATCCTTCACAGCTACTGTTGAATCCTGCGATTGTCCTATATTGAAGTGTTTTTCCAGGGCCGCAAATCTTCGGTCAATCCTGTCTATTTTTACATCCAACGTCTGCACTTGCTGGCTGAGCCTATCGATTTTTTTCTCGACAGCTTCGATCTTAACCTGCAGTCTCATCCGGACAGTATTAAGCTCACTTTTTGTCAATGGTCTGTGGATGAATAACATTAGACCTGCCACTGCTACTAAAACTGCTGCCTCCTTTCGCATTTTGCTATTACCTCCATTAAAGAACTGTTATTTTACGGATTTTATAGTAAAACCAAAGCTGTTAAAATTCTAAAATTACTTCGCAGTCAAGTCATTAATTGTGATGTCATCAAAATTGACTACCATGTCATTCCAAAAAAGAAACAATTGTCTCCGCCACGTAGTCCTTCATTTTATCTGTAAGTTCTGGGTAGATCGGAATAGCTAAGACTTCCATTGCTGCCTTTTCCGCTTCAGGAAAATCACCCTTTTTATAACCCAGATATTTGAAGCATTCCTGCAAATGCATTGGGAGCGGGTAATATATCTCACAGCCAATGCCTCTTTCTCTAAGATAATCAAACAATTGGTCCCGTTTGGGTACTCTGATTACATACTGATTATATATGCTTAAACAATCTGGGCTAATATATGGTGTCTTGACTACAGTATCTGCAAACTTCTCATCATAAAAAGCAGCATTGCGCCTACGCTCTTTGGACCATTCATCCAGACGCGGCAGCTTGACCAAAAGAACCGCTGCCTGCATCGCATCAAGCCGGAAGTTGCCACCGATATATTTGTGATAGTATGTCGGATTAGCCCCGTGGCTTCGCATTATTTGAAGCCGATTATACAACTCTTCATTGTTGGTAACAACCATACCGCCATCACCTGCTCCGCCAAGATTCTTACTGGGGTAAAAACTAAAGCAACCAACTGTGCCGATACTGCCAGCCTTTCTACCTTTATACGTGCCGGTTATTGATTGCGCCGCATCTTCAATAACCACAAAATTGTATTTGTTGGCAATATCCATAATCGAGTCCATCTCAGCCATCTGACCAAAAAGGTGAATAGGCATAATTGCCTTGGTCTTTTCTGTAACCGACGACTCGATAAGTTCCGGATTGATATTGAAAGTCCTTGGGTCGATGTCCACAAATACAGGCTTTGCTCCAGTACGGACGATACAACCAGCCGTTGCAAAAAAAGTAAATGGTGTGGTGATAACTTCGTCGCCCGGACCAACATCTAAACTCATCAGACTATTCAATATAGCATCCGTACCGCTTGAAGCACCCACTGCATACAAACAGTCACTTAAGGCAGCTATTTTTTCTTCCAGTTCAGCAACCTTTGGCCCACCTATGCATCGCTGCGATTCAAGGACCTCTGAAACAGTTGCTAAAACTTCATTTTTGATGGTTGCATATTGTGCTTTCAAATCTAATAACGGCACTTGCATATGTATTTTCCTATTGCTATCATCATAAAATATAGCACGGCACATCAGCCTGGTTCATATTATAAGGCCAACTATTAAAACTACAAAACTATTTCCCAGCATGTTTTTTATACTTCATGATGCGCAATCGACATAGGTAGGCCCTCGCGGGCTTTCCCTGTCACACCACCGGGCATAC
>CAYNKI010000443.1:0-1902 GCA_964397675.1 uncultured Pirellulales bacterium
GTAAATGGTTAATTTCAATATCATTATACCGATTTGGATGGCCTACATATTATCTCCTATGAAGCCAGATGTGTCAAATACTTTTTCTGCGTTGTTTTTTATTATTTTGGTTTCATTTTACGCACCTCGGGCAATGCTCCATTATGACCGGTCGTCTCACACTCCTATTCAGGTTGCTGTGAATATTTTTCTATTTGCTCACAGTCCTATTAAACTTTACGGTAGTCGGCCTATTCTTAATTACAGGCTATTACGCCCAAGGGGTCCGTCAGGCTCGACTTTATTCGATCTCGATCACTTAAAGAGCTTCAATCATATAAGTTTATTTTTTGTTTTTTGCCCTCACCCAAAAATGGGGTGAAAAATAAAAAATAAACATCCTTACAATTTTACGCGGCCTTATCAATTTTATAGCACCATGGTTTATTATCACGCAGCATCGCCCAGCAACGCATTAACAAGTGACGGGCCACCGCTATTATTGCTATCTTACGGCGTTTGGCACTGCCTCGACAAACTCGTTTGTATATATGTTTGGCCCAGTCGAAACGCAAGGCAGCCCAACTTGCCTGGACAAGTAACGCTCGTAACAGAGGGTTGCCGCGTTTACTTATTCGCCCGCTACGTTCCATCTGGCCGGACTGGTAACGTCTGGGAGTAAAACCGGCGTAATTGGATACCTGTCTGCAACTCTTGAAGCGATTAGGATCATCAATGATCGCAACGACAGCCTCTGCTGTACGAGGGCCTATGCCAGGGATGGTCTCAAGCAGCTTGATGGATTGTTTCTGTTTGTTAAGCTCATCAAGCTTTGCTGTAGTTTTGTCAAGACAGGTCTGTAAAATGCCAAGCTGTTGCAGTTCGGTGTGTAATTGGCCACGCCATAAATCGCAGGGGTCATCAATGCTGCCAAACGGCAAGGCCAACTGTTCCAATTGCTTACGGTACTTTTTGGCCCAGCAATTCTTGCCTGCTGGCAGGTCGATAGCTACTGTTGTCATAAGAGCCCGGATGCTGTTTTTGACCTGTGTCATACGGTTAACGATCTTCTGGCGATAATATATCAGGCTGCGTTTTTGCCTGACAAGTTTTTCAGGGATATACACTTCCGGGAAAAAACCATGGTGGTACATCATCGCCAGGCGGTGAGCATCGGTCTTGTCGCTCTTGTTCTGGTTGTTGGTCCACTTCCAGGCAGAATGGTTGACATTGGCAACCTTGAACTCGATCCGCATGGCACGCAACATGTCGGAAAGCCAGCCGGCCTGTGTGCCGATCTCGAAAAGTACTATGGAACTTTCGATATCGAGTTCGATGAAGATGTCATGGAACTTCTGCGGGTCAGTCTTTGCGGTGAAATATTCAGGTTTTAAAGAACTTGTGTTAAGTTTGCAAAATACACTGTTGCGTTTGCCCAAATCAATAGCTAAAATAGTTTTCATGGCCAGATGCTCCTTAATTAAATTTATGTCGATAAATTTTGTGCCGCCCCTGTGGCGAGCACGTGGAGACCATTATAGTCTCCGAGCATCTGGCTTTCATAGTTTCTTAATTACCCGTTATAGCGATAACAAGCACGAATAGGCACAATACAAACATATAAGTCCATTTTCTAACACATACCATTTTGTTTCTCCTTGCAAATTGTTGATAAGACATAGCGAGTCTCCATTCTCAATTTTTTGGCATATACTACAAGCCAAGCGCGAAAAATATTAAAGCCTTATTTTTTGTCTTTTTAGCATCAGTATACCTAAGCCAAATAGACACAACGAAGTTGGTTCAGGAACTATATTTATATGAACATAACTTTCCTCATCATATAAATTCATCTGGAAATCCAGATCGTTGGCATAGTATGTTCCTGTGACTACTACCTGGCCAACGTGGTTTACATTATAA
>CAYNKI010000444.1:0-1884 GCA_964397675.1 uncultured Pirellulales bacterium
CCTCCTTTCAGCGTTTAACCGTAGAAATTGACGACATGTTTTACCTTATTCTAACATTTACTGGTAAAACCTGCAAGACTAATTTCGCAAATTCAATGTCCACCATCGATTGGTGCTACTATGCAAGGCCTTGCCTGGGCCTCGTTTTCATCGCGCGTTTGGCTGGTGAATTGTGATGAGGGCAGATTATTTTTGCTTCTTTGTTTTTTTGGCCTTTTGCGGATTGTAATTGGGATTAGGGGTCAGCATCTGCGCGTTTACTTTGTTTCGCCAATCTGCCAGCATTTCTTTCAGCTCGCGGGCTCTTTCGGGCATTCCTTCCGCCAGGTTGTTTTGCTCGCCAATGTCGTCTTTTAGGTTGTAAAGCTCAAACCTGTTACCAAGCCCGCAAATAGTTTCATCGAACCATTCAATCAGCTTATAATCGCCGCAGCGGATAGCTCCGCAAGGGCCGATACTGCTGCTGTGATAATGTGGATAGTGCCAGTAAATGGCTTGGCGGTTAAGTGGGCCGGTTTGTTTAAGAAGCGGCACCAGGCTAACTCCATCAATTGGCTTTTCCGTCTCGTTCTCTAAGCCCGCGATTTCCAGAAAGGTTGGGAAAAAATCAACGCTGATTGCCGGTTCGCTGCAAACACTGCCAGGCTTGGTTACTCCGGGCCACCGTACAATTAAAGGTTCCCTTATGCCACCTTCATACAAATTGGCTTTGCCGCTGCGTAAAGGAGTTTGTTTGGCTGCTCTTTCTAATCCGCCGTTATCGGAGAAAAAGACAACAATTGTTTTATCAGCAATTTTCAGTTCATCCAGTTTTTGCAACAGCCTGCCTACACTATTGTCCAGATCCTCAATCATCGCTGCAATTACGGGATTATTCTGCGGCAAATCGGCACCGGCTTTGTTTCTATATTTGTCAACCAGCTTCTTCTTTCCCAAAATTGGGGTATGAATAGTATTGTGGGGGACATACAGAAAAAACGGCCTGTCCTTGTTCTTTTCCAGAAATTGCAGTGATTTCTCGGTAATTGTTTTTACATTATGAGCATCGCTTTCAGGGTCGTGATTGGAGGCCGGTTTGTATGTAACAATTGATTCATCGAAACCCTGCTTGTCGGGATTGTATGGCAGAGACTCCGGCGGTTTTTTGGCAATGCTGAGGTGCCACTTTCCGAAACTGGCGGTTTTGCAGCCTGCAGTCTTGAGAACTTCTGCAATCGTTATTTCTTCAAGCGGAAGATATTTTTGCCATTCGGGCTGCTTGAGTTTCTCAGATGGGAAGCGGCCGCCTGCGATAAAATCTGTCAGATGCAGACGAGCGGGGTATTTGCCGGTCATAATGGACGCGCGGGTCGGCGAGCAAACTGGACACGCGGCATAAGCATCTGTAAATCTCATTCCATCTGTGGCTAATCGGTCAATGTTTGGAGTTTCATAGAAACGGCTTCCATAACAGCCCAGTTGAGACCAGCCCAAATCATCGGCGAGAATAAAGAGAATATTCGGCCTTGATTTAGACTTTGGAAAAGCCCATCCAGACAGCGCCAGTGCCGCGGCTGAAAAGCCTGCTGATTTGATAAATTGCCTGCGATTCATTGATAATATCCTTAACTACGTCATAATCTCAGAACCGGGACTCCTTCTTGAAATCAGGAATAACTGGAATCGCAACTATACACGACTTGACAATGATTGTCTATAGGTGTACTATTACTGGTGCTTGAAAAACAGGCCAAGAAGTGGTATAATGGAAATCAATGCTTGAGAGATCCGAGTTAAAAAAGATTGCCCAGGCGAGAATCGAAGATGGTGAGATTCTGCTCAATTCGCATCGTTACGATGGAGCCATTTATTTGTGTGGTTATGCAGTCGAGATTTTCTTGAAAG
>CAYNKI010000445.1:0-1863 GCA_964397675.1 uncultured Pirellulales bacterium
ATAAAATTTCGGCGTGTTATACGTTTCATAAATGGTCTCCTTCTTTAATTACCCTGTTTTGCAATAAGAACCACTTAGCTTTGATGTTGAAAAAATAACCAGAAGGAAAAGAAAAAGCAAGACTGAATTGAAAAAAGTTTGTTCACCCCGCTTTTGATACAAGGGCGGGATTCACTTAATAATCTCTTCGATTGCCCGTGCTACTATATAGTCCGGCAGTTTACCAAGGGCAGGCTCAGCCTCATAAGCAGATATAATGCTTGTATCCGGAAACGCTCCGACCTGCTTAATCAGCTCATCTGCAAGTATCTGTAAGCTTTGCTTTGTTACTGACGCTTCTGCTTTGCTGCGTGCCGTTTGCACGAGGTTCTCAAATTCCGCTCGGCTGTCATACCAATTAAGCTGCAGTTCCAGCTCCATAGCTTCCTGGCTTCTTATACGGTCAAAGGTATATTGAATCCCAATGGGATTGTAAGTTTCTATCCGTTCATCTATAAAGGCTAAACACACATCGCGGTATGCGGTGATTTTGTCCTCGTTGAAATTTTCAAATCCACGGTTTGCGACCTCCTCGGCGAGCAGCTCTTCTATCCTTGCTGCCAGAAGCTTTTTCTTAGCTTCCAGCAGCTCATACAAGGTTTCATAGTACGCATTCAATAGTAACTTCGCTTCATTCATTAGTTTTTCTCATGTCCACTACCTGGCGATTTAGCTGCTACATCGGCTCTAAGCTATTGATTATACTGTGGAAAACTATCTGACTCCACACCCACGCTAAAGTGGCAAGAAAAATATGGTAAAAAATGGCATGGTTCAAACAGCACGGCTTTGCCATCCCCAAGCTGCGCCCATTCGACTTCGCTCCCCGCTTCGCCCGAAACGATGGGGCTTCGCAGGGCAAGCAGGGCAGGCTTTGAGGCTGCCACCCAGGATTGAACCATGCCGAAAAAATGAACAAAAACGCAGAGGGTCGCGTCTCGATGCTCGATGCTGGATACTTGATGCTCTTCATACTTATTGTTTTCAAAAATACCCACTTTCCATAATAGTTTTTTCTTGTCTTTCCGCTATATTGTGTCGCAATAGATAGAAATAAGCTTTACGGAATTAATTACTTTGGCGGGAATTGAGGTTTGCCTTTGACGTATTAGAGAATTTTGGGTAGGGTACGATTTAAAAGAAGAAAAGAAGGGAAAAATAGGTGACTGTCCCTAGTTAGTTACCCTGCCGGCACCGTCACCGGCGCTGCGGTGCGCTCTTACCGCACCATTTCACCTTTACCTGTTCCCCGACAGGTCGGGGCCATCGGCTGTGTATTTTCTGTGGCACTTTCCCTAGGGTCACCCCCGGTGGCCATTAACCACCACCGTTGCCCTATCCTGCTCGGACTTTCCTCCCCCGCCGTTTGGCTTCGCAAAATCGAAGCAGCGGGGGCGACCGCCCAACCCACTCTTTTCAATTGATTATTTACTATTGATTACTGATATAAACAATAACCATTATAATAGAAATTTGTCATATTTTCAAGTCTGACTTTAGAAAAGATTCATTTTTATTACATGATAGCGAAGCAGGAAGCGACGAAATCGACAAAAGTATCAGTCATGCTGACCAGGCCTAGCGCTAAAACAAAAGAAACTAAACATATCAATTTTATCGATTTTTTACACATAATTAACTCTCCTTTCAAAAAAGAAGAAATAATGATTTTTGTGCTTTGGCTCACACACCAAAACACCGCTGTCTTTGACAAACAAACGGCCCAGTAATTTGCTCGTCTCAGACAATTTCCAATAAAAAAACCGATTCACCTAAATCAATACAACTTTTTAGGACTTGGCTTTACCTCCTTCCTTCAATAGT
>CAYNKI010000446.1:0-1837 GCA_964397675.1 uncultured Pirellulales bacterium
GCCCCCATCGTCTAGAGGCCTAGGACACCGGCCTTTCAAGCCGGCAACAGGGATTCGAATTCCCTTGGGGGCACCAACTATTGTATTCAAAACACCCTCAAATTGCTTAACAAAATGGCCGAGTCTCCGGAGCAGAAAAAGAGCAGGGAAATTGGCGGGCTTGTTTTTGTGGGTTGTATAGTCATCGGCATTGGTATTAGCTTTGCTACCAATACGATGCCAGTAGGGCTTTTCATCGGACTGGGTGCCGGCTTTCTGATGATGGCCTTAATCCGCCATAGAACAAGAAATAACTAAACACAAGGATAAACAGGACAGCTACCTTTAAGGATGGTTTGAGGTTTTATAAGGCGCCGTTATCTTAATATGGTAACAGACCATTATGAAGACCGAAAGAATGATGTGCTAAGTGCTTTGCTTATTTTTCAGAAGATGTTACACAATATCAGTAAACTAGGATATCCGTTCCACCCCACGCCCGTATTTCGCGTTCCGTTATTTTACCAGCAATTGTTTTCTTGCCTGTCTCTAAGTCTGTGTCTGTCTTTGGGGAGGCCTTTGTAAAGAATAGGAAGTCACCATCTAGTTTCCTGGAAACAACACAAATATGCGAGCCTTGTTTTGTACGACTAGATATCATTACACACTTGCTAGCGATTAGTTCCGAGTCAATCGCTTCAACCAGCTCTTCAAAAGGAAAGGACGGACTTCTAGCTATATTGAATTTATGTTCAAACATAACACCCTGAATTGTCCTTTCGTGAAACTCAGCAAAAGTGAGTTTCTTATCTTCATTCGGCCACTTATTCTGGACATCGTAATAGTGCACATCAACTTTGCGAAGTGCTTTAAGAACTATCTCGATGGCTGAAGCGATGCAGGAGTTCGGGTATTTTTGCTCATGCTTATCGATTATTTCTTGTATAGCTGGGTGAATGTTCATATTTTGCTAGCTCGGAGAACCCTTTGGATTAACAAATCAAGCTTACCCTTTTGGAGTTGGAATTTAGAGGGAATCCTCAAACGCTGAAGTGTCATCCATTACTAGACAGGTTACTGTCTTCCTGATGCCATGAATAGGATGGATTTGACCCCCAATGAGTCCACTAAGCTGGCTCGTGTGTGTCATTTCCAGCATAGCTATGATATCATACGGTCCAGTTACAAAGTGAGCTGATTTTACTCCTTTTAATTCTCTTAGATGAGAAAGAATCTCATTGTGTTTACCTGGCTGTGTTTCAATAAGAACAAACGCTTCTGCCATCAGATTCACCTCTCATCATCCCAGCACTCCCTAGATAAGTATCTCTTTTTTCTCCTTTCTAGTTTGGGGCTTAAAATGAGCTCGCACCAGTCAATTATATAAGTCATGCAAGCCACCGTCAATCGCTGTATTTACCCCTGTTTAGATTCAACTTTGCTGCTATACTACAGCGCCTAAATCGGCTGCGCCTGGCTCCGAGCTAAGCATGCACCGGGACAAGCTGTATGGCGGGGTGAAAAGGGGAAAGTGCTAGCTCTTACGAGGTTCATGGGCTGGCAGAAAGCTCCGGAGAGGAGTTTGGTGTACCACATCTCGGACAAGGATTCTCTGGATGGCCTGCTGTGCTCTGGCAGGTTGATTGCCGAGCGCAATGGGCGTATCATCAGAGCCAAGAGCGATGACTGATGAGAATTGCCTCACTGCGAGTTGAAATGGGAAATCCCAGATAAAAGAGATGAGAATGAGGGCATTAAAAAGAATTGAAAAGGTCCAGTTAGTTCTTCCTCCGCCAAGGAGACCAGATACGTATTTAGCCCAATTTGCAGGATGGCCTCATCCTCTTGTGCGCCACGC
>CAYNKI010000447.1:0-1836 GCA_964397675.1 uncultured Pirellulales bacterium
TGACCTGCTGATACTCATCATCCTGCAGCTTGCCTTGGGCCTGCCATTTCTGAGTTCAATACCGCGGATATACGTAGATGAGGCATGGGACGCTGCGCTGGGATATAATCTTGCTAATGAAGGTAAACTTTCCCACCCATTCATTATAGGTTTTGGCGGAATGGATATTCAATTCGTTCAGAATCGCGTTGTTCTGCCTCTTGTCTGTGCAACAATGTTTAAATTTGTCGACTGTACGATTTTTACCAGCAGGTTATGCTCACAGCTTTTGGCGATATTTGCTGTGGTTGGTCTTTATGCAGCAATGCATCGCTGGTTCGGCAGAAAGCAGGCTTTGTTTATCACGCTGGCAACTATTATCCATCCCTGGTTTTTTGAAGTGGCCCGGCGTGCCAGGCCTGAGATTTATTATACAGCTTTTGCAATAATTTTCCTATGGCTGCTGATACTCTACTTTGAATCAGGTTCATCTGTGATTGCCTTCTTATCCGGAATAACCGCGGGACTTGCTGCACTGACGCATCCAAACGGCATCCTCATAATTTTTTCAATCAGCTTGGCTTTTGCAATCTGGATTAGAGGCAAATCCATTGGAAAGTTAGTTCTTCTGGCCGGTGTTGGATTGGCAATAACCGTACTGCCTTACATAATCTATGTTTACCTCGCCTCTCAGAACTCGCAGGTAAACTTCTTCGACCAGATGCAGTCAGGCATGGTGTACAGGTTTTCGATTTTCTGGGAACTGGGCCGCTGGAAACGCTTCTTTATGCGTTTCAGGTTGCTGCCTGTTGCACCGGTAATGCTTTTAAGCTGGGTCGCTGCATGGTACCGCTCGGATAGAAAAGATAAAGCCCTGGCTACAATTACTTTCTTATTCTCATTTGTGTTGTTTTTAGTAACAGTGAACAGGGATGAAAGATATCTCGCAGCTATTGTCCCCTTCTGGAGTGCTCTTATAATTCGGCTGATTTGGCGATTAGCGACAGACGAAAGTTTTATCTGGTGTAAAAAAATAAAAACACCCTTCGCAGCAGGTGTAATTATTGCAGGCGTATATATGGTTACATGTTTGGCGGGCATCGGAACAATTTTTTACTGTCTGAGAGGGGCCGACTTTAACAAGATAATCAAACGTATTGCTGCAGTGGTTGAGCCTGACAGCAGGGTATACGGCAATCCGGTTTTCTGGTTTAGACACAAGGATTACCAATATGCACCATATCTGATAAGTTATAAAGGAATTCCTGTACAGGATGCTGTTGAGATGATACTCGAGTACGAACCTGATTATATCATAAGGACAACCTGGTGGGCCGGACCGCCGCTGGGGATTGAACCTGCGCCAACCTCAATGCCTGAATTCAAAAAAGGTTGGCTGGTTGATATAGTTTGCCAGAGACTGGGTAAAAAAGTAGATGAATTTCACGACCCGTATTACGGCCCAATCGAAATTTATAAGCTGGAACGATAATCTGCTCTGTTCGTCAGCAGACCTGATAAATAATGGTTTCATCGACTTCGAAGATTTTGCATACTTTGCTAATTACTGGCTTTTAACCGGTTGCGGAACTTGCGGGGGTTCGGACCTTACCGGCGATGGCGATGTAAACACTCCGGATTTATTGAAGTTCACTAATCGCTGGTTAAAAACAAGTTGCCAACAAGCCGACCTCGACTTCTCCGGCTCCATCGATAACAGATACCTTGACATCTTCACAAAATATTGGCTCACCGACCTGCAATAAACACCAAACAATTTGCACCCTGGCCCGCCCAGCCCAGCACCAAACGACACAGTTGAGTAATTTTAACTGTTTCAGTAGAAAGATTCAAGCA
>CAYNKI010000448.1:0-1823 GCA_964397675.1 uncultured Pirellulales bacterium
GTGCAGATCATCGCCATTCAGCCCTGAGCCATTGACGGTATTCTCCGGTCCCTCAGCGTCGCTGTTCGAACTGGAAGCTGTAGCTTTGATATTGTTTGCATCTATTGGGTAGGCAACGGGCTCGACCGTGAAGCTCCACACATCGCCCCTAAAGATAGTGGAGTCCGGGGGAGCATTGACCTCGTCCACACGCCAGAAATGTGTCTGGCCGAAATCGAGAAGACCCGGAGGATCGTACATTGTACCCATTTGACTTTTCATGAATAGCACGCCCCGTGGATCGTTTCTGTCAGCATCATTGACATCGTCGAAATTAGTGCCGAGGTAAACGTCATGTGTGTTGGCGAAGTCGCCCGATGTCCAACTCAGTGTCACATCTTGTCGTACATCTTTTTTCTGATCAGAGGGATTTGGCTCCGAGGCGATTCTGGAACCTAATCCTAAAACATCCTCCAAGGTCCCGCCGATGCGGATCTCGTCGAAACCCACTTCTCGATTCCCGTGGATTGTAACCATATTCAGCAGACTCTGATCAACATCTGCCTCGAGCGTCGCAAAGGGAGCAGGCAGTTGCAGATCGACTCCCACGTCATATAAAGTGAGTATGTCTCTCCCCTCTTTGTCAAACTCGATCTTACCAACGATGAAACGGATATCCCTGCCAGTGAAAACATTGAGGCCGTCGCTGGATAGGGTCGGCGCGTAGCTGTTCGACCAGATCGCCGCCCTCACCCGTTGCTGGGGGTCTTCCTTTTGTGCATTGAATCCGAAAGCGGTTCCGGGCGATGCTAAATTCGACCGGTAGTCTTCTCCTTCTAACGGCGTGCTGGAGATTGCAAATGCGTAGTGCCCCATATCTAACTGTTTGACCTTGAAGAGGACACTAAACCATGTCGTCGAGGGAAATATGATCGACCTGTTGACCGATCGGTGCGCTGACGAGGCTCCGGAAGCCGACTCCCGCATTACCGCCAGGCCTGCTGTCGGCAGACTGCCAAAGAACGGGCCGAAATCATTAACGAGTACGAATCCAGGTCCTCGCGCGCGTATTTGCCATTCGTCCGTCAATCCAATCTCGTTCCCAGATTGACCTTTTATCGGGTCGCCGACTGAACCATAATCGAACGGTTCATAAACCAACAGCTTTGCCGGTGCGCCGATCTCAAGCAATCCCAGCACTAAGACAAGCGACGTCAAGATAATCAATCTCTTACACATGATAGTTCTCTTTTTCCACGACCTTTTTCAACTATTAAAGCGCGTTTTCCACCCTTTAAAAAATCACTAACGACAGTCTTACGTTCTGCCGTCGGCCATTTTGTCCACAGAATTTCCAAGTTTTTCCCGAGTATCAACATATATCCATTTGCATCAACAACCTTGACGGAGTAGCAGCCGTTTCATCGGTGTTCGATTCTCAGTAGTCTCTGAAATTCCTCATCCACTCAGGCCAATCGCTTGGTTGGACACCGCCAGCCGTAGTCCAGGGACCTGCCGTGTTGAACTCGCGATGCCACTTCAATGTCCACAATTCTTTTAATCCTACCTTTCGAACAGACCAATCCATAAAAAGGACATTTATATGCTCATGGTGCCGGTTGATGCAGAAAACCGTCATCTCATGGTAAGAGCCCAACCACTGGCCGTTAAACTGAGGCGGCTTTCCCCCTATACCCATCTCCATTGGACCGCCTCCTCTCCACATGGTATCGGCAAACACAGGTATCCTGTTTCCACGTGCAATATCTTTGGTCTTCCAGTTGTATTTAGTCGGACGTTCCTGGATGATAGTCTGTCCTGGATGTGGCTTATAAATCCAGAGG
>CAYNKI010000449.1:0-1806 GCA_964397675.1 uncultured Pirellulales bacterium
CAGCACAAAGGAGATTGCAGAACGAATGGGATGGACTCGAGCAATGGTGAAGATGAGGGCGTTTCGAGCCCGTAAAAAAATGAAAGAGATTGCTGAAAGTGAAATGCTTTTGGAGAAATTAGGATGGATACGTTAGAAGGTATTGAAAAGCTGGCTCAAAAGGCCCGTGAAGAAGAAACTCCAGTCTTTGGCGTCACCGAGAAGGTTTTGCTAAAGATAATGTCCGCGAGTGAGCCGAAGGTAGGCTTTATGGCTTTTGAACTTTTTGCCGGTTTATCCGCTGTCGCCGCCTCAATAATCTTGTTTTTAGCTATACATACCTGGACATATCTGAGCAATCCGGTGATGGAATTCCTTTCACCTTTACAGGAGTTTCCGTTATGGTAGATAAGATAGAGTCACAAAAACCTTTTGAACCCATCAGTCGAAATCCGAGTCGTCGCAGGCAGATATGTATACAGATAGTGGCGGGGATATTGATATTCTTCTCTGGAATAATAGTTGGCTCCGGCGGGACAGTGCTTTGGGTTAAAGACCGGATAGCCTGGATTCGCCCACCTTATGGAAGATCAATGGTACCTGATATTGTAGAGCGCATCACGGACGACTACAATCTTACAGAAGAACAAGCCCAACAAGTAAAGGATGTTTTACAAGAAGGTATGCAAACCAGGATGAGCGTATACGAGGAGGTGTCGCAAAAGTTTGAGGAGCATGAAGAAACATTAACTGCCAAGATGAAACAGATTCTGTCGGAGGAGCAGTATGAGCAATGGGTACGTGACTTCAAAACCAGGAAGGAACGTTTTGAGCGATTTGGCAGGAGAGGGCCCAGACCAGAGGGACCTGGGCCTGAAAGGCGGGGCCCAGGCCCAAGGAGGTTCGGTCCGGGAAAGCCGGGTCAAAGAAAGTTCGGTCCATCAAGGCCGGATCCAAACAGACCTGGCCCAGGAAGAAGGGACCCCGATGTACATCGGGGAGAGCCTAATCGTGCATTTGATTAATCTTGACAAAGTTCGTGAGTTGAACCCCGATGTACATCGGGGAGCCCATGAACAAATACTATGCTGAGGACATGAGATTTTGATGAGCGGGAAAGTGCGCTGATGCTAATCAACTGTTGTGCTATAGCACCCACCCGTTGCGGTATTTTCGGCGGAGGTACTTGTTTGCATCTGATTCGTTGACGATCTTCATATTCCTGCGGTCCCACTCAATGGACTGCCTACAGAGAAGGGCGACGTTGCCCAACAGCACCATCTCGGTGAGCAGGGCGGTGCTCAAGATTATTCAGCCTTCATTCTGTCGTCGCCTTACCCGTTGAGAGTCCAGCCGGGGCGATACTGGCGGCGCAGGAGATCGTTGCCCTCAGCGCTATTAGTCACGCGACCTTTGGCACCGTCGTACTCGATTTTCTTGCCGACACGATAGGCCACAAGGCCCAGGAGCATTTGCTCGATCAGCGTGCCGCCGTAATCGAAATTGCAGGAGGTCTTTAGATTACCCTTACAGGCATTCGTCCATTCCTTCTGGAAGTGGACCAACGGCGGGATCACCTCGTCCTTGGAGCGCGGCTTGTAGTAGGTCATATCGGCCTGCTTGCCATAAGGCAGCAGTACCCGGGAATCGAAATCGGCAACGAGAAAGCCCTTGGTGCCCTTGAACATCGCGCCATGCCCGATTTTTTTCAGATCAATATAGGGCTTGGGTGATCTCGGCATGGCGCCGCCCTGGTACCAATGGACACGGATGGGGCCGCGCCAGTCATTGGCTGGGTGGTCGAAAGAGGTGTGCAGCTCGACAGGT
>CAYNKI010000450.1:0-1766 GCA_964397675.1 uncultured Pirellulales bacterium
GCCGTAGGCCGAGAGGGATGTTCCTGGTTACCGGCCCAACCGGATGTGGCAAAACAACCACCTTGGCATCTATGATAAACTATATTAACGAAAACTTTGACCGCCATATTATAACTGTTGAAGAACCGATAGAATATTATCACCCGCATAAAAAATCTATTATTAACCAGCGGGAAGTCGGTGTTGATGTTCCGAGCTTTGGCGAGGCGTTAAGACGCGTTTTAAGAATGGACCCTGACGTGATTTTGGTAGGCGAATTGCGAGACCTGGAGACAATCGAATCAGCCGTTAGAGCTGCTGAAACCGGTCACTTAGTCTTTAGCACCGTGCATACAACAAGCGCTGCAGGAACTATTACCAGACTGATTGATGTCTTTCCCGTGAACCAGCAGGAGCAGATTCGCATTCAGTTAAGCGGCAATTTGATAGCGGTTCTGAGCCAAGCTCTTTGTCCTTTAGCTACTGGCAGAGGGAGAATTGCAGCTTACGAGTTTATGGTTGTAACACCTGCTATTGCCAATCTTATCCGTGAAAACAAGACTTACAGAATCGATTCCAGCATTCAAACTGGTAAAAAGCTGGGAATGCAGCTTCTGGATGAGCACCTATGGCGGCTTTATGATGCCGGTAAAATTACGTTGGAGGAGATGCTGGATAAAGGCCGACAGCCAGGCGCATTGCAGGACAAGGCTATGGACAAAATGAGCGCCATAAAAGGTAAAGCAAAGGCAAAGAGAAAAGCAGTTGCGGCGAAAGAAATGGAGGATCTTGGGCCAATCCTGAGGGCGTAATTGCTTGCGAAAAAGCCTAATTTACAGAAAACAACCCAGAAAATTGAGTCTGGTTGGGAATTTTCTACGCTAAGAAACGTTGGAGGAGCTTTTTTCAGCCGCTATAGTACGTAAAATAGGGAAAAGTGCCGATTTTTTAACTGTCTGAATAACTAAGTGTCCAATTTGTAATTTATTTGTAAAAAAGCTTTTAATGTTGTATAATAAGGTCAGTCGGGACTAAGATTTATCATGAAGGAAAACTAAGATGGGTAAAATGAAAACGGTACAGAAGCTGCCTCCGATAGAACAATTAAGGGGTAGACCGCTCGGCAGAATACTTATGAAAATGAGGATTCTAAGCAGAGAGAAGGTCCATGAATGTCTAAAAATCCAGAACCAACGGCATGGCAACGTTCAAACAGGCCAGATACTTCTCGAGATGGGATTAATAGATGAGGATCAATTGAACATCGCGTTGGCAGCACAGCGAGGGATGGAATATATAAGCATAGATGGCATCGATATTCCTCCCGACGTAATCGAGAAGGTCCCAGCCCAAATGGCAAATACTTATCACATCGTACCAATCGAGTATGATAAGGAGCAGAATGAATTGACGGTTGTTTTGGATAGCCCAGATAATTTTAGAGCTACTGATGACTTAAGCACACTTATGGGTTTTAAGGTAACTGCGAAAATGACTGATCCAGGTGCGCTGGAAAGTGCTTTGGCCAAATATTATGAGACCCAACAAGATGAGAATATCAATGAGCTAATAGACGAAATACAGAGCGACCAGTTTCTTGCAGAATTTGAGGGCAGAAACCAAAGTATCGACCTGGATGAGCTGAAGGAGCTGTCCGAGTCGAATCCCGTAAAAAAGCTGCTAAACCTTGTTTTGCTTCAGGCGATACGCGATAAAGCCTCGGATATTCATTTTGAGCCATTTGAAAATGAATATAAGATGCGCTATCGTATTGATGGTGTGCTTTA
>CAYNKI010000451.1:0-1703 GCA_964397675.1 uncultured Pirellulales bacterium
GATTGTGGTGGGGCTCATCATCCGGGTCGTACACACCTACGGTGTCGAAAGCCGCTTCTGCCGTGCCACTTATCGCCAACACAACAGAGGTTAAAAGAATCAATTTTTTAGACATAATAGTCCTCCCTTCAAAAAAGGTTAAAAATAGTAAATAGAAAATAGTAAATCATAATTTGACTCTACCTCCTTCCTTCAGACGCTCAATATGAGCTATTAACTGAAATGCAAATAACCTGATTCCGCGGCAAAAAGCTTACGCTACTGCTCTGTGCCTTACACCATATAACTCCTCCCTCAAGTAAAAAACTGTAAAAAACCTATCACCTCAGAAAACCTAAATCACAAACCTTACTAATATATTTATACCAAATCAGCCGCCTTAATTTCAAGCATAATTTTTGAATATTTTGGCATGGTTCAATCCTGGGTGGCAGCCTCAAAGCCTGCCCTGAGCGAAGTCGAATGGGCGCAGCTTGGGGATGGCAAAGCTCCAAAAGCAGTGTAACCATCCCCAAATCCTTCGGATTTGGGGCTGCCACCCAGGATTGAACCATGCCAATATTTCTTTTTTAATTGTTTCATAAACCCATTTGCAATAAAGATTTTGATTTGCTTAATATTCAAGTATAATAAGATGTCTTAGGCTTCAATATTATGAATCGTATTTCTGAAAAACTAAGTGATGCGGAGCTTTTGGGCCTTTATGCAGAAGGTGATGAGGCCGCATTTTGTGAAATTGTAAGTCGTTATAAAAACGGCCTTTATGCGTTTTTAAGGCAGTTTCTAAACCGGCAGGACCTGGTCGAGGACGTCTTTCAGGAGACCTTTTTACAGTTATTTACCAGCCGAGAAAGCTTTGATCCCAATCGGCCTCTGCGACCTTGGCTGTTCACCATAGCAGCTAATAAAGCCAAAGATGCCCTTCGCAAATCTCAACGATCAACCGCAATACCCATAGGTACTATATCAGAGTCGGAAGAAATGTCGTTTGATGATGTCCTAAACACGCTTACTTCTGACACTACAATGCCTTACGAAAAGTTGGAAAAGAGAGAAATCACTTCTCACATCGGGCAAATTATAGCGAATATGCCGGATAATCTCCGAGAAATCCTAATTTTAGCTTATTTTAATAAATTTTCTTATAAACAAATGGCCGAGATCTTAAGTATACCTATCGGAACGGTGAAGAGTAGACTGCATACAGCAGTAGCCCGCTTTGCAAAAGATTGGAAAGCATCAGTGGGGAGCAAGAAACCCAAATGAGGCAGCTAAGCAACCAGCAAAAACAACTATTGTTTGATTATTGTATAGGTTTGACATCACAAGAAGAGACCGCTGAGGCTGAAACATTGATATCATCCAATGAAGAAGCATCTGAATTACACTCAAAGCTCAGATTCGCTTTATCACCACTTGACAGCCTGGAGCTTGAGCCCTGTCCAGAATTTCTTGCAGAACACACCATTTCGCGGCTCAGTAATCTTAGAGATTCAAGTCAGCAGCAGCTCAAACAATTACTTTCGGCTGAACAAACGAGGGAAGTTGCTATTAGGAGCGGGCTTTGGGCCAAAAGATTAGCTATTGCTGCGGTATTGCTGATCGTCGGAACTGTATCTGTTGTTGCATCCGTTGTTGGAGTTGCTAATATTCGTCAGAATTCCTGGCGGCAGCAGTGTGCGATGCAATTGCAGCAGATATGG
>CAYNKI010000452.1:0-1700 GCA_964397675.1 uncultured Pirellulales bacterium
TTTAGCCTCGGACAATGTCCAAATCCAAAAACGCGCCATTTCGCTGCTTTCTGGATCGGGAGACGCCGAAAAAGTTCGTCAGGGAAAAGTCCTCCTTGATGAGGCTCTGCAATCAAATCCTGACGATGTTGGCCTGCGGCTGTTCAAAGCTGAATCACTGCTCACAGAAGGAACGGCTCCGGCAATCAAAAATGCTACGCAGATTCTTCAAAAGATAACCGAAGACCGGCCTGAAACCAGCCAGGCATGGGATCTTCTGGGAAAAATCTCACTTTCGCAGGGTCAATCCGCAAAGGCTCTGGATGCCGCTTTACGAGGTCTCGCCCATACGCCCAACGACAGAGCGTTGCTGTTGTTAAAAGCTCGGGCCGAGGCAGACCGGGCACCTGTCCTGGCAATTCCAACTCTCTCTTTGCTCCATGAACTGGACCCAAACAATACCGACAACACACTGTCCCTTGCCAACACATATATTGCAGCAGACCAGCCGCAAAAGGCCGTAAATCTTCTTAAAACACATTTAGTATCTCGCGTCGGCACTCCGGACGAGCGAAGAATAAATATTGCTCTGGCTGTAGCATTGCACAAGAGTGGCAACAAGGTGGAGGCCCAAAAGGGATTTGATTCTCTGCTTCAGTCTGAACCAAATAACCCAGTTCCGTTATTAGCCCAGGCACGATTGCTCGGAGACGACCGATTATGGGACGAGCTTAGCCAGAAGGTTGTGGACTGGTACCAAAAGCACCCAAAGGATAGTCTTACGCCCATTCTTGTTTCCAGGAACCTGATGGCAACTAATGATAGCCAGGCCGTTAAAACAGCCGAGGATATACTTCGAATGATCCGGAAAAATGATTCCGATTCTGTAGAGGCTATGACTACCCTTGCTATACTACTACAAACCGCTGACCGTTCTGACGAATCGGCTCAACTCTATGAAAAGGTGCGTCAGCTTCAGCCTGACAATCTAATCGTTATCAACAATCTGGCCTGGATAAAGTGCGAAGAGCAGGCCAAATTCCAAGAAGCGCTCGAACTTGCCCAGCAGGGACTACAAAAATCACCTGACTATATTGACCTTATCGACACCCGCGGTGTTGCATATTACCGCTTAGGTGATTTCGAACTGGCCAAAGAGGATTTCACTAAATGTATTACACTCTATCCGGAAAATAATCCGTCAGTGGTCGCATCACATTTTCATTTAGCAAGGGCTTTTGACAAACTTGGAGAAAAGAACAAAGCAGTTGAACATCTGAACCAGGCCTTGGACCTGAACAGCCAAATCGGTGGTTTATCAGCTTCAGACTTGAAAGACGCACAGCGTCTGCGCAAAGAGTTACAGGAGGGTAGCTAACCATGCTCGAATTACCAAATCCACCAATCGAGAATGTTGCCGCCGGTGACCGCGGCAAAAACCAGGAAAACATATTACTGAACAACAAGGAGTGGTCCTATGTAAAGAAGCGATATAGCTTAACACCTCGTGAGTGCCAGATAGCGGAGTTGATCTGCCAGGGTCTGCGCAATGGTAATATAGCTAAGTTTCTGCGCATAAGCCCCGGTACGGTAAAAACTCACACAAGAAATATTTATCGAAAGGCCCGCGTCAAAAGCAAAATCGCAATGCTCCTCAGATTCGTAACTGATGCAAGAGTAATTTCCACCCACTTTGACCAGACACATTTCACTCCTATCTC
>CAYNKI010000453.1:0-1699 GCA_964397675.1 uncultured Pirellulales bacterium
ATCGGCTTATGACGGCGTTTACAATCACGGGGCCGGTCGTTCCATATTTTCTAAAGACAATTCTGTTTTTCTATGGGGATTGCAACCAGTGCCTATCCTTCTTATAGTAGGCCTTAGTATGGTTAACGTAATCACTTTGAGCAGAAGTAAGGGTAACATGAAGTCGAAAACGCGATTGTCATCACTCCGTTTCATGCCAAAAACTCCACTAACACAACTTACTTTATAGCGTGTTGACCAGCAGAGACAGACTATAAGTGTTACCCTCCTAAAGGATTTCAGTGTAATAAGCGGGTATGGGCTGGATTCAATTGTTTTCATGAGGTATCTAAAACCTTTGGCATAAGTGGTGAATCTCTCGAAGCACATACCGCAAGTATCGGCAGCTCCATAACCCGCCTCATACGACATTGCTTACATCGGGGACATTCTGTCACATCTACACCGGTCAATCGCAGCATTTTCTCTTGTGCTGTTTCTTCAGGAACGGGTGGTAAATCAGCGGATAAACCGAGCAGTTCACGGCATTTTGCCATATCCTCCCTTTTGCAACGGTTGGCCAGAAAGCCATAATGGCGGATTCGCACGTATGAATCGGGAAGTACGTGGAGCAGGAACCTGCGGATAAACTCTTGGGCACATACAGTCATTTGCTTACACTTATCACCCTTGGTACAGTCTCTATAGCGGAAGGTAACCAAGCCGTCTTCGGCTTTCACGATACGATGGTTGGCAATAGCAACACGATGTGTATAACGGCCAAGATAGTCGAGCACTTTCTCAGGGCCATTGAAAGGTGCTTTGGAATAGACAATCCAGTCTTTTTTCCAGAGTTGGTTGATTAACTGTAAAAAGTTCTCTTCAGTTGCAAGATAGGCCATCTGCCCGGCAAATATCAGGTTATCTTTGACAAAGGCCTTCTTAAGATAATCAATAAATTTGCCACGAAAAACCCGCGACAGTGCCTTCACAGGAAACAGGAAATTCTTCCGGGAGTGTATCCAGCGCTGGCTGTCAGAAGAAAGCACACCAGCTGGGATAACGCAGTGAAGATGAATGTGACTGAGTAGTTTCTGGTCCCAGGTATGTAGAATTGCGGTAAATCCGATTTTCCCACCAAGGCCATGTTTGGGAACGCTGGCAAATTCCTGAAGAGTTTCTGCAACGGTCTTGAACAACACGTCAAAAACAACCTTCTTGTTGCATCGTGCGACCTGATTTAGCTCATGCGGAATGGTGAAAACATTATGGAAGTACTCCACTGGTAGTAGCTCTGTCTTACGCTTTTCGAGCCATTCGGCCTTGGCCAGAGCTTGACATTTCGGACAATGGCGGTTACGGCAGGAATTATAAGCAATCCTTTCAAACCCGCAATGGTCACATCGTTCCAGGTGCCCACCGAGATACGCTGTGCTGCAAACCTCGATAGCATGCATCACCTTCAGATCAGACAGCGGTAAAGAATGACTACGCCTATATTGCTCACCATATTCACGGAAGATGTCAGCAACTTCGTAGCGCGGTCTCGCGGATTCAAGGCTCCCTGCCGTCCGCGTGGCAATGGACAGCATGGATTACCTCTACTTATTCGGTCTATCAGGTGGAACCGCCAGCAGATCCAGAGGACTTTGTGTTCCCTGCAGTGTCTTGCTGGTTACCTGCAGATATCGCACAGTGGTTAGGATGGAGCTATGGCCCA
>CAYNKI010000454.1:0-1692 GCA_964397675.1 uncultured Pirellulales bacterium
GACGTTGACATTTTTATTCTTGGCCACCAACCACAAGAGCAGGGATGGAGCCAGGCAGGAGAAAATCTGATAATTGTCGCATCTGACCACAATCATGGCTGTTTGCTGCCGATCGAACTGGCAAAATCTTACACTGTTGAAGAGTTAATTGGTTCTATCGTAATGTTGAGTTCCATAGTATGAGTGCTAAAATTATTGACAACAAAAAACGGGAATACATATTTGGTCCTGTACCTTCCAGAAGGCTGGGACGTTCACTGGGGGTTGATTTAGTACCATTCAAGACATGCACATACGATTGCATATACTGTCAACTCGGAAGAACAACCAACAAAACAATGCAAAGAAAAGAATGGGTACCGACTGATATCGTCATCAACCAACTCAAAGCAAAACTCAGTTCCAAACCTGATTATATAACCTTATCCGGTTCAGGTGAGCCGACACTTTTCTCACGACTTGAAGAACTCATTTCTAAGATTAAAGGCATTACTGATATTCCTGTAGCGGTGCTTACTAATGGCTCGTTGCTGTGGCTGCCGGAAGTAAGAAATGCCTTGAAATCTGCGGATATGGTTGTTCCATCGCTTGATGCAGGAAGCAGCCAGATATTTCAATATGTTAACAGACCCCATCAGGATATTACATTCAGCAAAATGCTTCAAGGTCTTGTGGAATTCCGTAAGGATTATAGTGGTCAGTACTGGTTGGAAGTGTTCCTTCTGGCAGGTGTAACCACACCAGAGATGGAAATAAACAGATTGAAGACATGTATAAATGCTATACAACCCGATAAAGTTCAGGTAAATACCGTTACCCGTCCACCTGCCGAAGGCTTTGCCGAGCCAGTGCCAAAAAAGCAATTAGAAACGATAGCTAAAAAACTATATGAAAAAGCAGAGGTTATTGCTAACTATAGCGAGGTTCATAAACAACAGGATTTTTCCGCTCGCCGTGAAGATGTTTTGACACTTTTGCAGCGTCGGCCTTGTTCTGTTGAGGATATTGCAGCAGGTCTTGGTCTTCATCGAAATGAAGTTGTTAAGTATATAGAAGAGTTATCCTCGGAAGGTAAAATCGAATCAAAACCACAAAATCAGCAGCTTTATTATAAAGCTACTATCTAATAATAGCATAACAATACGACAGGAGATTACAATGCCATTTAGATTTGGTAGAGGACAGGGTAGAGGTAAAAGAGGTATGGGCAGGCGTTTCCGTGGAGGCAGAGGTGCCGGGGGTTTCAGGTCCAATATGCCGCCAGGTAACTGCATCTGCCCTAATTGCGGTTTAACTGTACCCCATCAACCAGGTTTGCCGTGTTTTCAAACAAAGTGTTCCAAATGCGGCTCAGCTATGGTACGTCAATTTTCTTCTGAGCAATAGAAATGACTGCAAAACCCGTACAGAAAAAACCAGATAAAACAGAAAGCCTGAAACAAGGCCAGAGAATCGCATTTATCGCTACTGTGGTAACGCTTCTTTTAGCTGTTACAAAGGCTGCTGTAGGTTATCTGTTCGACTCTAAGGTTTTAGTAGCTGATGCCTTTCACAGCGGTGCTGACCTTTTAGCGATTGTTGCATCAGGATTTGGGCTTTGGATGGCCTCCAGGAAAAAGACAGAGAAATTTCCCTATGGTTTATACAAGGTTGAGACTCTGGTTACTCTTATCATCGGAGCCTTAATAACAT
>CAYNKI010000455.1:0-1656 GCA_964397675.1 uncultured Pirellulales bacterium
ACCGTTGATAGTATTTTCAGGCCCCTCATTTGCGTTGTTGGAGCTGGAAGCTGTGACGTTGATATTCTCGCTGGCAATAGGATAACCAACTGGTTCTGTTGTAAAGCTCCAGACATCACCCTTCCAGGGGCTGTCAGGTTCGAGGTCGTTGACTTCATCTACACGCCAGTAGTAAGTCCTGCCTAGTTCCAGACGATCCAGAGTATAGGTGGTCTCAATCTGAGTGGTTAGATAGGCTGGGTCGCCTGTAACAGCGTTGTTCACGTCATTGAAATCCGAACCAAAGAAGACATCGTGAACAGCAGCAAGCGTCCCTGGATTCCATGCTAACACAACGTCATCCCTCGGTACGTCTTCTTTACCATTCACTGGATGCAAACTCACGGCACCTTTTAAAACGACGGTCTCGAGTTTAACGTTATCTATGAGATAAACATCGCCTTTGCCAGTTCCGGGATCCGAATACAGGACGCCATCATCATCGTGATGGAAAAACACACCGATCTTGTTGCCGGGTGTAACGCCGGCCGCACTCAACTCTTCGGTAGTAAGAACCACACTGAACGTTCCTGTGTCTCCACTAGCCGGGGAATCAGTATCACCGGAGACATAGGTATCGGGTGTGAGCCGCTGAACGAGTGAACCGTCCGTGTTGCTGAATTCAGCGATACCGGCGATGAAACCCAGGTGATCAAAAATCCCGGCAATCTCCCAGTCACCGCTCAACAAGTAACCTGTATTCGCTATGGTTGTTGCTGTGGAATAATAAACGACAACCTCCTCATAGGCCCAACCGAGGCGCAGCTTGTTATCACCGTTCACACTCTGAATAATTACCCCTGTTGCACCGCTCTGCTGGTCCCTCGTATGCAACTCGCCTGTATCCTGCGCGTGCCATTCGCCGACAGGATACGGGGCGGCGGTAATATTGTCCGATTCCACGGACGACTCGAAGTCATCGAAAAATATCTCGGCCGCCTGAACCATCGAGCCCATCAAGGGAACCAGAGAAATTAGACAAATCATTCCACAACAGTGGATCTTCGTTTTGTTACACATGATAATCCTCCCTTCTTTCTATAGTTTTTAGTTTCTCATCTCAAACAATTTCAACAATAAAGACCGATAACAATTTTACCCTCCTATAAGCTTCTGCGGCTATTTATACAACTTTTTTCTGATTTTATTTCTACCTCCTTCCTTTCCGACTCCGGCCGGGCTTAGCCGGACGAGCAAAATCTCAAACCTTACCAACTTTATTTATACCAAATTAGCCGACTTCACTTCAAGAAAAATATGTGAAAAACTGCTGTTGCAGCAACTATTTTTCCACCTTTCCTTTTTCCATCTTTCCAAAGGCTGCAAATTAACAGAAAGACCACCGAGATAATCCGATTAATTTTTCAATTTTTTTATTGCAGTAAAACCAGATTTAAAGTATAATAATTTTACTATTGTGGTAAAAATATCAAAAATGCTAACTAATAGAACAGAAAGCCGCTTTTACGTATTATATAAATAATGGGAGGATAACATTATGAAAAAACAAAAAGCGTTTACGTTAATAGAACTTTTGGTGGTAATTGCTATCATCGCATTATTGATGGCGATATTGATGCCGGCCCTAAACAGGACAAAGAAACAGGCCAAAATGGT
>CAYNKI010000456.1:0-1625 GCA_964397675.1 uncultured Pirellulales bacterium
TGAAGATATGAAGAGAGGGCATCCTTGAGTACAATTTGTGAGTTAATGTTAACTCATGTACGAAAGGAGACCCAAAATGAGTATCAATTATGTTGGAGCAGATGTGGATTGCAAGATGACAGAATTAGCTGTTGAAAGAAATGGGAAGATAAGAGCCCGGGATCGTGTCCCTACTGACATTAAATCTCTTGGCAATTTCCTCAAATCGATTACTGGCAGAAAGGCCATGGTTATCGAAGAAGGCCCAATGGCGGGTTGGCTATATCGAAATCTTAAGTCAAAGGTAGATGATTTTGTGGTTTGCGATCCACGTCGCAATAAACTTATCAGTTGCGACGGGGACAAGGATGATGCAATTGACGCAGGAGATTTAGCAGCGCTATTGCGTGGTGGATATCTCCGTAAGGTTTATCACACAGTTGATGAAAATCGATTGGCTCTCAAAGAAGTGGTGGCTTTATACCACGATCGTGTTCGAGAATCTGTTCGTCAGATCAACAAGTTACGAGGGTGCTGCCGTAGTCACGGCATAAGAATACCTGGCGGTGCCTTAAAAAATCCATTTGTTCGAAAGCAGTGGCTTAAGCAATTGACGCCAGCAGTTTTAGCTCGGCAGATTTCAATATTATGGATTGGCTTCGATGCTGTGGCAAAACAAGTGGAAATGGCAAGGAAGGAAATTGCTCGGCGCAGCAAGTCATATCCGATAATTGGATTCTGGAAGGATCTGCCAGGTGTTGGTCCAATACGTGCTGTTACTTTATTTGCGTATCTGGATACTCCCTGGAGGTTTGGCAGCCCTAAAAGACTGTGGAGGTACTGCGGCGTTGGTCTAAAACGTTGTGCCAGCGGCAGTGATAAGTATGGCCGTCCCAAGCCTGGTAATTTGCGGCTGTTCCGCGGAATCAATCGAAGATTGAAAGATGCTATTATGGGTGCAGCTCTCAGCGCTGTGGGACAGTCAAACAATCCATTTGCAGAACATTATGAAAGGATGGTACGTAATGGTGTAACACCAAGCAATGCCCGCCATACGATAGCTCGTAAGATGCTATCTGTGATGTGGGGCATGTGGAAGACAAATTGCCGTTACGACGAGAGTTTGGTCTGAGGTTATAAAATATTGTCAAGCTGATATTGGCATTTTTTCAGGATAGGAACATGGTATGTAGGGTTATTTACTGGCCGGAGCCCCTTGCCCCTCACTGGGCGTCATTATTGACAGCCCCTGGTTCTGCATGGGCCTGGTTCAGCTGCTACACCCAGATGATCTTCATGGGCTCTCGAAAGAGAAGCCCCGGATAGGTGTGTGGTGACATTTTATAAGGTTTGCATAAAAAATGAGAATAGCTTTAACAAACTCAGTGGAAGTTTCATGTAAATTTTCGCGAATGTGAGCCATAGATGATTGCCAAATTTAGAGAGGAAAAAGATCTTTATGCCCGCTGTGACTACTTGGAAGTTGCCAAACTACCGGCGTTCGAAACCAGCAACGTTGGTTCTTTTGACTGTTTTTATAGCTCAAAGGTTGACTTGAGGTGTATCGGAGACTCCGCTTGTGCGAGTTAGAGCGGGAGAGCGAACGATGGGATGCCCTTCAAAGAAAAAGTTGGGTTATCAAGGAA
>CAYNKI010000457.1:0-1622 GCA_964397675.1 uncultured Pirellulales bacterium
TTTGAGAATAGAAGGATCTGCTTTCTTAAGATAGTCATCTGCTTTTGAAAAACATAATTCCAGCATCCCTGAGTCGCTTTTAGAATCTCCTTTCGATGTTTCTGCAAATTCTTCTCCAAGCTTTTCCTTAAGGACATCCCAACTAATGACACCTTTCTTGACTCCATCTTCTATATCGACAACTGAATACGCTATATCGTCAGCAGACTCTACAATATACGCTATCGGATTTCTTATGTTTTCCGTTCCAGTCTCTTTCTGAACCTTTTCTATAAGAGCTTGTTCTGAGGTGAAATATCCGAGCTTAGACTTTTCATGTAAATCATCAGTGATTTCATTTGAAGAGACAATATATTTACAAGCAGCAGACATTGTCGCACAGGTAAAATTAAGCCCGTAAAAATCAGCCAACACCTGTAATTTTGAAATCAATCGAATTGTCTGTGCGTTACCTTCAAACTTCAGAAAGTCTTTCTTCAACTGTTGTGCATTTTCAGGTTTGGAGGCAAACTTAAAAAAACTACTGTTCTTTTCGTCTTGACACTCAAACCATTCCTGTATTGCCTTCTCGCCGGCATGACCGAATGGTGGATTCCCTAAATCATGGATCAAGCCGCATGTTGTAGCTATTATTTCAATAGAATCCCTTTGTTCGCTATCTATTTCTTTTTTCTTTTCGAAAAGCCAGTTGCCTATTCCCCGAGCCATATTACGCGCAATATTTGAAACCTCCAATGAATGTGTCAAACGAGTCCTAACAGAATCATTCGGATCGAGCGGGAATACTTGGGTCTTATCCTGCATACGACGAACAGGGGTACTAAATATTGCCCGATCATAATCCCGTCCATGCTCAGTTCGCTCATCTGGTTTTGCTGGATTTGCAGGCTTGTCCTCAAGTAACACTCGTATACGTTTCTCAGATAATAATTTTCTCCAATCCATAGTCTCCGCTTTCTTCTCCTATTAAGAATATATTAAGATTACAATCCCTTTTCCTCACATCCAACAATGTTTTTACATGGTTTCCGTATAACATCCCAAATCTCGCGGTATAAAGCAAGAAAGCATAAACTACGATGTTGTTGCTTCAGAGCTATCTTATCCACTATATTCAATCATAGGTGCTGTCTGCCTGTTGAGCAAGGACGAAAGGCCCAAAAAAGCACTTTTGGGGTCATTTTTTTTGTCTCTTTTGTGCATTTTGTGCCTTCCCTCGACTTCGCTCGGGACGGTGAGCCTGTCGAACCATTTCGTGGCAATAAATCCGGTAAATCCGCGTAAATCCGCGATTAAAATTCTCTTCGTGTCGGAGCCTATCCGGCGAAGCTGGCATCGCCCAGCGAAGACGGATGCCTTCGTGGTGAAATTTTTCCAAAAAAAGTTAGATTTTTATTGAACATTCCAGCCGAGTTTGGTATAATTACAATCGCCATAGAAATGGCAGATATAGCGGAGACCCGCACGAATCGTCCCGCACCAATTAGGCGTGAGCCTAAGCTAATTTGGTGCTGGGCACGCACATAAACCTTTATTTGGCAAGAAAGGCAAACTTTTGAATTTAGGGCATTTAGATTTTGATATTGTTTCGAATTTCGTGCTTCGTATTTCGTATTTTTCGT
>CAYNKI010000458.1:0-1591 GCA_964397675.1 uncultured Pirellulales bacterium
CTAAATCAATACAACTTTTTAGGACTTGGCTTTACCTCCTTCCTTCAATAGTAGTTAATTGAAATATAAGTAAACTCGATTCTGCGACAGAGCATTAGCCTATTACTTTTGTATAGATGTATAATTTGTTCTGCCCCAGACGCCTTTGCACGCCCATACCAAATCCACACTACCCGGATGGGATACGCTACACATGCTGTCATACTTCGTGGGGTCGTTGGCCAGCTCTATCGTACGTGGGTCTCTCCACTTATAGTATTCGGAGTGTCCATCAGCAAAAGACCAGTTCGTCCCATCACCGTGCCGTACTGTAGGCTTGTCATGCCACATCGGCTCTGTATAACCAACATTCCAAGGGCTGGTGCTGGTGGTGCCGGTGCCGGGGCACTTGCCATCATCAACAAAAACGAACCTTTCGCCCGGCCTGCGAATCTGTAACGTATTTTTAAAGATCATATCCTCCGTAGCTCCTATTATTTTGTCGAGCGTGCCACCATTCATAGAATGCACCATAGAATATGTTACCATCTCTCCTCGTTCACCGGTCGGGCACCTATAAAGTTTTATGTTCCGAGAATATGGGAATAGCAATCCCTCTTTAATATGCTTTATTTTCTTGGCCTCAGACTCATTCCTCACTGGCTGGCCTACCCAACCCATGCCGTAATTCTGCCGCCACCCTACCCGAGCATAAACAATCTTGCCATCGTTATCATCTGCGTACATAATCCATGCCAGCGTCAACTGCCTGAGATTGCTAAGACAGGCCGCACGCTTGCCCAGCTCCCTGGCTTTGTTCAGTGTCGGCACCAATATCGCCATCAACAGAGCAATAATTGCTATTACCACCAAAAGTTCTATTAATGTAAATGCTTTTCGCTTATTCATGATGATATCTCCTAATATAAAAATACGAGATAGGGCGTTTGAAATGCGTTTCAAACGCCCTGGTAAGCTCAAGTGCCCCTGCGAAGAACCCCACCCAGCGGGAATCCAAAGCACGGGGTCAGTCAATCGACCTTGAACCACTCATCGGTCAGTGATTTATCCTTCAACCAGTCTTCCTGTAATATAGCCATATCCAGATCATTGACGATGCAGTCACCATTGATGTCTCCGGGAAACGGCTCGTAATCCGGCAGTGACTGGGCTGCCTCACAACTGTCGTTATACACGTTGATCGTGACCGTGTCCGAACCGGTGTATTCGCCGTCATCTGCCTCCATCTGTAAGACATACTCGCCTACGGCTGACAGGGTAATACTCGTATCCTCGGCACTCGGATCGGTAATCACGGCGTCCGGGCTGTTGGGGTCATCGGGTTCACTAACCACTGTCCACTGTACAGTATAAGCATCATCCTCTGTGACGGTCGCGTCAAGATTGCCAGTCCTGACACCGTCGGCCAGCCAGGTAACCATATCCGCGCCGGCGTACACTTTGGGAGGTAGGTTATCTACAAAGAAGCTAAAAGTAGGCCCCCAAATCGGATCATTGGGATCGCCGATATAAGTATCGACGGCCCAATAGTACCGCGTCTTTGGTTGAGTTTGCACGACAACGGAAGTCACGTTCTGCTTGCTGACAACCT
>CAYNKI010000459.1:0-1562 GCA_964397675.1 uncultured Pirellulales bacterium
TGTTGTGACTCCTGACCATTCCCATATCGAAAGGTATTTTGCTTTGCTCTGCGTAGCCGATCGCTGCTGACGTTCCTGAGTCCGGCACGGGGATTACCACATCCGCATCAGCAGGATTTTCGATAGCCAGTTGTCTGCCGAGTTTTTTTCTAAATTCGTGTACATTTTCGCCGAATATGTGCGAGTTTTGCTTGGCAAAATAGATGTGCTCGAAGATACAGTGGGCCGGCGTGATGTTTCCAGTCTTGACGAAGAATCTGCTGGAAAGACCATTTTTATCCAGCGTGACGATTTCGCCGGGCTCGACTTCACGAACGAACTTTGCCCCTATCGCATCGAAGGCGCAGCTTTCACTGGCAATAGCATAATGGCCATTTTCCATTTGGCCGATGCACAAAGGCCTGATGCCGTAAGGATCGCGGGCCGCCTCAATACGATCAGCAAATAAAAACAAAAGACAGAACGCTCCCTGCAGATGGTTTAATACATGAGCAAGGGAGTCCTGTCTGCTCAGGTGGGTCGGCTTGGCCAACAAATGAATAATAATCTCTGTATCACTGGTTGATTTGAAGATGCTGCCGTAGGCCTCGTATTCGTCTCGCAGCAATGCTGCATTTATAAGATTACCATTATGAGCTACTGCCACCTGTCCTCGGGAGTACTCGACCAAGAGCGGCTGACTATTAACGGCTTTGCTGGTGCCAGAGGTTGAGTAGCGAACGTGGCCGATTGCTATCGGATTAGATAATTTTTGTAGAATGTCTGAACCGCTGCGGAAAACCCTTCTTACCATCCCCATAGCTTTGTAGCACTGGATAACTTCTCCATCGCTGGAGGCGATGCCTGCTGATTCCTGTCCGCGGTGCTGAAGGCTGTGTAAACCGAAATAGGTCTTTTGAACAGCTTCGGAATCGCCAAAAATACCAAACAAACCGCAGCTTTCCTCGTATTTCGTATCCTGCATTTCACCCCGTTAGAAATTTTTCTCTTTTTTCATCATCTTGCCCCGTTATAGAATTTCTAACGGGACTCGTATTGCGAATATCAGGTCGATGAGTAGTAATGGTCCATAAGCCACGTACAGATAGCTATTTACTACGCACGTGAAAACACACAGTTTAGTACATTAATCGAATTAAGTCAAACAATTGTTTTTTCTGGCTTAGCTTAGCCCGTTGTATAGCTGACAAGATATGCTTTTTATCAGCTACCTCCCTCTGCGGATACTGGTAGCCACACTGCCATTTGGCTTTTGCCGCGGTGTGCCCAGGCGTAGTAGGGAATTGCAACCACCTCAATATTCTTAACTAACGTTTTTCCTTCTGCCTGAGGCTGTTGAATTTTTCCCTGCCCTTTAATGAGCACGATTCCACCTAAGAGATCTGGCCGATATTCGGTATGCAATTCTGCTTCGGTTGGCAAGGCTAAATTTGCCACGCCGTCTGGATTGTCAATCCCCTCAAAGCAGTACACAACCGGTCCACGCTGAATAGCTGTACGCCCTACATTGTCCTTCAATTTCTCATGGGAAAGCACTCGTTTAATCGGCATAGGTAAATGTA
>CAYNKI010000460.1:0-1550 GCA_964397675.1 uncultured Pirellulales bacterium
CGGTCTATAAAAAATTGCTGGAGAAAAACTAATATTCGCGTGATTAGGAGACAATGTTATGGGTACGAAACAAGATAGAAGGACTTTTTTGAAAATTGGTGCAACTTATGGAACTGGTTTGGTTATCGGTTGTTCGAGTCTTTCGGGTTGTGCAAACCTGACGAAAACCGACGCCACGACAAAAAAGGAGAAAAAAATGAATGAGATGATTGGTTATTGCGGCTCAAACTGTCATGGCTGTGCCATCTATTTGGCAACGAGGGAACAGGACCCAAAGAAAAAACGTGAAATGAGAGTTGATATCGCCTGGAATCTCAAGGAGCACTACGGCTGGGAATGTAAACCCGAGGATGTCGCTGACTGTGACGGTTGTAAAGCAGAAAACGGAAGACACTTCTCCGGCGGAGACTGTCAGGTAAGAAAGTGCGCAAGAGACAAGGGCCTTGAGAATTGCGTGCATTGCAATGAATATCCCTGTGAAAAGCTTGAGAAGACTTGAGAAGATCTATATCACAGACCCGGAATCCAAAAAGCGATTAGATGCGATAAGAAGTACGCTCTAATCTTGCCTACATTATGAGCAAAGAACATTATGAAAAGTTACCGAAAGGAACTGTGGTTTAATACAAGAGGCAGGCGGGAATTTATCAATATCACGCCGCAGGTTCAGCAGTGCCTGGAAGAAAGGGGTATCAAAGAAGGATTTGTGCTCTGTAATGCCATGCACATTACGGCCAGTGTGTTTATCAATGACGATGAGGCAGGGCTTCATCACGACTTTGAGGTTTGGCTGGAAGGATTGGCGCCGGAAACAATGGTCGATACTATCGAGGCGGTCTATGAGAAACTCCTGAGCGACTGAACAGCAAATACCGCTCAAAAGAAAGGAAGTATATGAGTGATAATTTAAGGGCCTGCTGGTTGAATTGCTATGCCCCGGATGATAAGAGCTTTCTTCGTGACAAGGAGCTTATAGCTATTGAAGCGATGGAAGACTCTATTGCTCCCTTAGATGAGCAAACAATTCAAATACGACAGGTTATTACGCGGTTCGAAGCGTGTTATCATGAGGCAGATAAAGAGGCAGAGTATATTGTCAAATCTATAGCTGCCGGGCACTGTTTAGAGCAATCACAGCAGCGACCGCCCGAGCGCAAGAAAGAATTAGAGAATGCCCGCAGTATACTCTCTATGTGGTGTAAAAATACAGCTATTAAGGGCTTGAATTTAAATGTCGGCGACATCCCGGCAGATGAACTATTGAGTTTCATTGGCAAGCCGAGTCCTCTTAAGATATGGCAAGCCCAGCGAGTCGTCGATAAGATTACTGAGGCTCTTGAGCCGAGCTGCCGTTATCATTGGCTGGCTCTTGACCTCGGAGATTATGGTGAGCCGGGGGCGAAACCGGCGGGAGAGTATTACAAAGACGACTTGACTTTTCTGGAGCAAACCAAAAAGACAATCATACATGATACTTTAGATGGCCGGAAATCGGAGGTATCCCTGGCTATGGCTATCGATATGCTGATGCCGTGTCACTGGGATTTCGT
>CAYNKI010000461.1:0-1521 GCA_964397675.1 uncultured Pirellulales bacterium
TTGCTTACCCACCTGAATCAGAACGGTGATATCATCGGTGCTCTTGAGGCAGGAGCAGTAGGGTTTCTTAGTAAGGATGTAACGCTTGAAGAACTTCTTAAAGCAATATCTCTTATTCGCAGTGGAAAGTTTGTCATTGATGCCAATGTGGCGACAAAACTCGTAGATGAACTAACTAGTTGGAACTCAAAGCACTTAAATTATGCGGCACGACTTAAGGTCCTGACCAAGCGAGAGTTGGAAGTGATGAGCCTGGTAGCCAAGGGCGATAGTAATAAAGAAATTGCCAAAAAATTGTATCTCAGTGAGCACACGGTAAAGGTTCACGTGCGCAATTTATTGGCAAAACTGAAACTACCCCGTCGTCAACATCTCATCGCGCTTTGGCAGCAGAAAAAGGCTTGACCGACAGTACAATGAAGGAGCTTGAACAGCTGCTTTAGCCGGGATATGCGGAATCTTTGACTGTTCCTCTGTTGCGCATTTGAATTGCTTCCTCTGATAAAACAAAAGCCACTTTTGTTAAATGCTGAACGAAATGCCAGATTGTTTAACGGGCATCAGCAGCGGAAGCCCTTCGTTCCTACGGCCCGAAGGTCGCAGGTTCGAGTCCTGCCCCCGCTACCAAAGAACGAAAGAGGGAAGCTTATTTGCTTCCCTCTTTGCTTTAAGATCTATTTTGGAATACCGTACGTCCCAGTGCTTGCATCTAAGAATATTGGCAGATGGGGCGGATAGAAAGTAAATAGTATTAGAACAAGCGCTAATAGAATAATAAAAGCCAAGGAAATAATGTTTGCATATTTTGGTAATTTCGCAGAAGTTAGTATTTTGTAGCTGGTCAACTGTCCTGCGGTTACGGCTACTGCAAAAATCACGATGTCAACTATTAGAATCTCCTCTCCGATAGCAGTCGTATATGCATAAAAAATAAGTGCGGTTATAATTGGAATCAGATAAACGGCGACTGCCTTAGCAGTGAGAAAATTATTAATATTTGCACGTATGAATCTGTACTCGATTGCAGCATAGAGACACATGGG
Organism: uncultured Pirellulales bacterium; assembly: GCA_964397675.1. Classification (GTDB taxonomy): domain Bacteria; phylum Planctomycetota; class Phycisphaerae; order Sedimentisphaerales; family Anaerobacaceae; genus CAYNKI01. The sequence continues at coordinate 1,044 of CAYNKI010000461.1, forward strand.
CCAAAAACCTTGCTTAAAGTGTTCCCAGACACTTTCATTAACTGATGCTATCGACCCAACAATTACTGACTCACCAGACCATTCGAAAGCAAAATGTAGAAGAGCTCCGAGAAGAAACACAAAAATAATTCCAGATAGTTCCCACCTGCGAACAAGTTTTTTCATTATCTATAATCCGATATTGGTTTTAAACTTAATTATGTATACCTATTGATATTTTGACATCTATCAAACTTTGCGTCAATACCCACCATTCGAATCCAGCCCCCGCTACCAACCTTTCCTCCTCTTTAAAGTTTCAGGCCTTTAGCTACAGCTCTCCCCAGTTCTTGGTTAGCTTTGGTCAGATTCTCAATTACCCGTTGCTGGATTGGTTTGTCAATGTGCATGAGATCTGCGATGAGGTTATCCACCAGATGTTTCTGGTCCATCTTACTCAAGGAAAGATATCTCTCCCCGGCCTGTTCGAAATCATTCG